>NZ_JASZ02000028.1 GCF_000735695.2 Kaistella haifensis DSM 19056
GCTCTAACTTTTATTCAATTTGTAAATGTTTTTGTATTTAATAGAAAAATGAACAAAATTAAAGTATCTTTAATTTAATAATGCACTACGAGTTAAAATAATAACATATCAGAGTTTCGTTGGGTTTATAAGTCGAAAATGTAACTTCTGCTGGACAAAACCTTCATTAGTTTCCAACATTCCACTTTCATCGCAAAAATTTTCAAAAAAATCCTGAAGAGACCTCTAGAATGGTCACTTTTTTGTAAGGGAGTTGTAGCCTTTTTAAAATCATTATTTAGGTCATCAAACATTTTAAATTAATCTCAATAAAAAAAATAATGAACAGATTTAAATTTTTAACCGTAGCAGCATTAACCACCATTTTTGTTTCTTGCAGCGACAGTAAATCAACCGTTGACACTGCAAATAAAGAGCAGACAAAAACAGAGGCACAGCAAAATAATGATTTTCCTTCAGGAATCTACACGGCAACATTGCCTTGCGCAGATTGTATGGGAATCGAAACCTATATTACCTTTCAAAAAGACAACAAAGCGGTTAAAAGTACCTCGTATTAAGACATCGACGGTACTTCTGAAAACGAGTATGGTACCTGGAACAAGAATCATGATATTATTGAAGTAACGATCCCAAATTCGCCCAAAGAATATTATCTGGTAAAACCCAACAAAACGTTGATAAGATTGGATGCTGACAAGAAAGAAGTTAGCGGTGAATTAGCCAAAAATTATATTTTTAAAGAAGTAAAAGCTTATACGCCCGCTCAGTTGAACGGTACGTATCATAGCAATGTGAACGGAAAAGGTTACAACGAAATTCTGGAATTGAAATCTGAAAATGACAGTATTTATTCAGTCAAGATTTCATTTACCGGCGCTGTGAAAGGGTGTACGTTTGAAGGCAAAGGAAAGTTAGTGAATAATCAGATTGATGTTGATTTAAAAACCATCAATAAAGATTTAAAAGGCACGATGACGATTTTATTTAAGGATAAAACAGCTGAAGTATTTACTTCGAAATTTGATGATAGATTCGCATTAAATTACTTTTGTGGAGGCGGTTCAAGTTTAGCCGGAGATTATCATAAAAAAGAGTAATACAAAGTTTTATCAATAGCTGCTCGGTAAAATACTTCAGTTGATCGCTAGAAGTTCAATAATGAAAGTGTTGTTGAGCGGAAGTTTTTTAAGAACTACCCTTTCCTAGAAGAAATATTTAATGAAAATATTTTTAAACAAAAATCCAGTTGATCTGCTCAACTGGATTTTTTTTTCTAATGAATTGAAATTAAATTTATCTATGAAAAAGCACAAAATAAGAAATTTTTCATCCGAGGAAAATATTGCATTTACAAGAATGATTTTGGCAGAAAATTTATTTCACCGGAATACCTGTGAACGTTCCGTAAACTTTTGTAATTCCGTTTCCTGTTCCGGTAGCTTCGAATTTTCCTGAAACTTTGGAGTCCGTTTTTTCAGTTATGTTGATGGTTCCACCGGTAGCGTTGAAATTTTTGGTGACGTAAACCAGAGCTGTACCTTTGATGTAATCGCCGTCGAAAGTATAGGTTCATACTGAACAGAATCAAATATACGCAAAATCCGAATTGAAAATACGCCCTGTTTTAAAAAAATATTATGAATTATTAAGACTATTTTTTTCAAAAAAAAATCCGCCTCAATGCTGAGATGGATTTTATTATTTTCTGCGCCATTGAATTTGTGCGCTGCGAAGTTGTTTTTCAAGTTTGGTGACCAAAATTTTATGATGCAATATCCATCCTACTGACACGCCAATTAAACTTCCTATAACGGTGTCTAAAATTCGGGCTTCCATCAATTCGTTCACATCGGTAAATAATCCTGTAGCATTTTCTGCCAAGAAAATCGTCAATGGCGTAATGAAAATCACTGCCAAACCATAATTTCGAACGACCAATACTTCCACAATGAATTGCAACCCCGCGATGAGGAAAACCAGTTCCAAACCGGAAGGTTTTGCAGAAAGCAGCAACCATGTAATTCCAATTCCTAGGAGCGTTCCTATAATTCGGTGCAGATTTCTTTGCCATGAATGGAAAAGATCTTTGCCTTGAAGTATTGCCAATGCGGAAACCGGAATCCAATAGGCACTTTTCATTTCCAACCAATGCCCGATCATCAATCCTAAAAACATCGCAAATCCAATGATTAAACTTGCGACCAATTCGGTGTATCTTTTCTTCTTTAATCGAGTTCTTCGCAAAGTCCTGCCAAAAGAGGAAAATGCCAAAGTCTTTCGCTTTTCTTTAATTCTAAAAAAGCTTGTACGTGGGTGTTGAGCCGGTGATTAAATTTCATGCATGCATTATTTCAGTAATTTGGCTTCTTCCCAAAGAAGATCCATTTCTTCCAGTGATAAATCTTCTAATTTTATTTTTTTTTGATCCGCTAAATTTTCCATCTTCTGAAATCGGTCGATAAATTTTGTATTCGTTCTTTCCAAAGCAGAATCTGGGTTGATTCCTAAGATTCTGGCGTAATTGATCAGCGAAAAGAAAACATCGCCCAATTCCACTTCTTTTTTTGCTAAATCTTTTTCTGCGTGGAACTCCGCGAGTTCTTCATCTACTTTTTTCCAGGCGTCTTCGGCATCGGCAAATTCAAAACCAATTCCTTTTACTTTTTCTTGAATTCTAAAAGCTTTTACCATACTCGGAGTTCCTTTGGTAACACCGGAAAGCACCGATTTATTGCCTTCTTTCAGTTTCAACTTTTCCCAGTTTTGCTTTACTTCTTCTTCATCTTTTACCTCAACATCTCCGTAAATATGGGGATGACGGAAAATGAGTTTTTCGTTTAAAGAATTGATGACATCCGCGATATCGAAACTGCCTTTTTCGGAACCAATTTTCGCATAAAAAACCAAATGCAGCAACACGTCGCCGAGTTCTTTTTTAATTTCGGTTAAATCCTCTTTCAACAATGAGTCCGAAAGTTCGTAAACTTCCTCCAAAGTAAGGGGTCTCAGAGATTGTAAATCTTGCTTTTTGTCCCACGGACATTTCTCCCGAAGATCGTCCATAATATCTAACAATTTTGAAAAAGCTTCGAGTTTCTGTTCTTTGGTATTCATTGGAAAAGGGATTAAATTGGGAATTAAAGATGCTTGAGTTCTGAAAACGATGTTCCTGAAAACAAAAACTTTGTCAAAGTTACAAACTTTGACAAAGCTAAATGATGATTGAAAAAGAGATTATCCCATTTTTCTGTGGGTACTTTTCGGAGCTGCTTTTGCAGTTGAAGTAGCTGCTTTTGTTTTTGGGGCAGCAGGTTTTTCAGCTTTCGGAGCTGCTTTTTTCGTTTCTGTTTTCTCGATTTTAGCAGGTTTTTCTTCTGCACCTTCCGCTGTAGCGTCTTCCGCTTTCACAAAACTTTCAGGAGTGATGTAGCCTGCTTTGCTCAAGATGTTATACCACTGCGCCAATTTCTTGATGTCGGAAACATATACTCTTTCGGTATCGTAATCCGGGAGCGATTCCAACATAAAAGCTCTAAGGTCAGCATCTGAAGATTTATGAGAAATGGTTTCTTTATAATCGTTGTTTTTTGCAATGTTTTCAAAGACTTCAAACAAAGGAACCTCTTTATCGAAAGTGAACATCGCGATGTTATCTAGCAAACTAACCTGTGAGGTATTGCCAATACTTACTTTCTTCTTGGTCATAACATCTTCAATGATAAAACCATTTTTCAACTGTGAAACTAATTTGTAAAGCCCTGGTTTTCCAGAGATTGAAATTATTTTTTCTAACTGCATTTTCTTATTTTTTTGTTTGAATTTTTATGATATTTAAAGCGGATTACCGATTGATAAAACTTCCGTTGTTCGTTTTTACTTATTTTGGAAATCTCATTTTATAGTTTACAGCTACGTCACCATGAGAGATTTTCACCAATTTGCCTTTTACTAGTTTTTTCTTCAAAGAACTTAGGTGATCGGTGAAAAGAATTCCCTCGATATGGTCATACTCGTGCTGAATTACACGGGCTCTCATATCGGAGAAAGTATCGGTATGTTTCACGAAATTTTCATCGTAGTATTCGATAAGGATGGTTTCTTTTCTCTTCACATCTTCGCGAACATCGGGTATGGAAAGACAACCTTCATTAAATTTCCATTCTTCACCAGATTCCTCGAGGATTTTAGCATTAATGAAAACTTTCTTGAAATCTTTCAATTCTTCAGCAATATCGGCATAATCTTCATCTTCCGCAAGAGGCGAAAGATCCACCACAAAAAGGCGGATATCCAATCCAACCTGTGGCGCTGCCAAACCGATACCGTGTGCTGATTCCATAGTTTCATACATGTTCTGAATGAGTTCATGGAGATCAGGATAACCCTGATCGATATTGTGGCAGGTTTTTCTTAAAACTGCATCGCCGAATGCACGTATTGGTAAAATCATTTTTGTTTCTGTTCTAAATAATTTTGCAAAATCAGGGTAGCGCTTACTTTGTCAATCAACCCTTTTTCTTCTCTTTTCTTTTTGTTTTTTCCACTTTGGGAGATAAAAAATGAAGCCATTTTGGAGGTAAACCTTTCATCAAAACGGTGCACCGCAATCTCCGGAAATTGGCTTTGGAACTTCCTGATAAATTCCAGGATATCGTGCTCGACTTCCGAGAGGTTTCCTTTCAAATCAGTTGGTAAGCCAACCACTACTTCTTCCACTTTGTTTTCAGCAAAATAAGCAGTACAAAACTCAAAAATATCTTGGGTAGCTACGGTCGGCAATCCGGTCGCAATGATCTGCATATCATCCGTTACCGCGATTCCACACCTTTTTTTTCCGTAATCAACCGCCATTATTTGCCCCATAGTCTGCAAATTTACAAATATTTGTCTTTGCGCACAAAATTAAAAAAAACTAAGCCTCAACGGTTAGAAAAGCACACTTTAATTATTTAAAAACCAATAAGATTATGATGGATTTTTTTATTTTCATTAAAAAAAAGACCTAAAGTGAGTGAAATTTATCATCTTAAAGCAGATTAATGATCAAGTTGTTAAATTTTTGATTAATTTTAATTTTCCAAAATTTCGATACGTATGAAAACACTTATACTGGTGCGCCATGCCAAAAGCGATTGGCCCGAAGATACCGATGATTTCGATCGTCCATTGGCCGAACGAGGCATTGAAAACGCCCATAAAATGGCTGCTTACTTAATGCAAAACGGAATCCACATCGATCAGTTCATTTCCAGTCCGGCTTTGCGCGCTTTACATACTTGTGAAATTTTCAACGAAACGTATCACATTGAAATATTAACCAATAGAAAACTCTATAATGCCAATGAAAACAACTTCGAATCGGTGATTTATGACTTGAACGATGACGTGAATTCCGTGGCGATGTTTTCGCATAACAACGGGATTTCGAATTTTGCCAATATGATGAGCGGGGATATATTTGCGTTCCCGACGTGCGGGGTTGCAGGGTTTCAGGTTGATTGTGAGTCGTGGGCTGATTTTGAGGGTGCGAAGAAGAAGTTGCTGTTTTTTTATGAGCCGAAGAAGATCTAAGCTTTAAGTGCCGTATTCTAAGACCACTGATTTTAAAGAATTTCTTTTACCGCAAAAGTTAGCAAAGACTTTTGCACAATTCAAATGCTGCTAATGAACGATAAGTGGGTTATATATCTTTTTTCTCAATTACTAAATAAGAACGCAAAGGTGTTTCACTTATCAAAGACAATAATGTAGGATAATTTAGGCTTGAGTTTTATCATCGGGAAGAACTTTCACTGCACTTTTTTGATCTTTGCAACATCTTACCAGATCAAAACTTTTGTAACTTTTGTGGTAAATGCTAACTAAAAAGTCACAGAGAATTTCGGTTCCCTGTGACTTTTTTATTAATTATTGATGTTTCTAATTACTTGGTGCGCTGCAAATCGAGATCTTCGAAATCGAAACTGAAATCGGTGATATCTGAAATAGGTTTCATTTTAGCAGATTGCGCTTTGCCGTTTTCATCATAATTAAAGATCACAAAAGCGTCAGCATCATAGCTTCTATCATCCCATTTTGCAATAAAGGTAGTGTTGCTATAAGGTAGAAGTTCACCTTTCAAACGCGGAGAGTTCTTGCAATAAATCCTATAATTTTTTCCTTCCTGCGCTACAATTACCTCTCCGAACCATTCATCACGATAAGTTCCTACTACCTGTTCCGGTTTAGGTTGAAGGTTTTTTTCTTTCTGGAAAGCAGTTGCTTTTGCAAAAATCGCTTTTTTCCCATTGGTGAAATCGGCATCAATTTTCGCCATTCTGTCGCCATAGGTTTTCAGCCAATTACGATCTGGAACACCGAGGTAAGCGTCTTTCACGGTATTGGTAATGGTATTGAAAGCCGCACCACTCTGCTGATTCGTAAGAACCACAATACCCAATTTCATATCAGGAATCAGGGTAAATTGAGTTACAGTACCAATTAATCCACCGGTGTGGTATACTTGTTTATGCCCCTTAACATCAGTAAGGAACCAGCCCAAACCATAGCCCCCGAAATTAGAATCATAAGCATTTTTAAGTGCTACAGGTGTAGAAATCTGTAGGTTCCACAGTTGCTGAATTTGTTTATCTGAAACGAGTTTCTTGCCGTCTTTGGTGGTGAAACCATTCATTAAGAACTCCGCCCAAGTCGCCATATCGGTGATGTTGCTGATGATTCCACCGGCTGCGTTGGCTGTTTCGTTCCAGTCATGAGGTACTGCTACTACTCTTCCATCCACCGGAGCGTGTGCATCGATGATGTTGGTTACTTTCGCTGCTTTAGCGCGGTTATAGCTTCCGAAGCTGGAGTTCATCCCCACCGGTTTCATGATTCTCTGCTCAATAAATTCTGCCCAAGAAAGTCCAGAAACACGGTGAATAATTTCACCTGCTACGATGAACATGATGTTGTTGTAATCCAAAGTGGTGCGGAAATCGTTTTCAGGTTTTAGGTACCGAACATTGTGGATAATGTCATTCACTGTAAGATTTCCGCCTTCTGGGAAGAACATCAAATCGCCCTGATCTAAACCGAGTCCTGCTCGATGGGTAATTAAATCCTTGATGGTGATATTTCGGGTAACGTAGGGATCATACATCTGAAATTCCGGGAGGTATTGGGTGACTTTATCGTCAAAACTCAGTTTGCCTTCGTCGGCTAGAATGGCCAATGCAGTTGCGGTAAACCCTTTGGAATTGGAAGCGATTCCCACGAGGGTATTTTGATCCATTTTCTTTTGGGAGGTAAGCGAACTTACGCCAAATCCTTTCGCATAAACCAATGCTCCGTCTTTAATAATGCCCACCGACATTCCGGGTACGTCAAAGGTTTTTAAAGTATTTTGTATCAGTTCATCCAGTTTTTTCTCTTCAACTTGGGAATAAGCCCATAAAGAAATCAGGATGAACAGAAAGGAAAAATTACGTTTCATGAAATTAAATTTTAATCCCTACGAAGATATAAATTTTTTCAGAGCATGTGCATATCGGGAATGAGCCAGCTTTGCAATAAATTTGATTTTTGAATGAATGTTTCTAAAACCCAAAACAAAAGCATCGCTAATCTTTTGCTTAATAATCATCTTAAAAGAGGCCTGAAGATTTCGACCATTCCATTACAAAAAATGGTCCCGCATGCTGTGAGGCCAAAGGATGCAATTACGCTGAAATGAGAAGAGCAGAAATAACCGGAAACGCCAAAATACAATTGGCAGTAAGTCTTGTCACCCTTTTGTTTTTGTCAGCAATTCTTTTCATTGATCCGGTGACTCGGTTTTTCAAAGTTACCACGCTTTCCGCATCGGAGATTGGGTTTGCTGCATTGGTGGCATTTGCATCCGTAATTTGGTTTGAGGGATTTAAGTTGTGGAAAAGAATGAGGAAATCGGAGGGTTAGCTTTTTTGAGAGGAAAGAAGCAAGAAGAAAGAGAAAAGATTTATTTTTTGCAAAGTTGATTCGATTTCAAAAGAGTTTGGCTAGATCTGCGTGAGGTTTTATTCTCGCGGATTTTGGGGATTTAGCAGATTTTTTTAACGCAAAGACGCTAAATGGAATTATATTTTTGTGGATTCCATTTTCTAATTTTTTTTACCACAAAAGCGACAAAAGCTTTTTTTTGGAGGATGGAGGATGATGTATGGAGGATGTTTTTAGCCCTGCAAAGACGCTTCGCTTTCAAAAGGATTCTGCTGGATTTGCGTGAGGTTTTCTCTCGCGGATTTTGGGGATTCGGCGGATTTTTTTTAAACACAAAGACAGTAAATGGAATTATATTTTTGTGGATTCTGCTTTCTATTTTTTTACACAAAGACACGACGGCTACTTATTATTCATGCTGATTGGATTATTTAACTTCTTAACTTTCTAATCTTTTTTACCGCAAAAGTGACAAAAGTTTTTGGGTTTAAAGGTTTTAAAAAGTGAGCAAAATTACATTTTAGAATTTTGCTGTCTTTTGAAATGCTGTTTTTCCATCATTTCTTTTGTCTCTTTTGCGGTTAAAAAAAATAGCAAACAATGTATTTTGCTATTATTTATCTACGATATTTAAGATTTTTTAACCTAATAAGAACGCGAAAAATTTCTCTGAAAACCCTAACTTTGTCCTAAAGTAAAAAGTAAATGGAAAATAAAAAGGAATTCTTTCTCGAGTGTTATAAACTCGGCATTATCAAATTCGGACGTTTCACCCTGAAAAGCGGTATTGAAAGCCCATTTTATGTAGATCTTCGGCCACTGGCTTCCGATCCTAAAATATTAAAACGACTCGCCAATTATCTTTTGGATATGCTTCCGCTGGATAATTTCGACCTCATTTGTGGTGTTCCTTACGCTGCACTTCCGATGGCAACGGCGATGTCGCTGGAAAGCTACCTTCCTTTGATTATCAAAAGAAAAGAAGCCAAAGAATACGGCACTAAGAAAATGATTGAAGGGATCTTCCAGAAAGGTCAAAACTGCCTTTTGGTGGAAGACGTCATCACGAGTGGGAAATCGCTTCTGGAAACCATTCCGGAAATTGAAAATGAAGGAATTTCGGTTTCGGATATTGTGGTTGTTTTGGACCGTCAACAAGGTGGAAAAGAAATGCTCGAAAGCAAAGGTTATCGCGTTCATACATTGTTTACGATTTCGGAAGTTTGCTCAATTTTAAAGGAAGAAAATCATTTATCCGATGATGAAGTAACGAGAATTGATGACTTTCTGAAAGGAAATGTGGTGAAATTTGAAGAGAAAAAACGCCCAACTTATGAGCAGAAACTCGAAAATGCAGAACATTCTGTTGCCAAAAAACTATTGGAAATTTCGATTGAAAAAAAATCAAATCTGATTGCTTCCGCTGATGTCATTACCACTCAGGAACTATTGGATTTTGCTGAAAAAGTAGGTCCGCACATCGTTGCCCTCAAAACCCATATTGACATTATTACCGATTTCGATCCCGATAAAACCATTCTTCCGCTGAAAGATTTGGCCACAAAATATAATTTCCTTTTGATGGAAGACCGAAAATTTGCCGACATCGGAAACACCCAGGAATTGCAGTTTTCTTATGGAATTTATAAGATTTCAAACTGGGCAGATTTCGTGACTTCTCATGTGATTGGCGGTTACGATTCTTTGGATTGCTTCCTGAATGTGGGAGTTGTAGCGATTTTAGGAATGTCGTCCAAAGGAACTTTAACAGATAAAAATTATCAGGAAGAAGCGCTGAAAGTGGCTCAATCTCACCCGAATGTGATTGGTGGCGTTTCCCAAAAACAATTGCCGGAAGAACTTTTACTTTTCACTCCCGGTGTGAATTTATCGGATTCTGGTGACGGAAAAGGGCAACAATACAACACACCGGAACACGTTTTCAGGAATTTACAAACCGATTTCATGATCGTTGGCCGCGGAATTTACAAAGCCGATGACGCCGAAAAAGCAGCGCTTAATTACAAAATTGCCGGCTGGAATGCATATTTGGAAAGTTTGCAAACGTAAAAATAGAATTGTTGGCTAATCTTATTCTGCTGTTTCTCTGTTTATTTCTGGGATTTTTTTTCAGAAGAGCAAAACTTTTTCCGGAAAACGGTCATGTCGCGCTGAACTCCTTTGTTATTAATATTTCACTTGCTGCGCTTTCGCTGTATTACATCCCGAAAATCGTGATCAGTTACGAGGTGGTTTTTCCAGTGGCTGTTGCGTGGCTGAATATTTTTTTGGCAATGGTTTTTTTCAGCGTTCTTGGTAAAAAAATGAACTGGTCGAAATCCGTAATCGGCGCGCTAATCATGTGTGCCGGTTTCGGAAACACTTCGTTTGTAGGAATTCCGGTCATTCAGGCGATTTACGGGGGAAGTGGACTGAAAACCGTGATGCTGGTGGACCAACCCGGTTCTTTTGTAGCCCTTTCCACAGTGGGAATTGCAGTGGCAAATTATTATTCAGGAACCAAAAGTAGAGTTTCGCACATTGCAGGAAAAATCATTCGGTTTCCTCCATTTTTGGCATTTTCTGTAGCAATTATTTTGAATGTTTTAAATATTCAAATACCGCATGAACTTGATGAAGTTTTAAATAAATTGGGAGCTACAACTGTTCCGCTGGCATTATTTTCAGTGGGCAGTCAGCTTCATTGGCAGAAATTGGACGCCGATACCAAACCTTTATTTTGGGGTCTTTTATTTAAATTGATGCTCTTTCCAGCATTTATCTTTCTGTTTTATTTTATCATTTTAAAACAGAGCGGTGAAATGATTGAAATCTCGATTTTGGAATCCGCGATGGCTCCGATGATTACTGCAGGAATAATTGCTGCAGCACACAAATTGGAACCGAAACTCTGCAATTTGATGGTTGGCGTGGGAATTCCTCTAGCTTTTATTACGCTGGCTTTTTGGTATTTGGTTCTTCATTTTTTCGTTTGAATTGAATAATGAAAACCTTTTGTACATAAAGCAAAAACAACATACCTATTTGATTATTTGTTCTTTTGTCTTGAAAAAAAAAGGTTATAAAAAAATAAAGTTCGGGCGTCGCTCAAACAGTGGAGATAATTTAACGAAACTCTTGTTTATTTCCTTAGTGTTTCCGCTTCGTACGTCGTAATAAACAGATTTCAGTCAACTATTTTTTTATCTAAATGCACAGCAAATAATGAAATCGATTTATTAACTTGCATCAAGAATTATTCAACAGAAGGTTTGTATCTTTGATTCATTAATTGATGAATGAAAATTTTAATAAAAAAAATGCTCATTTCATTAAAAATAAGATTATTATGAAAGTAGATATTTGGAGCGATATTCGCTGTCCGTTTTGTTATGTCGGGAAAAAAAAGTTTGAAAAGGCACTTGAACAATTCGCCAATTCGGACCAAATAGAGGTCAATTGGCATAGTTTCCAGCTGGATTCCAACCTGGTTACACAACCAGAGAAAAATCCGTATGAATATTTCACAGAGGTGAAAGGAATTTCACTGAACGAAGCTAAAGCCATGCACGAGCACGTGAAAAATGCCGGAAAAGAAGCCGGAATTGAATTCAATTTTGACGATTCAAAAGTGGCGAATTCATATCGCGGGCATCTCCTCATTCAACTTGCAAATTCGAAAAACTTAGGCAATGAAATGGAAGAAGCGATGTTTAAAGCCCAGTTTATCGATGGAAAAAATATCGATGATGAAGCGACGCTTTTGGAAATCGGGGAATCTGTAGGACTTTCTGAAAATGAAATTCAAGCCGCTTTACAATCTGATGATTTTGCACACGCCGTTTCACAAGATGGCTTGCGGGCTCGCCAATTGGGAATTTCCGGTGTTCCGTTTTTTGTATTTAATGATAAATATGGCGTTTCCGGTGCGCAACAACCCGAACTTTTCCTAGAGGTTTTGGAAAAATCTTTTGCAGAATTTTCCGCAGGAGACAAAGGTTTACAAATCATCAACAATGGCGATCAATGTGACGTCGATGGAAATTGCAACTGATTTCTTAACTTACAGCAACGCCAACAAAAAATTTTGGAAATATCTTTGCATTATTAATTTTAACAATAAAAAATAGTATCATGAAAAAAATCTTATCCCTCATTACCGTTGTGTTATTTTCGGTTTCCACCTTTGCACAATTAGTTTTAAAGAACGATCCGGCTCACTCTAGAATTCAATTTGCAGTAATTCATCTTGGAATTAACGACATCACCGGAAATTTCGACAAAGCAACTTTAACCATCAATGCAGATGAGAAAAACTTTGCGAATTCTACCCTTGCTTTCTCAGCTGATGTAAACTCGATCAACACTCATGTTGAAGCAAGAGATAACCACTTGAAAAGTCCAGACTTTTTCGATGCAGAAAAATTCCCAACTCTAGAATTCAAGAGTACTTCTTTAACTAAAAACAAAAAGAACTACTACACTTTGAAAGGTAATCTTACGATGCACGGTGTTACAAAACCAGTTACTTTAACTTTGGTTTACCGCGGTTCTACGGTAAATCCGATGAATAAAAAAACTACTTATGGTTACCAGGTTTTGGGAACTTTGAAGAGATCTGACTTCAACGTTGGACCTAATTTCCCTGCACCAATGATCAATGATATGGTGAGAATTAAAGGTGATTTTGAATTAACAGCTGAATAATAGTTAGTAGTTTTTTTTAGTTGGAAACGGAAATTCAGGAAACTGGGTTTCCGTTTTTTTTTGTTGAAATTTAAATGAAAAATAAAAAATTCAACATGATACAAAACGCAAAAAAAATTCGTTATAAAAATCAACAACTAACAAAAAACAGCTTAATAATAGCATTTCATTTAGAAAAACATCATTATATTTGATTGAATTTAAAAGATGAAAATATTTTTTTGCGGTCTGATGCTGGTTACCAATATTGTTGCAATTTCTGCGCAACAAGACAGCATATACATTGAAGCTAAAATCCCGGAAAACAAGAGACAGATTACTGTATATCAAGACATTACTTACTATAACCATTCTGAAACCGATTTAGATCAGATAAAACTCCTCAATTGGATTTCCGCGTACAAAACCCATAACACATCATTGGTTTACCGAAAACTGGAAGATCGAAAAAGCGATTTACACTTTGCAAAACCCAATGAATTAGGCAATCTAGAAAATCTCAACATTCAGATTGATGGTAAAACCATAACAGGAATGGACGGATCAAGAGAACAGATTTTTCTTCCGCTTTCAGAGAAGCTTGCGCCCGGAAAAAAGGTAAAAATCACTTTAAATTATCAGCTGAATTTGCCTTCGCATAAATTTACCGGGTACGGAACCGACGGAAAAAAAGTAGTTCTGAAATACTTTTTTCTAGTTCCCGATGGTTTTGATGATCATAACCAAATTCAAAGAAATTTCATCGATATTGAAGAAAACCAAAATCCTGGCAGTTACTGGAGAGTTAATCTCAATATTCCTATCAACCACTATTCGCAAAGTAATCTTCCGGAAATTCAGCCCAATTATTTTGAAGGCAAGTTGGTCAATGATCCCGAATTTCTAATCTCGGAAAACAGTTTCCCAACCATTACAACAACTATTGAAGGACAAAAAATTACAATCAATTTCGGTTACCAACTGACCGAAACCGAAAAGCAGAATTTGGAATTTTATCTTCCGCTGCAACTCAATTTCATTAAGGCAAAAACAGGTTTTTTACCCTCGAAAATATTCATCAGCGAAAAATTCCGCGAATCTGAGAATTTAATGGGAATTGATGATATTAAATTCTGGAAATTCCGTTATCCACTTTTCACTGAAGCTGAAAAAATTGACCTGAATTATTTCAGTATTTTATCGAAAAAAATTGTTGAGCAATCTTCTATTTTCGAGAAAAGTGGCGATCACTGGTTAATGAACGGGCTGAAAACCTACCTGGAAATTCAGTACATCGATCGGTATTACCAAGAGCGAAAATTGCTCGGCGATCTTCCCGACAATTTGAAAATTCTCGGTTTGAAACCTTTGAAAATATTCCATGCATCAAAGCTGAAGCTTTCGGAAAGATACGGACTTGCTTACCAATATATTTTGACTCAAAATTTGGATCAAAAAATAGGACAACCATTCGAAAATCTGAGCAATTTCAACGCTACTGCGATCAGCCATTTCGAAACGGGAAGTCTGTTTTCGTTTGTAGCAGAAAAAATGGGAAAGGAAAAATTTGACGATTTTGTGATTCATTTTCTGCAAAAAAATACAGGAAAAAGAATCGATAAACAAGCTTTTTTAGATGAATTGACTGTAGCTTCCGGATATTCTTCGGGCTTTTTGGAACACTTTATACAAAATAAAAACCGAGTAAATTTTAGGCTGAAACGATTTAAGAAAATCGGGGATGAATTTCAGGTGAAAATCTCCAAGAACACTTTACAAGAGATTCCTTTCAAAATTGAAACGGAGAAAAAAAACGGTGAGAAAACCGCATTTTGGTTCGATACCGAACGTTCCAAAGAAGCGAAAATTTACAATATTCCGCAAACTGATGCAGAGAAAATAATAATCAACAGCGAATATATTTTCCCGGAGAAGAATTTCCGCGACAATTATCTTTATGCCAAAGGTTTTTTCGCAAATACCAAAAAAATTCGGCTCAAGTTTTTCAAAGACATTCCCAATCCGGAATACAATGAAGTTTATCTTAATCCGAAACTGAATTTCAATGCCTACGATAAGATTTTGTTGGGTTTAAATCTTAAAAATTCATCCTTATTCGACCGAAAATTTGTTTATTCGTTTACCCCCTATTTCAGTTCAGGAACGGGAAAATTAACGGGTGCAGGCGGTGTTTCTTATTCATTTCAGCCGGCCAATAGTTTTTACCGGAGTTTAGATTTGGGCGTTTCAGGATCATATTTTCACTATGATTATGATTTAACTTACCAAAAATTTTCAGCATTTGCGAATATTAATTTTAGTAAAAATCCTCGTAGCGACATCGGCAGAAGTTTAGGTTTTTCCTATAATTTCTTCGAGAAAGAGCTCACTCCTGCGATGATTGCCGCGAATGAATACGGAAAATACAATCTTTGGAATGTTGGATATAGCTATTCGGACAGAAGACTCATTCATGAAAAATACCTAAGTGGAAACCTTCAATGGATGGAAGATTTTCAGAAAGTTTCTGCGGAAGCATTCTATCGTTGGGAATTTGCACAAGATCAAAAAGTGAGTTTCCGGTTTTTTGGAGGTTACTTTATCACCAATAAAACCAAGAACAATTTGTTTGATTACGGCATTTCGAAGGTTTCAAATTATGCGTTCTCGTATAGACTTTTGGGACAAAGTGCCACCAGTGGATTGCTTTCCCAGCAATTGATTTTGGCGGAAGGCGGTTTCAAATCTTATCTCGGGAAAACAGCCAATCAGTGGATTACTTCGGTGAATGTAGATGCGCACGTTTGGCGTTGGTTTAATGTGTATGCGGATGCGGGCGTTTACAAAAACAGGTTGCAAAATCCTCAGTTTATTTGGGATTCCGGGGTGAAAGTGAAGGTGATTCCGGATTTTCTGGAAATCTATTTTCCGATGCAAAGTTCGCTTGGTTTTGAACCTTCATTTAAAGATTACGGAAGCAGAATCCGATTTACTTTGATGTTGAATTTCTCAGCGATTACGGGGTATTTTAGGAGAGGTTGGTTTTGATAGTGAATAATTAATAATGAATAGTGAATAATTAATATTTAATAATGGATAAAATAAAAAAGCCACTTCTTTTCGGAAGTGGCTTTTTTTATTGAGAAAGGGATTCTTAGTTTTTGATGATTTTCTGAGAAACTTTTTCACCGTTTACAGAACCAGTTACGATGTACATTCCTTTTGCAAGAGAAGAAACATCAAGAGAAGTTCCATCAGTTACAGCAGCAGACTTTACAACCTGTCCATTTACGTTTACAATTAGAACATTTGCTTTAGCTCCGAAAAGAATTGCATTACCAACATTGGTATTTTTCACCAAATTTACTTTCGTGCCATTTACATCAGACACTGCTAATGTACCATTGTATACAGTAACATTATCAAATCTTAACGCACCTCCAGAAGCGTAAGTAGAAGTAGTTCCAATTGCTGAATAAGAAGTGTTGTTTGCAGGATCAAATACAGAAACAACTCTTAAAGCAAAATTAGCATTATTACCTGCGGTAGCAGGTAAATTAGTTGCCACAGTAGACCATGTACTTGGAGCAAGTGAAGTGGGAGTTGCAGTAACATTTATCCATGTCGAACCATCAGTTGTATATTGTACTTGCACATATTTAGATGCAGTATTTGATCCGTAAACATCAACAGATGCTGAAATTGCTGATACACCTACAGTACTTACAGAAAATTGAATCCCCGCTGTTCCTGATGCTGTATCCTGCGCAGGATAAGTTTTTGTTGTGTATGCCTTTCCTGTATTTGGATTTCCGTTAACGTAAGGACAATTACATGCAGTTGTTCCTGTTGTTTGAGTATTTTCAACAACACCACCAATAAGAGTGATTGTTCCTACTCCTGTACTTGTAGCTACCGGACTCGGACTTGCATCAAAATTCCATTGAGTAAACACAGTTTGTGCAGACATACTTGTAATAGCTGCAATTCCTAAAATTGTAAAGATTTTTTTCATAATAAAGAATTTAAATATTAATTGATTCAAATTTACAAAAAAAACGCAACCAGAAATCCATAACTCTTTAAATTAACAAAAAGTTAATTATCATTATGCATGATAAATTAGACCATTGTTTTAGTCTATACAAAGAAAATTGAGATTTATTGGTTTTACAATAGGGTTTATCCCTTTCCACTACTCATTATTCACTCCACCAAAAACAAAACAATTTAAAAGGTAGTTTTTCGTTACTTTTACACCACTTTTTTTGAAGAGATTTTGCCGAGAAAATTACTTTTATCCATTTTTATGATTACAGCATTTTGCTTTACAAATGCTCAGATTTTCACATGGAAAAATCCCAATCTCCCGAAAGACTCCACCAAAAAGGATTCGGTAATTGCTGCAAAAATAGATAGAGACTTTTTTACCAAAGACACTTTAGATTTCATCCGCACTCCTAACAAAGTTATTCTTGATGAAGGAATTTTGGTGAAAAACACGCGATCTCAAATCCTGGGCGACCTCAATTCCAAAGGGTCCATCATCCGCGGAATCACGTTTGGAAACAACCAAGGACAAAGCGTACAAAGTTCGATGGATCTTCAGATTTCAGGAAAATTATCGAAAGACGTCACGATTTTGGCATCGATTTCCGATCATAATTTGCCCATTCAAGCCGACGGATACACGCAAACTTTGGAAGAATTCGACAAAATTTACCTCCAACTCAATATCAAAGACCGCTCTATTCTGCGCGCCGGACATTTGGATCTGCTCGATGAAAATACTTATTTCGGGCGTTACCAAAGACGAAGTATGGGTATGCAGTTTCAAACCAATTTCGGAAAAGATAACACAACTTTTGTAGATGTTTCTGCCGGAGTTGCGCGAAGCGAATTTCACCGAATTCGTTTTCAGGGTGTAGAAGGAAACCAAGGTCCGTACCGACTGAACGGGAAAAATGGGGAGCAGTTTATCACCATAATTTCCGGATCGGAGCAGGTTTTTATTGATGGTATTTTGATGAAACGCGGCGAAAACCAAGATTATGTCATCAATTACAACACCGGAGAAATCACTTTTACCAGTTTCAGACCGATTTTAAAACAGAATTTCATTACCATTTCTTATAATTACGCCAACAGAAATTACACTAGATTTTTAGTTACGGGAAATATTCAACATCAAAGAGAAAAAGCCAAATATGGTTTCAGTTGGTTTTTGGAAAATGACAATAAAAACGCTCCACTTTCTTTGAATTTAAGCAAAGAAGATCAACAAATCCTCGCCAACGCAGGCAACGATCCCAACCAAATGTACGCACCATCCGGAACGGTTTCGGAATATGATGTCAATAAAGTTTTGTATCAACTTATCGAAGATCCGAACGGAAATTATTATGAATTTTCAACCGATCAAATGCAGACTTTATATCAGGTTTCATTCACATATTTTGGAGCGAATTCCGGCGATTATCGCATCAAGCAGACCACGAATAACGGACGTGTTTTCGAATATGTAGGAAATAATTTGGGCGATTACAAAGCGGTTCGAAAATTACCCGCGCCACAAAAAACTCAGGTTTTTTCCGGAAATACGGAATTTTTGTTGAAAGACGGAAAAGTAGGAGCCGATTTCTCACTCAGCAATTATGATGTAAATCTTTTCTCCTCGAAAGATGCGCATCAAAATATCGGTTACGCCGGACGGATTTTCGGGTTTAAAACTTTTACTAAAAACAATTGGAAAGGAACGCCAAGTTTTGAATTTCAACACATTAATTCTCAATTTCATATTCTGGATCGGATCAATGATGTTGAGTTTTCTAGAGATTTCAATTTGAATCAGGAATTTAATCAAATTACTCAAAACCGATTGATTTTCAGTTTTTTAAACCAATGGAAAAACCAATCGTTCCTGAATTATAAAATCAATTATCTCGACGAAAAAGAAAGTTATCGCGGAATAAAAAACGATCTTGATTTTGGATTTAAAAAAGGAAAAATCAGCACGAAAGGAAACTTTTCCTACCTGGATACGAAAGCTACTTTCCAAGATACACAATACCTTCGAAGTGGCATTATCACTGAATATACGACCGAAAAAGGAAGTTGGGGAATCGGTGCAAATATGGAAAACAATGTGAAAACCTTCAACGAAACGAAGCTTTTGGATGTGAGCAGTTTCCGTTGGAAAGAAGCATTTCTTCAGAAGAAAATCGGGGATTCTGTTCGTACAAAATTGCTGGCGAAAGCTTATTTTAGGGATAATGATTCGGTGCGCGGAAATTCATTGGAAAACATGAATCATATTTTGGGAATCGTAGCAGAAAGCCAAATCATTAAGACTGAAAAAACCACGCTTAATGCATTGATTCATTACCGGAAATTTTATTATCAGAATCAGGATATTGCGGAAAATTTCAATCAGGATTTTGTGGTGGGAAATCTGATGTACAACCAACAGTTATTTCGAAACGGGATGCGTTTGCAAGCGTTTTATGAATTAGGAAACGGGCAGGAAGCGCAACGCGAATTTCAGTACATCAAAGTGACCGATGGACAAGGCGTGTACAAATGGACCGACTACAACGGCGACGGAATACAACAACTGGACGAATTTGAAACTGCAGAATACGCAGATTTAACCCAATACATAAGGGTTTATACCAATACGGTGAATTATTTACCTTCCAATAAAAACAAGTTGCAACTGGCTTTGTTTGTGAATCCCTCGGTAGTTTTCAACTCGGAAAACAGGTTTTTGAAACGTTGGAATTTTAATATTTCCTTGAATTCCCAAAATTCGTTTTTTAAGAGAGATCGGGTTTTTGTACTCAATCCTTTCGAGAAAAATGAAGATCAAATTCTTAAAAATCAAAACTTACTTGCTTCGGCACAGTTTAATTCTACCGAAAAATCCGGTTGGAATGGGAATTACCGTTTCATTGCCAATGATAATTTGATTAATGCCAATTTCAGCAATGAAGAACGATCTCAGACTTCTCATTTCCTGAATTTGGGATATTGGTTCAATAAAAATTTCCGTGTGGATTGGGAAAACTCGGTGCATCAAATTGAAAATGCATCGCAACTTTTCAGCTCAAGAGATTACCTTCTGAATAATTTCGAAACGAAACCTAAAGCCACCTATAAATTTATCGAAAAACTTCAGGCAGAAGTTTCATCAGCATGGCGACAAAAAATCCGAAAAGACGGAGAAGAACTGCTAAAAACCCTTGATTTAACGGGAAGTTTGCAGTGGGACTGGAGAAAAACAACGGTTCGTGGCAATTTTTCTTTTATCAATAATGATTTCACGGGGAATAATTTCACGATTGTCGGCAACCAAATGCTCGATGGATTGAAACCCGGAAAGAACCAGGTTTGGTCGGTATTTCTGCAACAAGCGGTGAATTCGTTGATTCAACTCAACGTCAACTATGAAGGCAGAAACTCGGGAGAAAGAACAATCCACATCGGATCCGTTCAGGTAAAGGCCAGTTTTTAGGAAACAAGAATTTGAAAATCAGTCTTCATAAATCACATATTTTGCTCTAATTCGCTGAAAATCTTCGAGGTCTTTTTTCCATGAATTTTTAATTTCGTCAGCGGTTTTCCCTGAAAAAATTTGTTTTCTCAACTCATCTGAACCAGCCAATTTATCAAAGAAAAGATTCTTTAGGAAGAAATTTTGGTCTTTATTTTTGTAATTTTTGTAGGCATTCACCAACCAATCAATTCGAAGTTCACGCAAATCGGAATGCTGTTGCGAGAGGTTCTCGCCGTAGCATAATTTTCCGTTCAGAAAAGGATCTTTCGCACCAAAATTGGGTTTCGGTGTAAACTGATAATTCATATTTTTCAACCACGGACTGCCATAAATCTGAAAGGGCAAATCGGTACCACGACCTACGGAAACCTGCGTCCCTTCGAAGAAACACAAACTTGGATATAAATTAATGGATTGATGATTCGGCAAATTAGGAGATGGTTTATCGGAAACTCCATACCTTTGTTTTTTATGATAATTCAGCATCGGAATTAAGGTGTATTTTGCTTGAATTTTATTACTCAACCATTGTTCACCGTTCACCATTTTTCCGTATTCACCGATGGTTAAGCCATAAACAACGGGAATATTGTGCATTCCCACGAAACTCCTCCACGCATCCTTCAACACCGGACCGTCGATGTAGCCATCATGCGGATTCGGTCGATCGAGAACGATAACTTCAATGTTATTTTCCGCTGCAGCTTCCATCACATAGGTTAACGTGGAAATATAAGTATAAAAACGAACTCCAACATCCTGAATATCAAACAAAACCACATCAATATCTTTTAATTGTTCGGGTTTCGGTTTTTTGTTGCTGCCATAAAGCGAAAATATTGGAATACCGGTTTTCGTATCGACTCCGTTTTTCACATGTTCACCGGCATCTGCATCGCCCCGAAATCCGTGTTCAGGAGCGAAAATAGATTTAATTTCGACATTATTTTTCACTAAAAAATCCACTAGGAAAGTTCTGTCTTGCAACAATCCGGTTTGGTTGGTGACCACCGCAATCGTTTTATCTTTCAACAAGGGAAGGTAAAGTTCAGGCCGATCTGCACCAGTTTTGAAACAAGAATCCGCAGTATTTTGCGCAAAATTCCAAGGGCAAAACCCAAAATAAATTAGCACAACTAGAAGTAAATCTTTAAATTTGAGTTTTAAAATCATCTGCTTGAAATTTCCATTATATTTTTCCAAAAAAATAGCTTTTTCCAAAGATAACAAAAATAATCTTTCGCGCGTTATTGTCTTTATTGGTAGGCTTTCCGTTGCATTAGGCGTTATCGTTTCCTTGATCACGGTTTCCACCGGTTTGGGTTCAAAAAAAGAGATAAAAGAAAGAATGGCCGATTTTTCCGGGCACATTTCCATCAGATCCAAACAGTCCAATAATTCGTACAACTCTTCTATTTTGAGTTCGGATGGACTTCAAATCAATAAAATAAAGGCATTACCCGATGTAGCAACCACCCAAAGTTATGTGTCGGTAAGTGGAATTTTAAGAAACGAACATAATTTTGCGGGAATTATTTTCAAAGGAGTCGGTAAAGATTTTGATGCCGAAAGGTTCAAGAAATTTTTGATTGAAGGAACTACTCCGAAAGCTAGCGAAATAGGCTACGACAGCGGAATCTGCATTTCCAAAAAGATTGCGAACGATTTGAATCTTAAGGTGAAAGACAGTATTGTAGCAATTTTTTCTAAAGAAAATCAAAGTCCGATTTACCGAAAATTTGAAGTCGTAGGCATTTATAAAACCGACATCAAAATGATTGATGATTTATTCATCATCGGTGGAATCAATCATGCACGAAAAATTCAGGGTATGAAAGACGGAGAAGTTGGTGGTGTGGACGTTTTCTTGAAAAACATTAATAATATCGACGAAGACGCACAGAAAATCGACGAGCTTGTCGGGTACAAAAATTACACAGTAAAAGCCACGGACGAATATCCTCAAATCATGGATTTTATTGCTATTTTCGATACGAATATTGCTTTAATCATTGTCATCATGCTGGTTGTAGTGGTCATCAATATCGTGATGGTTTTGCTGATTCTCATCATCGAAAGAACCAATTCCATTGGAATGCTGAAAACTTTAGGAGCAAGCAACGGACAAATTCGCGCGATTTTCATCAATTACACTTTGCTGATTATGATTCCCGGATTAATTATCGGGAATATTATTGGATTAGGATTTTTGCTTTTACAAAAGTATTTTGGCATCATTCAATTAAATCCGGAAAATTACTATTTAAGCGTAGTTCCGGTTGACCTCAACCTTCTTTACATTCTTGGCATTTCCCTCGGGATGCTTATTGTATCGGCCATTTCACTTATTTTACCGAGTTATTTAATCAGTAAAATTTCTCCTGTAAAAGCCATTAAATACAATTAATATTTAAAATTATATCTTTGCAAATTCGTAATTAAATAAAATATTTTTACGAAAAATTCAATTCAAAAAAGGGAATCTTCCTGAGAAAAAAATATCATTTAGAAATAAAAACTTATATGAAATACGCGCAAAATATCCTCGAAACCATCGGGAATACACCACTGGTAAAGCTAAATAAAGTTTTGGGTGACGATTTTCCGGCATTGGTTTTGGCGAAAGTGGAAACCTTCAATCCCGGAAATTCTGTGAAAGACAGAATGGCATTGAAAATGATCGAAGATGCTGAAAAAGACGGAAGATTGAAACCCGGCGGAACCATTATCGAAGGGACTTCCGGCAATACCGGAATGGGTTTGGCATTAGCGGCAATTATCAAAGGTTACAAATGTATTTTCGTAACCAATTCCAAACAGTCTAAAGAAAAATGCGACATTCTTCGTGCTGTAGGTGCTGAAGTAATCGTATGTCCGACCGATGTGAAGCCGACCGATCCACGTTCGTATTATTCTGTTTCCAAAAGATTAGCAACCGAAACTGAAAACGGATGGTACGTGAATCAATATGATAATTTATCTAACAGACAAGCGCATTACGAGCAAACCGCTCCGGAAATTTGGGAACAAACCGAAGGAAAACTGACGCATTTCGTGGCTGGAGCTGGAACCGGCGGAACAGTGACCGGTTGTGGGAAATTTTTCAAAGAAAAAAATGCCGATATCAAAGTGATTGGTGTGGATACTTATGGTTCGATTTTAAAAGAATTTCATGAAACCGGAGAATTGCATTACGACCATGCCTATACCTACATCACGGAGGGAATTGGCGAGGACATCATTCCGGAAAATTACGATATGTCGGTGATTGACCATTTCGAAAAAGTAACCGATAAAGACGGCGCAATCTACGCTAGGAAATTAGCAAAAGAGGAAGGTATTTTCTGTGGATATTCAGCGGGAAGTGCTATTTCAGCGTTGGTTCAGATGAAAGATCAATTTACCAAAGATGATGTGATTGTGGTTTTGCTTCACGATCATGGCTCCAGATATGTTGGGAAAATTTACAACGACGACTGGATGAAAGAACAAGGTTGGTTGTAGAATTTACAGTAAAATATTGAGCGGGTTTCGGCCCGCTTTTTTGTTGAAGAATCTTTCGGTTTTAACCAAAAACTAAAGAATTTCCGCTAATTTCTTTGTTAAATTCTTCCTGGAAAACTGCTCAATATTTTCTGTATTTGAAGAGAGATTTCCGGATTTCCAATCATTAAATTTTTCTAAAATAAATGCTTTCAAACTTTCATAATCATCGTAAGAAAAATGTTTTCCGGCGTGGGTTTCTTCTAAAATTCGCTTCACATCGCTCTCTTTCGGGCCGAAAGAAATAATTTGTTTCTTCGTTGCCAAATATTCGAAGATTTTCCCGGGAATAATTCCTTTGGATTTATCTTCAGGGAAATTAGTAATCAATAGCAAATCAGAATTTTGCATTTCCAAATTCGCTTCGGAATGAGAAAGATAACCTAGATTTTTCACCGAATTATTAAGTTCGGATTTGGTAATCTTATCCAAAATTCTATCATCAATTCTCCCTACAAATTTTAGTTGAAAGTTTTGTCTAAAATCTTGGTTTTCTTTCATTAAATCATTCAAAACCCTCCATAAAACCTCGGGATTTCTCAATTGTTCCAATACCCCGATATAACTTAAAGTAAATTGGGTTGATGGCTCTCGGTTCTCGGTTCTTGGTTCTTGGTTCTCGACATCAAAACCATTGGTAATACAAACCGCGTTCGCTCCTTTTTTCTTGAAATTTTCAGCATCGGAATAGCTTGTTGCCAAAGTGAAATCCGCATTTTCAAAAACTTTTTGTTCGAGATTTCGGTGTT
The DNA here is from genome assembly GCF_000735695.2 of Kaistella haifensis DSM 19056. Lineage (GTDB taxonomy): Bacteria > Bacteroidota > Bacteroidia > Flavobacteriales > Weeksellaceae > Kaistella > Kaistella haifensis. Next base: position 24,496 of record NZ_JASZ02000028.1, read on the forward strand.
TTCGATCGGCAAATTTTGTCAATTTCAAATGTTGGTAATAGGAAATTTCAGTCCACGGATCCCGGAAATCGGCAATCCATTTTAGATCAGGAAATTCTTTCTTTAAATTCAAACCAATTAAGTGCACGGAATGTGGCGGTCCAGTCGTAACCAAAGCATCAAAATGGTTTTCTTTTAAGTATTTTTTGAGATAATTCACCGATGGATTCACCCAAAAAACCCGCGCATCTGGGATAAAGAAATTTCCACGAACCCAAATCGAAAGTCTGGATTTCAAGTTTTGATTCTTTCCAACATCAAACTGTCCGGCTTTGAATTTTTTGTTGTCTTTTCCGAAGAATTCTGCGATTTGATAAGGTTCCCAAATTTTAGTTTTGATGATCTCCAGATTTTCAGAAACATCCTTTTCAAGCGTATCATCTACAATCGGATAACTCGGATTTTCCGGAATAAAAACAGTAGGTTTCCAACCAAAATCCGGTAAATATTTCACAAATTTTAACCACCGCTGAACGCCCGGTCCACCTGCAGGTGGCCAATAATAAGAGATGATTAAGATTTTTTTGTTGTTCATATTTTTTACGCAAATCTTCTACCGAAAAAGAGACAAAAGCTTTGGAACTTTTTTAGTCATTCAAAAGGTGGCAAAATTAACTTATTTAAACAGCTAATATGGTTCAGGATTTAAATTATTTCTTTGTTCATTAAGCCACATTTTTCTACCGCAAAAGAGACAAAAGCTGTGTTTTTTTAATCATTCAAAAGATAGCAAAATTAACTTATGAATGAAGTTGATCGAAATATTTATTAGTAAAAGTTTCTTGTCCGTGATGGTATAAATTTTTTACATTAAAATTCACTAAAATTCCTTTTGGCACTTTCAATAAATTCATATAATTCAAAACTTGAGATTTATGTACATCCATTATTTGGGTGACGGCTTTAATTTCTAAAACGATCAAATCTTCAATGATAAAATCACATTTAAAATCACAATCCAAAGCTTCATCTTTATAAAAAACAGGAATTTGAAACTCTGATTTAAACGGGATTTCCCGCAATTTAAATTCCTTTTCTAAAGCTTTATGATAAACAATTTCAGCTAAACCTGAACCTAAAATTTTATGAACCTCAATACAAGCTCCATTAATTTTATAGGTCAGATCTGTGATATATTTTTGCGTAATCATAAAAACCACCCTTTTTTTATCTTTTGTAACGCTGAATTTTCCAGTATTCTTTTGTCACTTTTGCGGTAAAAATAAATTCCACGAATTCTTATACATCTTTCTCGTGCTTTTGACTTACTCAATATTTTCAAGTTTATTTTCATCCTTTTTGCGGTAAAGAAAATAAATTCCGCCCAAACTTAGCAACAAAAATAGTCCGAAACAAATCATGGAAATCAATTTTCCTTTTGCGATAACATCCGGTGCGAAAATCATTTTCACGGTATGATTACCCGCCGGAACGTGAACAGCGCGCAACAAATAATCAGCCTTGATGTAAGGTACTTCTTTGTCGTCCACCAAAACTTTCCAACCTTTTGGATAATAAATTTCGGAAAATACGGCTAGCTGTGGCGTTTTCGATTGGGTTTTAAATTCCAATTCGTTGGCTTGGTATTTTGTTAAATTCAAGAAAGCGGTAGAATCTGCCTGCAAAGTTTTTCCCTCAAAATATTGTTTGTCGCTGTTTGCAACCACCGCAATTTTCTTCGTATCCACTTCCCCAATTTGCTTGATTTCTTCGTTGGGAGAATTCACAAATTGAACTTCAGAAACAAACCATGCATTTCCGTTCGCCTGTGGATTAACCACTGCTTCAGGTTTCTCTGGATCACCAAAAATCATGTATTTTGCATTGAGCATATTTAGGATTCGCGGAACTTTTACCGTGTCCATTTTTCCGAAATATTCATTGATCAAATCATCATAACGACGTAATTTTACGGCATGATAACCACCGATTGAAGATTTGAAATAGGAAGTATTGGTCTCGCCGAAAGTACCTAAAACCTGGTTGTAAATTCGGTAATGTGTTTGATCTTTATTGGCGATCGTTTCTAAAGTTTTGTTAACATTTACATTGTCCAATAATGCTTTAAGATTGGTATTATCGCCTACTTTCTGCATCAGCAGTTCTGAATTTTCCGTTTGGAATGGATTTTCAGTAAAGGTTTTATCGATGAAATTATCGTTGTTCAAATAGCGTTTGTTCACACTCCAAAGATCAAATAAACTCACCAATCCAATTACGACAATCGCAATATTTTGATTGATTTTTTGCTTTAATCCTAAAAACAAAACAGCTGCTGCGATTCCAACATAAATAATCGCCTTTATCGCATCAATTCTAAACATATTGAATCTTTCATCCACCAAAAAGTCTAAAAGATAAGGTGGCAAATACGTTTTTTCGTTCGGAGTATAAAACCCTAAAAGCGACTTTCCGAAGATCAACAAAATAAAAGTAATCCCAATAACAGCTCCGGTTACGTAGGTTAAAATTTTCTTTTTATAATCTTCTGTTAAGATATTTTCCGCAGAAGTTTCTGTATTTTCATTGGAATTGAAGAAGCGATAAAGTCCTACAATTGCAATTAAAGGAAACAATAATTCAACCACCACCAAAATGGAACTCGGCGCCCGGAATTTATTATAAAATGGAATATAATCAATGAAAAAATCAGATAAAATCATGAAATTGCTTCCCCATGCTAAAAAAACGGTGAGAATTGACGCGCCCAAAATCCAATAACGGTATTTTTTCCAAGCAAAGAAAAAGCCCAAAATTGCCAGAAAACAAACGATTGCACCTTGATAAGCCGGCCCGGAAGTTCCCGGTTGATCGCCCCAATACGTCAAAGAACCAAAACCTTTGGAAATTTGATTCATTTCTTCTTGTGACGAAACATTACTTTGCACCATTTCCTGCACTCTGTTCATCATTCGATCGGAACCTTCTTCGTTGCTGGAACCACCCATCAATCTTGGGATAAAGAGGTTTAAAGTCTCCAGTTTTCCGTAACTCCACATCAAAATACTTTCATTATCCATCCCCGATTTTTCGGAAGAATGAACTCCATTATCGAGAATTTGTTTCCCACGAACAGTTTCGGAAACATACTCGGAATTCGCCATAATTCTTTGGGAATTCATCCCGATACCCAATAAAAATGCCACTGCCAAAACTCCAGAGGAAATTCCAAAATGTTTCCAATCGGTTTTCCCCTGAACTGCACGAACCAATTCTGAAACGAATAAAAATCCAAGTGCGATGAAAAGATAGTAGGTCATTTGCGGGTGATTTGCTGCAATTTGCAACCCCATAAACAGCGTGGTCAGTATGAAACCTGTGATGTATTTTTTGCGGATATAAACCAAAAGAATTCCCGCCAAAAGCGGCGCAAAATAAGCAACGGTGTGAATTTTCCCGTTATGTCCAGCTCCGAGCGCAATATAAAAATAGGTAGAAAGTCCGAAAAAAGTTGCGCCTAAAAAAGCATATTTCCAGTTGCGAACAGCAACCATTCCGAGGAGAAAAAATCCAGAGAAAAGCAGAAAAATATAATTCGCAGGTTTTGGCAAAAAATTCAGAACATCATCAATTTTTTTAATGACATCACCACGAAACTGCGCTCCCATTTGGTAAGTCGGCATTCCTCCAAACATCGAGTCGCTCCAGTAGGTTTCCTCTCCGTTTTGTGCACGATAATCCAAAAGCTCCTTTGCACCACCTTTGTATTGTACAATATCGTGTTGGAAAAGCTGTTTCCCCGTAAGAACCGGATTGTTGTAAACCAAAGCCAAAATAACGAAAGCAACGATGCTCCCGATGATGAAAATGAGATTTTTATTTTTTACCATGTTGCGGTTTTAATGAATAAAAACCCTTTCAAAATTTTATATTCAAAAGGGTTCAGGTTTATTTTTCTGGTTGTTTATTTTCTTTTATCTCTTCGTATTCCACAGTTTCGGCATCCCAATTAATTTTGGAATCGACCTTTGCAGTGGGTTTTTGCATTTTTGGTTTTGGATTTTCATCCGACTTTGGAAATTTATAAAAGGCAGAAAAAAACATTCTTTTTAAAATATTCCAGAGAAAAAAAATAATGATGGTCGTAAGAATTAATTCTAAAAGATATTTCATTTTTTTAAAGAATAATTAATGATAACTTTTCAGCAATAATTTATTTACTTCGTCGGATTCACCACCACTGTGGAGTTGGAAACACTTTTCATGCTTTGAGATTGTTTGCCATCCGACAGGGTTTCCGTTTGGGTGGTTTTCACCGAAACCGTTTGGTTTTTGATCCAGCCGGTATTTTGATCCAAAGTAATTATTCCGTTTTGGGAAAGTTCAGAACTCATGCTTCTGGTAACTCCTTGCTGCGTTTTTTTGTCGCTTTTTTTAGGAATTCCGCCATTTACAGCAATCGTTGCCACGCCATTATCCACACTTTTCAGGATGTAATTGGTGGTTAATTTTATTTTTCCGTCTGGCGTTGCGTTTTCACTTTCGCTCCATTTTTCGCCAATTTTCGCCCCTTTTGCTGGAATTAAAATTAAGTTTTTAGAAAATTGATCTTTAAGAACTTTTTCGTTAAAACTCTCTTTGAAACTATTAGCAAACGCTGTTTTTTGTTTTGCATCCTTGATGACGCTGCCCACAGAAGCTGCTACTTTGCTATAAATTGGGTCAAAGCCAGTAATCGAAATCACTTTTCCATATTGATCCATTTTAAGGTTCAGTTTATTGCCCACCAAAGCTTTGTTCACTTTCCACATCATTTTTAGTTGCTCTTCTTTCGGTTCGGCAAGTTTAGTATCGACCACAATCGATTTTCCGTTTGCTGATTGTGAATTTCTTTTTCCTAAAAGATTGATGGTGATATCATAAATTCCGTTCTCGAAATTATTGACTAAAAATGACATTTCATCGGTCGTTTCACTCGTACCGCTTTGGGATTTCCCGTCCGGAGCCGTCATTGTTTGCACATCTTTTTGATAAGTTGTCAGCGGATAAGTTTTTCCTTTTTCCAATTGAAAAGTTTGCTTATAAATTCCCATGGAATCTTTGATTGCCACGTTTGACACTGCTTTTTCGGCAGTTGCAGAATCGCTCACTGGAATTTCTACGGTAATTGTTTTTCCGGTTTTTGGATCAACTTTAGTAATGGTTTTTGTTTCTTTTTTACAAGAAATTAAGGCTATTGAAATAAGCGCAATGGCTGTAATTTTTTTCATTAAAATAATTTTCGGATTGATAAATCTGTTGCAATCATCAAAAAGCTTACCTATTTTGAAATAGCAACGACAAATTTAAGGTAATTATTTTAAGAGCATTTGAATACTCAAGAAAAAAAAGGAAATTTCAGCAAAAAAAAAGAGTTTAAAACTAAAGCATATCAATTTACAAAGAAATTCCTCCGTATCGGACGAAACTTCCCAAAATAAGCATTAAAACGCCGATAACCGTTACGGAAATAATGTGAAAAGCCATCAAGGGTAAATTCTTCACTGAAAGTTTTGGCAATACAAAAAAGTTGGCGCTCAGTGCAAAAAGTACGGTTATGAAAAGTAAAATTAATTTCAATGAAACCACCGTTTCTATCGGATTTGAAAACCGAAACCACGCCGATACGCCAATTCCAAATTGGTAAGCCATCCAAACGCCGGTTATTACCATCACCAATAAAGCAGGAATTCCTATTTTCTCGAATTTTCTTTCAAAATTGAGTAAAATTTCAGGGTCCTTTTTCTTTAAAACTTCGGGCAAAATTCCGATCGCCAAAACCAAATGACCACCGACCCAAACCGCCGCTCCCAACAAATGAAAAATTAAAAGTAAATGATGTGACATTATTTCTTGAATATTTTTTTAGCTTCTGCAAACCGCCTCCGTAGGATTTATCCAATGATGCGTTCATGAAGAATTTAATGAGATTCATCGAATCATCCAACTCGCCAGCCATATTCCTGGTTCCTTTTGTGGCATTTCCATTCGCCGCAAATTTCAAATCGGAAGTAGCATCGTTTTCAAAATGTTTTCATGACGAAATTATTAGTTGTTCAATAAAACAAATATAAAAATTATTTTTGAGTAAATTTGTATTTTAAAATTCGTCGTTTTAATCGGCAATTAATACCTATCAATATGCAAAATCCATTATTAGAAAACTTCCAAACTCCATATCAATCAGCACCTTTTAACGAAATTAAAGAAGAACATTTTCTTCCGGCCTTTCAGGAATTGATCAAAATATCCGAGAAAGAAATTGATGATATTGTCAAAAACCCTGAAGCGCCAACCTTTGCAAATGTGATAGAAGCATTGGCTTTCTCGGGCGAAAAACTCGATGTCGTTTCGGGTATTTTCTTTAACCTAAATTCTGCGGAAACCACCGATGAAATCCAGAAAATCGCTCAAGAAGTTTCGCCACTTTTAACAGAATATTCAGCGAAAATTTCGCAAAACGAACAACTTTTTGAAAAAATAAAGAAAGTTTACGACGAAAAAGAAAAATACGAACTCAATGAAGAGCAACAAACTTTGCTGAAAGAAACATACAAAGGTTTTGTGAGAAGCGGTGCTCTTCTGAATGAAGCCGACAAAGAAAAATTCAAAAATATCAGCATCGAATTATCAAAAAAATCGCTTCAGTTTGGGCAAAATGTTTTAGCAGAAACCAATAATTATTTCAAACATATTACTGACGAAAAAGATCTCGCGGGAATTCCAGCCCCAATTTTGGAGCAATATCGCGAAGAAGCGAAGGAAAGAAATCTCGATGGATTTGTGATTACATTGCAGTACCCGAGCTATCTTCCGCTGATGACTTATGCTGAAAATCGAGATCTAAGAAAGGAACTTGCGTTAGCAAACGGAAAAAAATCATTTAATAATAATGAATTTGACAATCAGAATTTAATTAAAGAAATTGTTGGTTTAAAACAAGAAAAAGCTGCACTCTTAGGTTATAAAAACTACGCAGATTATGTTTTGGAGGAAAGAATGGCGAAATCTCCCGACAAGGTGTATACATTTCTAAATGAACTTTTAGAAAAAGCAAAACCATTTGCCGAAAAAGAAATTGAGGAATTAAAATCCTTAGCAAAAGCCGATGGAATCGACGAAATGGAAAGCTACGATCATGCTTATTACGCTGAAAAACTTCGCAAACAGAAATTCGACATCGATGATGAAGAGCTGAAACCTTATTTCCAATTGGAAAAAGTTCAGGAAGCGGTTTTTGGATTGGCTTCAAAATTATTCCAACTCGAATTCAAGGAAACCGATAAAATGCAAAAATACCACGAAGAAGTAAAAACGTATGAAATTTTCGAAAATGGCGAGTTTAAGGCGCTTCTGTATGTTGATTATTTCCCACGAAAAGGTAAAAGAGCCGGTGCGTGGATGACGAGTTTTAAAAATCAATTTAAGAAAAACGGTGAAAATTCAAGGCCTCATATTTCAGTGGTTTGTAATTTCTCGAAACCTACCGCCGACACCCCGAGTTTGCTCACTTTTCAAGAAGTGACGACGCTTTTCCATGAATTCGGTCACGCTTTGCATGGAGTTTTGGCCGATACCACTTATCCGAATCTTTCCGGAACTTCTGTAAAATGGGATTTTGTGGAGCTGCCTTCTCAATTTCTAGAAAACTTCTGCTATGAACCGGAATTCCTGAAAACTTTTGCCAAACATTACAAAACCGGAGAAACTTTGCCCGACGAAAAAATAGATAAAATTGCAGCATCTAAAAATTTCTTGGAAGGTTACCAAACTTTAAGACAAATCGGTTTTGGACTTTTGGATATGGCATACCACAGCAAAAATGAAAAAATAAACGATATTAAAACATTTGAAGTGCAGGAAACGAAAGCAACAAACCTGTACCCAAGTAATCCAGAAACTGCGATGAGCACAAGCTTTTCTCACATTTTCCAGGGAGGTTATTCAGCGGGATATTATTCCTACAAATGGGCCGAAGTCCTGGATGCGGATGCATTTCAATATTTCAAAGAAAACGGAATTTTCAACCCGGAAATTGCCGCAAAGTATAAAGTCTTGCTATCCTCGGGAGGCACAAAAGATCCGATGGAACTTTATATAAACTTCAGAGGTAGCGAACCCAAAGTTGAGAGTTTACTGAAAAGAGCATTTGGGTAATAAGAAAAGATAAATCTAAAAAAACACATGAATTTCATGTGTTTTTTTTATTATAATTACTTATCAATAATTTATCTGGAGAGCAAGCGTCCACGTTCCTTTGCAAGCATCGGCATCGAAATAATTCCCATCACAACCATGATAGCCAATTGCATGGTATGGGAAATAAATGCGTAAGAAAGTCCCACTTCGCCGCCTTCTTCGGGATTTTTACCCATAGAAAGGAAAAGTGCCATAATCCCCAATTTCAAGGCAAAGTGATAGGCACCGATTCCGCCAGACGCTGGAACCATCATACCCAAAGTTCCCACCACGATAATGAAAAAACCGTCAGCGAAAGTAAATCCGGAAGTTTCAGGCAAGGCAAAACACACCAAATATGCTGCAAAGTAATAGCAAATCCATATTGCCAGGGAGAGTAGAATAAACTTTAATTTTTGTTTCAATTTAAAAATGGAAGTCAGGCCGTGAAAAATTCCTTTTGCGAAATTAATGGCCTTTTGATAAATTGGATATTTTTCAAGATGTTTTCTTAAAGCAAAAAATAAAATTCCCAAACCAACGAAAACACCCATCAGCAGATATATTTTATTCCCTGATTCCGCTTTTGGAGCATTGCCACTTTGGGCGGTAACATATTGATAAAAGGACAAAATTGCATCGTACTTAAAAACCAAAGTCAGAAGCAGGAAAAATCCCATACAAACGAGGTCCACTACCCTTTCCAAAATGATGGTTCCAAAAGATTTATCTACCGGAACATTCTCCACCCCAAAAAGTGCGGTAGAACGCGCTAGTTCACCACTACGGGGAATGGTTAGGTTCATTAAATATCCGAAAGAGATCGTCCACAGTGCGTTGGAATTGGAGATTTTATATCCTAAAGGTTCCAAAAGCAAATTCCAACGAATCGCACGAAACCAATATGCCAAAACACCAAAAACGGTGGCTGCGAATACCCAAAAATAGTTGGCCTTTGCGAAATATCCTGCAATTTTTTCAAACTCAATACCGCGCAGAGCGAGCCACATAAAAAGAGCAGCAATTGCTAAGGAAACAGCAATCGTAATGAAGGATTTCAAAGGATTTGATTTTTTGGTTTTTTCCAAAATAAATGTGAGTTTTCAAAAGAGAATTAAGTAAGAAGGTTCGTCTTCTCGTCTGGGAAAATAATTTTTGGTTGGAAAGTTTGCGCTTCCTCCGGCGTCATCTGTGCATACGAAATGATGATGATAATATCGCCCTTCTGAACGCGTCTTGCAGCAGGACCATTGAGGCAAATTTCGCCAGATTTTCTTCTTCCTTTAATCGCGTAGGTATCAAACCTTTCGCCGTTGTTCACATTTACGATGTAAACCCGCTCTCCTACTACGATTCCGGAAGCTTCCAAAAGATCTTCATCGATGGTAATGCTTCCAATATAATTAAGGTCGGATTCGGTTACGCGAACTCTGTGAATTTTAGATTTAAAAACTTCAATTAGCATGGTGCAAATTTAATTATTTAAATGAAACCACGCAGAAATATTTATTTTTATTGATTCATTTATTTTCAAAAAAGAAGTGTAAAAAATAGGATGAATAGGCATTATCAGCACAAAAACACAAATTATAAACAAATAAGTGAAATTTTGATATGAAATTCAATAATTCATAATTTCATATTAAGAAATATTTAACCGCAGAAATGTCCTTACATAAAGGATTTGGCATAATATTAGAACTCGCAAAGCCCGATTAATTGATTATAATTAAATTCATGAGTTTTTGTTAAATTCAAGATTTTAATTAATTTTTAATTAAATATATCTGAAAAATTTGCACAATTTGAAAAATGTTTTATATTTGCTTTAACAATAAAACTAACCTTAATAATAATTATTATGAACAAGTCTGAATTAATCGACGCAATCGCAAAAGATGCAAACATCACAAAAGTAGCTGCTAAAGCTGCATTAGAGTCTTTCGTATCTAACGTAACTGCTACTTTGAAGCAAAAAGACGGTAAAGTTTCTTTAGTTGGATTCGGTACTTTCTCTGTAGCTGAAAGAGCTGCTAGACAAGGTATTAACCCTGCGACAAAAAAACCAATCAAAATTGCTGCTAAAAAAGTTGCTAAATTCAAAGCTGGTGCTGACTTAGCTGATGCAGTAATGGGCGGAAAGAAAAAATAATCCTTAGATTATACAAAAAAATTAAGCCTCATCTGCAGATGAGGCTTTTTTGTGAAATCATATTAAATTTTACGGCGCAAGTCGGGAGATTTGCCAATTGTAATCTTCCTGACGTTCATAGATAATTCGGTCGTGCAAACGGTTTGGCCTACCTTGCCAAAATTCTATTTCGTAGGGTTTTGCCAAATAACCGCCCCAATTTTCCGGTCTTGGAACTTCTTTATGCTCAAATTCTTTTTCCAACTCTTTCAATTTATTTTCCAGAAAATCACGATCCGGAATCACTTGACTTTGTGGAGAAACCACTGCTCCGAGCTGGCTACCTTTAGGCCTCGAATGAAAATATCCGTCACTGAGATTTTCCGGAAGCCTTTCCAGATCTGCTTTAATAATTATTTGCCTTTCCAAAGTAGGCCAAAAAAAGTGAAGGCAAGCCTTTTTGTTGCTCTCAATCGCTTTGCCTTTGCGGCTATTGTAATTGGTGTAGAACACAAAGCCTTCCCAAGTATAGGATTTCAATAACACCATTCTGGTTCGCGGACAACCGTCATCCTCAAGCGTGGAAATCGCCATTGCATTAGCTTCCGAAACATCGGGATTCTCACTTGCATCTAAAAACCAGTTTCGGAACTGCTCCATCGGATTTTCTTTTATTTGGTTTTCAAGAAGTTGAGATTTTTCGTAAACTTTTCTTTTATCGTGTAAGTTTTCCATTCAATTTTTTTATTACATTTGATTATAGGTTTTTTAGTCGACCTAGTGTTTCAGATGAATCATTCATACAAAGGTAAAATTTTAATTTCGACTCCGGATATTTCCAGTGATATTTTTTCGCGTTCTGTTGTGCTCATTATCGAACACACTGTGGACGGCGCATTCGGATTGATCTTGAATAAAAAAAACACCAAAATGAGTGCAAGATTATTCTCAATTTTCGGATTTCCGGTGGATGTTTATGAAGGTGGTCCTGTAGAAAACGACAAAATTTTCTTCATTAATAAAGGAGAAAGAATTACGGAAAACTTCACCGAAATCGGCGAAGATTATTACCTGACGGAAGATGTTGAAAATGTGGTTTCGGCAATGATCGACCAGAAAATTTCCACGGAAGACATCAAAGTTTTTTCCGGATATTCCGGTTGGGGATCGCAACAACTGGAGCAGGAAATTCGACAGAAAGTTTGGACAGTGGTTGATGCTTATAATCTAGATTATACATTGCCTACCGATCATCATTTATGGAAAAATATTATGCAAAATCTTGGTGGCGAATTTTTGCTTTGGGCCAATACACCGGAGAATATTTCGATGAATTGAAAGCATTCAAAAACTTTAACAAAACTTTAATCATTCAAAGATAATTTCCTCGCAAAAGAATCGTTCTCTATTGAACTTCAATTAATCAAAACCCGGTAAATGACTTTCTTTAAAGGTTGTTTCCCGGGTTTATCAATTGTTATTGGAAATGAGTATTCCATTGATTGACCATTTCTTCAAAACGGCTTTTTCCGAATGTTCTATTTCGGATTTTACTGACTGCAAAAATCCCTTTTTCATCGGAAATCACGAGGACTTCTTCGGCTTTTTGAGATTCAAAAGCAATCATTTCCGCTTCCTGAATTTCGGCTAAATTATTTTTATGAATGAAAGTCACGAAATTCTCCATCAAAGGCGAAATATAAGCTCCTTCTGATTGCTTCGGGATTTTAATCGTGTTTCCTTCTAGAAACAATAAATTCCCAGAAATACTTCTAGCAATTCTTTTGTTTGGATTCAGTAAAATAACGTCGTCTAAATCATTTTCTTTTGCATAAATTTCCGCGTACGTATTTTCCGGAAAGTGCACACGAATGTTACTTAGCAAATTGGTATTCACATTGATTTCCTTCATTAAATCCATCTCATAATTCCCCTGAATGGCTAAAACATCCTTGTATTCATCTACTTCTGCGTAAAAAGAAATATCCGCTTTCTGCAAAAAATCCTCACCTAAATTTCTGTACATCAATATTTGGATAATTCCGTTGGTAACTCCTTTATTAATCACGTTTGCCACGAAAAGTTCTTCGAAGAAATCCAAGGTAAAACTAAGCGGAATATTCATCCTCATTTTTCGCATTGATGCCATCAGGAAAAAGTAAGATTCCTCGGCCATAATGAGTTGGGAATTGCGGACAAAGAAAGAAGCTTTTACCGCATCGCCATAAAGAAATGCTCGGTTTTGAGGTTTAAAATTTTCGGAAGTAAAGGTTATTTTTTCCAAAACGAGATAAATTTATATTAAAAAAATAATGAACGAAAAATCGTCCATCAAGTTTATTTTTGTTAAATAAAAATTAAGAAGCTCCTAATTTAATTTTAAGGTTTTCAATGAGATTTTCCCAGTAAAGTTGGTTTTCATCCTCGTCGCCGGGTTCACAGAAATCGGTGATATTAAGGGAGAGATCATCAGTGATATCATCTATTGCAATTGTCATCTCGAAGAAATTTTTTGTTCCTTCATCTTCTTCCCAACGAAAGCGTACGAAACTTTCTGGCTTATAGCGAATAAGCGTTGCTTTTTCAGACGGGCCACCATTCCAACTAAAGAAAAAGTCATCACCTTTTTCTACTACTTCATCGGCAAACCATTCAGAAAGTCCTTCTGCACTTGCCATATATTCATACAAAATTTCCGACTGACAGTGCATTGGAAATTCATACTGCACTTTCGTTTTCGCCATATTGCTCCCTGTTTTTTTAATGTGTCGCAATATATAAATTAATTTTTAATCTAAGCAAAATATTTATCTGAAAATGCGAAATATCATATTACGTTAACAGATCGAGATGTACGCAAACGATTCGCCAAAAAAGTTAGAGCCTGTTTAAAAATTAAATTAGAAAAATTCGTACGGCGTTTATTTTATAAAATAATCTTATAAAAAACTGATTGTCAGTTGTTTATGTTGTTTATTTTCCGTAACTTGTTGGTTACTAATCAATTAAATTACAGTGAAAAATTACTCGACAAACATTTCTGACAATCAGTGGCAATTTATAAAAAAGACTTTGAAC
>NZ_JASZ02000029.1 GCF_000735695.2 Kaistella haifensis DSM 19056
CTAAGGTAAGAAATAATGGATTTGGAATATTGAATTTTTCACGCCGACTCCTCCTCGTTAGCGGCTAAAAACAACTTCGTTTTCGAGTAGGGGAATTTCTGCCAACGGTTACGTATTGGCGATGGTGGGGCATTTGAAAAACGTCAGCCCAACATTTGCACTAATGCCCGATAGAAGCACAAATGTTGAATTTATAACTATCAGCCCCACTATTGCCAATACGATGTTGGTGGCTGGGCTTCTTTCAAAAGAACTCGTCTAATAATATATAAAACTCTATTTTATTTTTGTTTGGCTTATCAAGTCCATATACCTTGTAAAATATGTCAACCATTTCTGGTCTAAAATTATCTCGTATGTTTCTAACAGCAAGTGCAATATCTTGATATTTATCTGTTATACCTCCATTGCCAATGTCTATAAAACCACTTAAGTTATGATTGTCAAAAATTAAGTTGTCAAAACAGTAATCTCCGTGTGTAAACACTAATTCATAGTCTGATGGCTTTATGCTTAATAATTTCACAAATAGTTCTTCGGGGCTGTAAGTTTGATTTTCGGGTTGTAAGTCTGTAAAATCAATTAACCCACTATCTAAATTAAATCTTGCTTTTGAAATTTTCAAGTCAAGGTGTTGAACCAACGCAGTATTGTCGATTTTCAAAGAATGAAGTTTTTTCAATGATATTGCATATTGCTTAATAATTTCTTCAGTTTCTATTTTATCAAAATAATATTCAAGAGTTTTTCCTTGCAGTTCCGTCATACATAACAATTCAAAGTCGCTTAATTGTTCATAAAAAATAATCTTAGGAACTGGAATTTTTCCGTCAAGCCATGAATAATTTTGATAATCGTATTTGAGGTTTACATTATGGTTACTATAAATTTGTTTTTTGAGAATAAAACTCTTTGATTCATCTGTCGTAACCCTGAACAATTCAGCATTTGTTGAACCACCTGAAATTTGTGTGGTAGTATAATTTCCAAAATATTTGTCAAGTTGATTTTTTACGTCTTTACTGATGTCCATTTGCTGTGTCTTTTAGCCTTGCCACCAACACTCAAATATACGCAGATTTTTGAAAGTACCAAGTATTTTTTAAAATAAATTAAATATATCGCGTAATGTATTGTTAAATAGTGAATTATATGTAAATTTGTATTGCGTATTATGAATTGTTTTACCATAATTCCGCCTAATTTATTGAGTTTTTAAGAAATTTTAACATATACAAAAAACGAAGCGTTTTGAATGATTTTGCTGATAAAAGATATAGTTTTTCCGTCGGCACCCACTATGGATCTAAAGTGATTTGGGTAAGTTTTGATAAGGATAAAGAGCTTATTAGCCACCTCAGATCGCAAACCAAAGCTCGCTGGTCGTCGACCCAGAAAAAATGGTACGTAGCTGATACCAGATCTCACCGCGCAATTTTCGGTCTTCCGCAAAAAATAACAGGTGAAGCTGTTTTAGCAAAAATCCATGTTATCAACTTACCAGAATTCACGCGTTTTCAGGAGCATCTGCTATTGAAAGGCTATAGTGCAAATACGGTAAGAACTTACAGTACAGAGTTTGCCCAGCTACTATCTGTATTGAAGGGAAATCCTGTGCAGGAGCTTACGCCCGAACGTTTGCGTTCTTATTTCCTCTACTGCCACGAAAAACTAAAACTCTCGGAAAGCGAAATCCACAGCCGCATGAATGCCGTAAAGTTTTATTTTGAGCAAGTACTCCACCGCCAAAAAATGTTTTTCGACATTCCACGCCCAAAGAAAAAACTGCTCCTTCCCAAAATGCTTAGCAAAGCTGAAATTAAAAAAATAATTGCGGCCCCAGAAAATCCCAAACATTCCCTTGTTCTGAAAGTATGTTACGGCATGGGTCTTCGTGTGAGCGAAGTGGTAGCGCTAAAACTTTCCGATATCGATAGTACGGAAATGCTGGTGCGCATCGAACAAGGGAAAGGTAAAAAAGACCGCATCGCAGTACTTCCGGAGAGTCTATTGCCTGAACTGCGGGAATATTATCTGAACTACCGCCCAAAGGTTTACCTTTTCGAGGGGCAGGAAGGCGGGGCGTACTCTGTACGGTCTGCACAGGCTGTTTTTAAAAAGGCGATGGAAAAGGCGGGTATTCGCAAGAAAGTTGGTATTCACGGCTTGCGCCACAGTTTTGCCACGCACTTATTGGAAACGGGTACCGATATTCGGTTTATTCAGGAGCTTTTGGGGCATAATTCCATTAAGACTACCCAAATCTACACCCATGTGACAGATCTGTCAAAATCTAAGATAAAAAGTCCGCTGGATTCTTTATAGATATTTTTAAAACGACTACCCCTTCCTATTTTCATCCTTTCTTTGAAAATAATCTAAACACGCGCATTCTTATCAATTCTTAGCAATTGATTAATGGTGAGATTCCTTACCTTTTCTTCTCAGTCCGCTTCCCATTTTCTCCTAGTTCCCTCCGACTCTCTTTCGCCATAACTCCAATATAAGTCCATTATAGGTCCAATATAAGTCCAATAGATTATTGGAGAAATAATAGATTTATAATGGATTTTTATTGTACCTTTATCGAAGTTAACTCCTTGTTGGTCAGCAGCAATATCCTTTAGTACTGGCTTGAAAGGAACGCTAACCTAACCCAAAAAAGAATCGTTATGGCAAATCTGAAGAAGAATGGCAACCTGAGTGGTGCAATCGGCAATATCGTTTTTGTGAATGATGGCAAACGCACCTTCGCACGGGTAAAACCGGATAAAGTAAAGCAAACGCCCGAAACTAAGGCTGCTGCAGGAATTTTCGGGTTGGTGAGCGCTAGAGAAAAAATGTTCCGCTTGCAACTATTGAGGATTTTGGGAATTCGTCCCTTACAATATTTTGCAGCCCGCCACCGCGCAAGAATCCGGAAAACCATTGTGGGAAATCCAGCTACCAATTCAGAAAACACCCCACAATTCGGGGATCCGCAAGGTTTAGCAGGATTCTCATTCAATCCAAAAATGGAATGGCAAAGCTGCACAAACTTTTTCCCGGAGGTTGAAAGCACTTCCACCACCGAAATAAAGGTTCATTTACCGGAAATCAAATGGAAAACCCAGATCATTCCTCCGAAAAACTGCAACTCCGCAGTGGTGACGCTATTTGTAATTTCAGCATACCTCAACAGCATCTATACTCCCGTAAGAGTACTTTCGTCCATAGAAATGAAGATCAGTGCAACAGATTCGTTTCCTGCTCAGGAATGGGTGATTCCGACCGATTCTGCGGAAGGATGGTTGCTCATGGTAGGTTGTGTGAAGTTTGCCTCAAAAAATCAACCTTTAATCGCGATGGACGAATTTTCAGCCGCTTATCTTTGGGCACAGCAAGTTGAAGGGTAAAGAAAATTTAGAGCTTGGATCACAATTCTCTAAACGTTATAAGAAAAAAGTTAAGGCTTGATTTTCACGATTTTATTTTCACGCATCACCACAACTTTGCTGTTATTTTTGCGCTTAAACTCGAGCATTTTTTCATAGGCCTTTTCAAGACCTTTTACAATTTTATCTCGTCTTTCAATATTACTTTCCTTTTTCATAGTATTTTCTTATCTGGTTGAATTCTTCTTCTCGAATGATTGATATTTGTTCCCCATCATTTTTTTCAGCAATTAATTTATGCTTCCCTTCTGAATTATCAAAAATCAAAAGTTGATCCACAATCGGAAGATAAATATTGAACAGATTAAGGATTCCATTATAATATCGTCTTTCAATAATATCGTCCGGAATATGATGACCTCCTTCTAAAACCCTTGTTTTTACACGTTCTTTAGCAAGTTCTGTATTTTTAAGCCAAAAGAAAAGTAACGTTACAAAGTATGCATTCTCCTGATCCTTTAGAATTTTTTCTTTATAGCTTTTAGTTGCTAAAGTAGTTTCAAATGCGAAATTTTCATTTTCAGAAAACAATTCATCAATACGTTTTAGCATAATTCTTCCCGCTTCAAAAGAAACTTTTTCAGGTTGAAAAGGTGATAAACCTCTTGCTATTTCGTCTGCATTTACAAATTCTTTACAATCTAAAATCTCAGGCAGAATAGTAAACGAGGCGGTCGTTTTACCTGCACCATTACAACCAGCGATGATATAAAGATTTTTTTCTTTCATTTCTACAAATGTAATATTATTTTTTCTTTTAATATTTCATCAAAATAATCAATATCTATCGCTTGATTAAATACCGAAAACCATCCGAAAATCACCAAAATACATTTAGAAATTTAGAGAATAATCGAGATACAAAAGCATGTTCTATTCAGTCCTCGAATTTACCAATTCCTCTTAGCTAATTTAAACATTGATATTAGAATTTTCAGCCGCTTATCTTTGGGCACAGCAAGTTGAAGGATAAAGAAAATCCGGAGTCAAGAAAACCACTTCTTCCCTACTCCGGATTTGTTTAAAATTAAAATTCGATTAATGGAGCGTCATTTTCACTACTCTGTTTTTCCCGGCAAGAACCAAGGTGTTTTCATCCATCCACTCACCAACAAAAAGTCCTTTTTCTTCTGAAATGGTAGTCCAGGTTTTCCCGAAATCGGTGGAAAGTTCAATATTTTGGTCTCCCACCGCGATGATGTCTTTCCCTTTAGATTTCGGGCGGAATTTCACATAGGTTTTGTAACCGCCATTCTTTCCTGATGCCTGAATTTGCCAGGTTTCGCCTCCATCGTGGGTGGTTGCGATATTGTTAACGTTTTCTGCTTGTTTGGTATAGTCGGCGCCCACTGCGATTCCGAAGTTTTTATCATAAAAATCGATGGAGTAAATTCCGGTTGAAGAGGTTCCTTGAACGAAAGGCGTTTCATAAACTTTCCACGTGAAAGGATGGCTCCAATTGAATTTGAAAATTCTGGATTTCATTCCACCAGTAGCGATCCATACCCAGTTTCCGTGCATTGCAATATTGCTATTGCTTGCTGCGAAATGCGCTTCACCAGGAAAATATTTTGGAAATTCAGTTTTTGGATTTTTGCGGGATTTATAGGTGAAAATTAAATTTTTACTGCTTCCATCTTCGTTGGGATCGCTAATTGCAATGCCACGATTTTTAACCTGGTCAAAAGCAAAAGCATCATAAAATACGGTTTTGGTGGTGTCGATCATGTTTAATTTAACCTTCAAATCACTTTTCTGTACGGTAAACCATTTTGCAGGAGTACCCACATTAATCGTGTAAAATGCATGTTTGGTCTGTGCTAAAGTTCGAAAATCCAGTTTTTCTGCAGTGATTCTCATTTGCATCTTGTCTGCAGTATCTTTCAAACTCACATATCCGAATTTGGAATCAGTACCGGAATACCATACTTTTCCGTCCCAAATCTGTAAGGCCCGAATGGAGATTTTATCGTGTAGTAACGTCTGGAATTGCACTTTTTGAGCAGCAACAAAACTGCAGTGAATGAGTACGAAAAAAACGAAGAATTTTTTCATAAAAGTGAGGTTATTAAAAACAAAAAAAAGAGGCCGCATCCAACTTGAAACGGCCTCTTTCTATCAATTATTTTTTGTTGTCTGTATCGATATCCACATCTTCCAATGGAATTTTTTCTGCTTTAAAGGTCTCGCCATAACCTTGTTTTTGAAGTTTTGAATGTCGCTTGCTGTAAAGGAAATAAATTACGAAACCAATAAGCAACCATGCGGTTGAGTACATTTTGGCTTCTCTACTAAGGTTGTAAATTAAATACACATTAATCAGAATTCCTAAAGTAGCAATCAGCGGCAATGCTGGAACTCTGAAGTTTCTTTCCACATTTGGTTGTTTCACCCGGAGTACCCATACTGCTAAACACACCATGGTGAAGGCGAACAAGGTACCAAAAGAGGTCATGTGTGCCAAATCATTAATCGGAGTAAGCGATGCGATAACCGCAATGATGGCTCCCAAAATCATTAAGTTTTTGGTAGGAACCCCTGTTTCACGGTTTACTTTAGAAAAGGTTTTAGGGATCAAACCGTCTTTCGACATCCCTAAGAAAATACGGGATTGGCCCATAATCATTACCATTAGTACTGAAATCAAACCAACAGTCGCCGCAATGGTGATGATATATCCTGCCCAAGCTTGTCCCGCAATATCGAATGCATAAGCCACAGGCGCTTTAATCGCGTCCGGATATTTGCCTAAAGGATTGAAGTCCGTATAATGCATCATCCCGGTAAGCACCAGTGAAACCAAGATATAGAGTATCGTACAGATCACCAGTGAAGTGATGATGGCAAAAGGAACATCCTTCTTCGGATTGATAGCCTCTCCCGCTTGGGTAGATACCGCATCAAAACCTACATATGCGAAAAAAATCGCAGACGCACCCGCTATAATTCCCCCATAACCGTACGCCGAATGGGAGACCCCGTTCTCGGTAATTACAGTCGCTTCAGGGATAAATGGCGTCCAGTTTTCAACATTAATAAAGAAAAGTCCCGCTATAATTACAAAAATAATCGCAGAAACCTTCATGATGACAATCATATTATTGGCTTTTGCTGCTCCTTTGGTTCCTCTGATCAAAATAGAAATAACAAATAAAACAATGAGCAAGGCAGGAAGATTTAGAAAAATTTTCATATCGAAAATTTCCGGAGCTGCATTGAAATTATTGATAGTTTCCTGAAAAGCCAGTAATTTATCGGTCGGAAGATTGCCATTCGCGATCTGTCTGGTCGCTTCACCGAAAGCTTTTTTAGCAGTTCCCGGATCGGTGGTCATCCAATACGGCAAATGCAACCCAAACATCTTAAGCAATTTGGCAAAATAGCCCGACCACGAAACCGCTACCGTCATGGATCCCATCGCGTATTCCAGGATCAATCCCCAACCGATAATCCAAGCGAAAATTTCGCCCACGGTTCCGTAAGCGTATGCATAAGCCGATCCTTCAACCGGGAGAATAGAGGCAAATTCCGCATAACATAAGGCCGCGAATACACAAGCTATACCTGCTACAACAAAAGAAAGCGCCAAGGCCGGACCTGCATTGTAATAAGCTCCTGTACCGGTAAGTACAAAAATTCCTCCTCCAATAATGGCTCCGATACCAATTGCGGTAAGACTCCATTTTCCAAGAACCCTTTTTAATTCACTTTTTTTAATGTCCGCTTCATAAGCTTCCATTGGTTTTTTTATCCAAATATTCGCCATAGCTTTTAAATAATATTATTCTTTTTTAAGATTTTCAAAAATATAAAAATTTGGTAATGATTAACTATTTTTCGTCACTTTTCTTTTTTAAATCATCAATTAACCCCTTTAGTTTTCTGATTTTCATAGAGAAATGGCAAATGAAACAGCTCGCATGCATTAGAAAATAAAATATTTATCTTTGAAAGCATGAATTTCTACGAACTTTTTCTGTTGCCTTACGAGTCTTATGAACCCTACCAAATCATCTTGGAAGCGGTTGCTGCTGTTTTCGGTTTGCTGAGTGTGTATTTCTCCATCAAAAAACATATTTGGGTTTACCCGACCGGGATTATCTCTACGGCTTTGTATGTGTATATTTTGTTCAAATTCGGGCTTCTGGGCGATATGATGATTAATTTTTATTACACGGTAATGAGCATTTATGGTTGGATACTTTGGGCAAAAAGTTCGGAAGATCATGTTCATGTGGAGGTATCGTGGACTCAAAAAAAGGAATGGGTATTCGCATCGGTACTTTTTTTCTTGAGTTTAATCCTCGTTACGATGGTGTATTATTACAAACCTTTTATCGATAATCATTTCTCGATGAGCAACGTAACGCTGGGTCTTGATCACCTCGATTGGGCGAACTGGCTGGATGTTTTCACCACTGCGGTTTTCCTGGTCGGAATGTGGCTTATGGCAAAACGGAAAATTGAAAACTGGATCTTCTGGATCATTGGCGATTTCATTTGCATACCGATGATGATTTACAAGGGTTTAGGCATTACTTCGGTACAGTATTTGGTATTTACAGGTATGGCCATCATGGGCTATTTTGAATGGAAAAAAAATAAGAACACCAACAACATCTAAAACAATGAAAAATTTAATAAAATACGTCGCCGCATTCGTCCTCTTAGCAGGTCTAACTTCTTGTGTTGCCTATACAGACGGCTACGCAACCAACAACAATCCGTACTATGACGCCTATTACGACAACGGATATTATTATGCGCCACAATCGTACTACGGACAAGGTGGATATTACGGAAACGATGGTTACTACTATCGCCAAAACATGAACTACTACTACGATAATGGGGTACCCTATTATGTAGGACAAAATAACCGAAGAATCTATGTTGTGAGACAAAATTACAACGGAACAGGAAGCAGCAATACCAACACTGCAACCTTCCGAAACAATAGCCAAACGCTTCGTAATAATAACCGAAACACCACTACGAACAACAGAACTGGAAATAATTCCAACAGTGGTTTCCGCAGCAATACGAACAACAATAGAGGAACAACTAACAGCAATACTCCTTCTTCAACGCCGGTAACCCCTAGAACATCTACAAATCAGGGAGGTTTCAGAACAGGCACAACGGAGGCGAAACAACCCTCTTCAACACCGGAAAACTCAGTACGGAATAATTCCAATAACTCCGGATTCAGAGGTGGCAACTAAAAAATAACGAGAGAGAGCTTTCAACATGAAAGTTCTCTTTTTTTTTCTAAAAATTATTGAATATAAATTGATTCAAAATATCGTAATTTTGTCGGTTCAAATTTTCATGAGATGGAATTCTACAAATACCAAGGCACAGGAAACGATTTTGTAATGATCGACAACCGCGACCTGCAGTTTCCCAAAGAAAAAGAATTAATTGAACAACTTTGCGACCGGCGATTCGGCATTGGTGGCGACGGCTTAATCCTCTTGGAAACGGATCCAAACGCAGACTTCAAAATGGTGTATTACAATTCCGATGGAAACGAAAGTACCATGTGCGGAAATGGCGGCAGATGCATCGTTGCTTTTGCCCACTTTCTCGATATTTTCGAAGATAAAACCCAATTTCAGGCAATCGATGGAATGCATGAAGCGGAAATGCACAACGGCATCGTAAAACTAAAAATGATTGATGTAGACCGTATCCTTCAAGATGGTGAAAATTCCGTATTGAACACAGGTTCCCCACATTTTGTTCAGTTTGTAAAGGATTTAAATCACTATAAAGTTTACCAACATGGTAACGAAATCCGAAATTCAGCGACTTACCAAAAGGAAGGAATCAATGTGAATTTTGTAGAGCAAATTTCCGATGATGAAATCTTCGTGAGAACCTATGAGCGCGGCGTAGAGGATGAAACCTTCAGTTGCGGAACCGGAGCAACGGCTGCAGCATTGGTGTTTTTACAAGATAAAAGCCAAAAAGCTGTACAGGTAAAAGTTCTCGGTGGAAAATTGAAAGTATATGCAGATAAACAAGGAAATTCCTACCATAATATTTGGCTCGAAGGTCCTGCGAAACAAGTATTTAAAGGGAAAATAAATATATAATTTTTTTCCTAAGCATTAAAAGACAGACAATTAAACTATGAAAAAAGGCGCATCCGTTTTTGCAATTTTCGCCCTCATCATCATTCTTATTGGTGTTTTTTTCGGCTACCAATATTATAGCAAATATTACGGCAACAACGTGGAAAAAGAAGGTTATATCCACATTCCGCACACCGCCAACTTCGATGCTATTGTGGATTCTATTTCGCCCTATTTAAAAAACAAAGAGCAATTTGTGCAAGTAGCGAAAAGCAAAAGCATGAACCACTACTTCAAAGCGGGGCGCTATCGAATTGTTTCCGGAACCAGCAACACGAATTTGGTAAACATGATAAAAGCCGGAAACCAAACCGAAAACACCTACCGCATCGGCGATTTCGGAGATGTGTACCAAATGGTGGGGCGCGTTACCCGAAAAACCGAACTCGACTCTCTGAGATTTGTGAGAGATTTCAATGAAATTGCTGTAAAGAAAGGTTACAATAATGCGGAAGATCTTAAAAAATATTTCTTTATCGATACCTACAATTTCTTCTGGACGGTAACTCCAAAGGAATTCTTCAAGAAATTTGAAGACGATTACAATGAATTCTGGACCGCCGAAAGAAAAGCCAAAGAAGCCCAAAGCGGACTCACCAGAGATCAAATTTATGCTCTCGCTTCCATTGTTTACAAAGAATCCGGAGGAAAACCCGACGAGCAAAAAACAATTGCCGGACTTTACCTGAACCGTTACAGAAAAGGCATGAAACTACAAAGTGATCCCACAGTGATTTATGCCATCAATAAAGATTCAAACTTCACTACACCGATCAAAAGGGTACTTTATAAACACTTGAAACATCCATCTCCTTACAATACGTATGCGAACGCGGGAATTCCGCCGGGACCGATATGCGTAACCGACAAAAGTTCTGTGGACGCGGTATTAAACGCTGAAAAGAACAATTACATTTTCATGGCAGCAGATCCGAACCGTTTCGGGTTTCACCGCTTCACCGCAAGTGATGCTGAACATGCAAAAAATGCACGCGATTACCAGGAATGGCTGAACTCCAAAAACATCAAGTAAAAAACTTTCAACAGTTTTTAAATTAATAAAATTTTAACGGCAACTAAAGCATTGTTTACTTAACCCGCTTCCATTAAAATCATCAATAGAAGTATAAACTAAAGATATGACAGACAGAATTGAGATTTCATCAATTATTAGAAAAAGAACTTTAGGACTCGTATTCGTCCTTGGAGCTGCAAGTTTAGCTTTCGCACAACAGAAAGTAAACGTCTCCGGAAAGATTGTTGACAAACAAAACCAGCCGGTTCCTTATGCTTCGGTTAGTTTCAACAACAAAGCGAGCAAGCTCAATAGCGATGCTACTTTAACCGATGAAAAAGGTGATTACAAACTCGATTTGATGCCCGGAAACTACGACATCATCATCGAGGCCATCGACTTTAAAAAATCAACCCTCAACAGACAGATTACCGCAGCGGGCAACTTGGGAAATTTTTCAGTGGAAGCTGAAGCTGCTGTAACCAATACCAAAACGCAAGACATCCAAGGAGTGGTAATTACTGCGCAAGCCGTAAAACCTTACCGCGTGGAAATCGATAAAAAAGTGTACGATCCTTCCCTCGACATCGTGGCGAAAGGTGGAAACCTACAGGATGTTTTGGCAAACGTACCTTCAGTGGATGTGGATACCGACGGAACAGTTTCTATGCGTGGAAACTCCAATGTTCGTTTCCTCATCAACGGGAAACCTTCTTCCATGCTCGGAATTGATGATGGTGCGAATGCTTTACAATCAATCCCTGCCGACCAAATCGAAAGAATTGAAGTGATTACCAATCCTTCTTCCAAATACGAAGCCAGTGGAACCGCTGGAATCCTGAACATTATCTTGAAGAAATCTAAAAAAGTAGGTTTCAACGGAAGTGTAGAAGGAACTTTAGGTTATTTACCAAATACCCGTTTGAACACCAACCTCAGCTGGAGAAAAGGCGCCTGGACTTACTACATCAACGGTGGTGGTGGCTACAACAGAAACAAATCGAAGAACAACTCCGATTTCAATTCTTACCTCGATCCGCAGACTTTGAATGATGGTTTTTCAATGAGATCCGTGCAGAATGGAATTAATGAAGGTGAAAATAAAAGCTACAATGTAAATACCGGTTTTGTGGTAGATGTAACCGATAAATCGACCTTGAACGCGTCCGTAATGTTCAGAAATTTTAATAATGAATCCACCGGACAAACCGATTATTTCGACAGTGTTATCATTAAAGACAGAAACGCAACCGGATATCCAAACGTACCTTATACTCTTCAGGAGCAATACACCAATCGGTTGAATACCGGAACCAATGTCAATAATTCCTTCCAGGCAGATCTTGGTTTCGAACAAAAAATTGGCGATAAAGGGCAGTTGCTTTCCTTAGCGACCAGCTACCAAAAAAACAAAAGCGACGGAACATCATTAATCACCGAAAATGGTTACGATAATGAATTAGATGTAGCAACCAACACGATCAACAACATCCAAACCGTATCGGAAAACAGTACTTTCCTCGCGAAAGCCGATTACGAATTACCAATCGGAGAAGCTTCAAAATTAGAAGCCGGGGCAAGATTTGATTCCAATAAAAATGATTACGATTACTACGTAGATCAAAGCCAAAACAACGGACCTGTAAGTGTTTTGCCTAATTTTACGAGCAATACATTCTACAATGAAAATATCCTTGCAGGGTATTCACAGTTCAAAAGTAAGATAGAAAATTTCGGATATCAAGTCGGTTTAAGAGCGGAAAGCACGAATATTAACGTTGATTTCCAAAGAGTTAGCGATGCAGAAAAAAAGAATGTAGAAAAGAATTATCTAAAATTTTTCCCAAGCGTATTTTTAAGTTACGATTTAGGCAAAAACAATCAATTATTGTTGAATTATTCCAGAAGAATCAACCGCCCAAGATCTTTCTTCTTGATTCCTTTCATGTCGTATAACAACAACAGAAACCTGTTTAGCGGTAACCCGGATTTGAATCCTACCTACGAAAATTCTTTCGAATTGGGATACAGTTTATCGAAAAGCAAATTTTCCCTTAACCCAACTTTATATTTCAAAAAGTCGGAAGATGAGGTGAATATGTTCCAATACAGTGGCTTGAATGATCAAGGAAATACCGTACTCTACACCATGCCGGTGAACGCTGGAACAGAAACCCAATATGGTTTAGACTTGAATGCGACCTATGACCCATTCAAATGGTGGAAAATTATGGCAAGCGCAGATGTTTTCGGATACAAAAACGAAGGTTCTTATGAAGATTTTGATTTCTCCGGTGATGGTTTTTCGAGCAGATTCCGTTTGACCAATACCTTCAAACCAACCAAAACCACAAGTTTCCAAATCCAAGGTTTCTACCGCGGTGCTCAGAACACAGTTTCTACGCAGAGAAAAGCTATGTATGCTGTAAATTTAGGAGCCAGCCAAACGATCTGGAAAGGCAACGGAACCATCTCTTTCAATATTCAGGATATCTTCAATACCCGTTCGAGAGAGAGTTTAGTGACCACCCCATCCTACTCGCAGTATAATTATATGCAGTGGCAACCGAGACAGTTTAGCGTGTCGCTAAGCTACCGTTTCAAACAAGGTGACAAAGTGGAACAGCCGAAACGCAAAAAAGACATCAACAACAACGCTTCCGGCGACGAAGACCAGGTACCGATGTAACAATACCGATCCCTCGATCAACCCAAAAAAATCCGGCTACAGTGTCGGATTTTTTTTGGTTTAAAGATTTTCAAAATTTCAATATTAAACCCCAACCGAATTCAAAAAGAGAGAGTTCATCAATAGCATCGGGCTTTAGCCCGACATAAAAAACCCAAAAACAAAATCGGCTTTAGCCAAAACCTACTGGAAATCCCATCAATTAAAAATCACTTTTTTTTCCTACTTTTATCCAATAAAATTTCCAAATGATGAGCACTGCAGATTTAAAAATAGATTTAATAACCCAAATCGCCGGTATAACCGATAAAGTTCGACTGATAGAACTCATGCAGATGCTGAAGTTCGAATCAGAAAATTCCCCCTACATCACCAATGACGAGGAAAAACAAATCGTCGCTGAAGCAAGAACCCAAATCGCCAACGGAGAATCCATCTCCAACGATGATTTCCAAAATGAAATTCAAAAATGGCTAAACAAATAATTTGGTCGAGAAAAGCGCAAAACGAACTCCTAGAAATTCTAGAATATTGGGTCAACCGGAATAAATCCAACACTTTTAGCTTAAAATTGAATTTCCTTATTGATGAGCAACTAAAGCTAATTTTAGAATTCCCAAAAATCGGAAGGAAAACAGATATTGACAATGTTTACATTAAGTTGATTTATAAATACCTCTTGTATTATGAATTCCAAAATGGAGATTTACATATTCTTACCATCAGAAATGGAAGTAAAAATCCAGATACCTTAAAAATTTAAGAAAAACAATCACCCAAACCATCCGCCCATAAAAAAAGTCCGGTAAACCTACCGAACTCCTTTATTCTATTTTCCAATCGTTATACCGACCTAGATTCCAAATATTTCTGCCATTCCCACGTCGTGCGCAATGCTTCTTCCAAACTCGTATCGGCTTTCCAGCCCAATTCTCTTTCTGCTTTATCGGCGTTGGCATAAGCAATCGTGATGTCGCCTGCTCTGCGTTCGCAAATCTGGTAAGGAACCGCCACATTATTCGCCGTTTCATACGCTTTCACCACTTCCAAAACCGACGAACCTTTCCCCGTACCAAGGTTATAGATATCGATCACCGTTGCTTCATCAGAAGCAATCAGTTTTTGCAAAGCTTTCACATGGGCTTTTGCTAAATCCACCACATAAATATAGTCGCGAATCGCGGTACCGTCTTCCGTCGGATAATCATTTCCCCAAATATTCAGTTTTTCGCGAATTCCAGAAGCCGTTTGCGTAACATAAGGAACCAAATTATTAGGAACCCCAATTGGCAACTCGCCCAACAAAGCCGTCGGATGCGCACCAATTGGATTAAAATATCTCAACAACGAAATCTTTCTTTGATGAGCCGTTGCGAAATCTTTTAGGATTTCCTCGCCCATTTGTTTGGTTTTCCCGTAGGAAGATTCCGGCAATTTCAGCGGGGTTTCTTCATCAATTGGCATTTCATCAGCTTGTCCGTAAACAGTACAACTCGAACTGAAAATAAAATTGGAAATGTTTCTTGTTTTAAATTCCTGAAGAATATTAATCAATGAAAACAGGTTATTTTCGTAATAATCGATTGGCTTTTCCTGACTTTCTCCCACCGCTTTGAACGCAGCAAAATTGATGCATCCTTCGATATTATGCGCATCGAAAACCTGAGTGAGCAATTCTTTCCTCTTCAAATCAAAAGGATAAAATACAGGCTTTTTCCCTGCTATTTTCTCAATGTTTTCTAAAATAAACCTTTCCGAGTTGGATAAATCATCAACAATAACGACATCGAAATTGTTGTTTAAAAGTTCTACCACAGTGTGTGAACCGATATAGCCGAGTCCGCCGGTAACGAGTATCGTCATATTGTGTTTTTAAATATTCTTTGATTGCTTTTAAAGTTGAATGATCTACTATTTGAAGAATACCAAAACAGCATCAGTAATATATTTCAGTTGCTCTTCATCAAGTTCGGTATGCATCGGAAGCGAGATTACTTCACCTAAAAGTTTATCGGTGTTCACGAAATCCTTGTCGTCGCTGTCCTGAAAATAGGCTTTCTGTTTTCTAAGCGCAACCGGATAATAGATCATCGCCGGAATTTCTTTTTCCGCTAGAAAAGCCTGCAATTCGTTGCGTTTTCCATTCAGGATTCTTAACGTATACTGGTGAAAAACATGGGTGGAATTCTCCGCTTTTTTCGGGGTTAAAATATTCGGATTTCCGGCGAAGGCTTCATCATAATAATCCGCAGCTTTTCTTCTTGCTTCGTTATAACTATCCAAAAGAGGCAATTTTTTTCTAAGAACGGTCGCTTGCACACTATCTAAACGTGAGTTCACGCCCACTTCATCGTGGTAATATCTTTCGTACATTCCGTGGTTTACAATTCCGCGAAGTTTGTGCGCCAACTCATCATCATTAGTAAAAATAGCACCGCCATCGCCGTAGCATCCCAAATTTTTGGAAGGGAAAAAAGAAGTTGTTCCCATCACACCCATGGTTCCGGATTTCTTTACAGTTCCGTCTTCAAAGGTAAAATCAGCGCCGATCGCTTGTGCGTTATCTTCAATTACGGCGAGGTTATGTACTTTGGCAATCTTCAAAATCTCTTCCATATTGGCACACTGTCCGAAAAGATGCACGGGAATAATCGCTTTCGTTTTTGGCGTAATCGCAGCTTTCAATTTCTCTGGATCGATGGTGAACGTATCATAATCCACATCCACCAAAACAGATTTCAGTTTCAGCAAATGAATAACTTCTACCGTTGCTGCGAAAGTGAAATCAGCGGTGATCACCTCATCGCCTTCTTTTAAATCAAGCGCCATTAACGCGATTTGAAGCGCATCGGTTCCGTTCGCACAAGGAATTACGTGTTTTACATCGAGGTATTGTTCCAATTCATTTTGGAAAGATTTCACTTCGGGACCATTGATGAACGCTGCTGAATCTAGTACATTCAAAACGGCATTGTCGACATCAGCTTTTATTTTATAGTATTGACTTTGCAGGTCAACCATCTGAATTTTTTTCATAGGTTTTTCTATTTTTTTTTTAATCGGTTACCTTTCCTGTTGGGTTAGGTTTCTAAAAAAATATTTGCTCAAATTTAAGAAAATTAAATTTTCAGGGAAATTAAAACTCCTTTTGTTTTCATAATTGATCGCAAAGTAGCTTGAAGTTGGATTAATTATTGACATTATTATCATAAATATTTTTATAACAAATTAAGAAATAATCAGTTCCAAACAGATTCGCTCTAATTAATTGAAACATATTTATCAAATGAATAATTATCTTTCAGTTTTTTCCTAATTTTGTTAAAATTCATCAATCTTATTTTTTATGAAAAAAATATTATCTTTTTTTATCTTTTTTATTTTCGTGTTGGTCAGCGCGCAAACCGAACTTGTTTTTGTATTCTTTAAGGATAAGCCAAATAAAGCTGCTTTTTATGCTAATCCGCTTTCCGAACTTTCCCAGAAATCACTCGACCGACGCACAAAATACGGCATCGCGCTGAATGATCAGGATGCGCCGCTGGAACAGTCCTACGTTCAAAATATCAGGAATCTTGGCTTAACGGTAACCGATTATTCGAAGTGGATGAACGGAGTTGCGGTAAACGCCACTGCTTCGCAAATCGCTTCGTTACAAGCTCAAAGTTATGTTCAATCAGTAGAAAGTTTTATCAAACATCCTGCAGGAGGAAAACAAGGCGTAAAAAAATCGGATAAATTTGAGGTTTTCAATAATACCTTCGGGAAAACCGAATTCAATTACGGAACAGGACTTTCTCAAATTAACCAAATCAATCTCCGTCCGCTACACGTTGCCGGATATACCGGAGCAGGAGTAACAATTGCCGTTATCGATACCGGATTTCCGAGAGTGAACACCGGATCTGCTTACGCGAGAATCCGCAACAACGGACAAATTAAAGGTGGCTATAATTTCGTGAACAAAAGCACTGATATTTACAATACTTCCTTAAACAACCATGGTTCTTACTGTTTAGGAGTAATCGCAGGCTATATTGATAACTCATATGTTGGATCTGCTCCAGATGCTGATTTTTACCTTTACGCATCAGAAGACGCTGCAAATGAGATCCCGGAAGAAATGATTTATTGGGCAGAAGCTGCTGAAGAAGCCGACAGAAAAGGCGTTGACATCATCACAACTTCTCTTGGATATTACGATTTTGATGACAGCCGCTACAATTTACTGTACTCTGATATGGATGGCAGCACTTCTTTTATCGCAAGAGCTGCACATATCGCAGCTGAAAAAGGAATTTTCGTTCTTGCAGCAGCCGGGAATGAAGCTCAAAATTCCTGGCATTACATCATTACACCTGCTGACAACGAAAAAGTTTTCACCATCGGTGGTGTAACTGCTAGTGGCGCGAGTTCTTCTTTTTCATCTTACGGGCCAAATGCATTAGGCCTCATTAAACCTGACGCAAGCGCAAGAGGAACCAGTACCGCAATGGCTTACAATAACAGCGCAACCACAAGCAGCGGGACTTCCTTCGCTACTCCACTTGCAGCGGGCGGTGTGGCGTGTCTGTTACAAGCGGTACCTACTAAACCTTTAGATGATGTGAAAGATATTTTAAGACAAAAATCATCATTATATCCAAACCATACCGACCCGATGGGCTACGGAATTCTGAATTTCGGAGCATCGCTTACTGAAGCGCAATTAGCGACAGCAAACGTTTCCAAATCTTCAATTAAAATCTATCCGAATCCTGTAACAACAAGTTTCAAGATTAACACATCTGAGAAAATTATTTCGGTAGAATTGTATGATGTTTTGGGCAGAAAATCTCAAAATCTTTCCAATGAAAAAAATCATAACATCGAAAAACTCACTAAAGGAATTTATTTCTTAAAAATAAAAACTGATAGAAATGAGTACATCGAGAAACTCATTAAGCAGTAAAAATCAGCTTTAATCGGTCATCGTTTTAATGTTATTATATTGAAAATTAGTTACTTATTATTCTTTATTTGGATGTAATCTTAATATAAATTATGATCACTATTTTTTATACATTTTGAAAATATAATAAAAAAAATCCGTCTCACTTAAAATTGCGAGACGGATGATATAATTTTATTCTGATTATTTTAACTAACTACGCTTTATTTCTTAACTGTAGCAGTCTTTACTTCATCATTCTTTCTATTTTCCAAGCCATCTTCAGGCATTAATGTAGCAATCCCTCTATTTTTTGTAAGATATTTTTTTGCCACATTATGCAAATCATTTACTGTAAGTTCTTTTACTTTCTCTGGATAGTTAAGAATGTCATATTGATCACTGCCATCCAATTGATTCCTAGACAGTGCATTCACCCAGTAATTATTGTCTTTAAGGTTCGTTTTGTAATCATTGATCTCCCCTTCTTTATATTTATCCAAGTCTTTTTGTTCAGGACCATTATCGATCAATTTTTGGAGTTCTGCAATTGCACTTTTTGTCAGTTTATCCGCATTTTCAGGGCCACATGGGAAGCTTATACTAAAAGTATAATTACTGAACGGAACTTTGGTCATGGTACCTCTTGCTCCACCGCCGTAAATTCCACTCTCCTCTTCTCTCAATTTTTCAATAACTTTAATAGTAGCCACTTCACCTAAAGCAGAAAGTGCCAAAGCTTCTTTTTCGTTATATGGAGTTTCACCTGAGTAAACGATTTGCACCATACTCTTGGGATCTTTACCCTTTTTATAAACTTTGGTGAAATCTCCGCCGATTGATCTATAACCGGTATCTTTAAAGCTAGAAGTTTTTCCCGTACTTGGTAAACTTGCTACATATTTTAAAATTTCATTTTTAAACTTGCCTTCATCAATATTTCCTGCAAAATAGAAGTGGAAATTTCCTGCATTCTCAAACTTTTCTTTATAAATATCATATGCTAGTTTATAGTCAGTTGCCGCCCAATCTTTCTCCATAGGAATAACCCCTACAAATCTTGGATTTTTCTGATTTAGAAATTTAGCATGTTCACTAGAAAAATAAAACTGAGGATTTGAAAGTAAGTTGTCCAACATGGCAGACTGCTTAGTTTTAAAAGCATTGAATGCTTCTGGGCTGTAATTCAAACTTGTAAAATAAGCATACATCAACTCCATCGCTGTCGGAAAATCCTTTTGAGTCGTTTTACCGTTTATTCCTTCGGTAAGATTACTTATATTAGGCGTTACCGAAACTTGCTTCCCAGCAAGATAATTAGTGAGATCAGTCTTTGAAAAACCACTTACACCAGCTTCAGTAAGGGCGGGAAATGCAAATTGTGTTTTTCTGAAATCATTATCATTAATAATGGAATTTCCTCCTAAACTCCTTGCTGAAAATACAATTTCATCATCTTTAAAGTCTGTTTTCTTAAAGGTAACTTTTGCACCATTGCTAAGCGTCCAAGTCGTTGTTCCCAATTTCTCATCGGTTTCTGTTTTTACGATTTTACCTTCGGATTTAAATGGCTTTACCAGATTTTTGATGGATGCTTTTTCTTCATAAGGTTTAATATCTGCCATCTTTACGGATTCAAAGGTATTGAGAACCATTGCTTCTGTAGGCATTTTCACATTATCCTTTTTGGGACCGGTAATTACAATAACTCGGCTGTCATCCTTCACAAATTTTTTGATAATATCGTTGGTTTGTGCTAAAGTTACACTTGGCAGGAAGTTTTTGGTATCTTCATATTCCCAAGTAATTCCCGGCATTGGCTCCTGCTCCAAAAAATTCCTTACATATTCGTCCACAAGCATGCTACTTTCTGTCTTATCTCTATTGTTATAAGATCTTTCGAGGTTCGATAATATTTGTGATTTCGCTCTGTCAAGTTCAGATTGGGTAAAGCCAAATTTTTTGGCTCTTTCTACTTCTGTTAGTAGCACATTCAATGCATTTAATTGGTCTCCTTCTTTGGTCAATGCAAATCCTTGGAAAGCTTCTTTTGTTCTTGCATAAGTTCCGCCATGGTAAACAGATCCAAAGGTGAAAGGTGGATTGTTTGAATTGATCAACTCTCTTAATCTGTTATTCAACATTGTAGTTGCCAAATTTTTGATCAAACTCTCGTTGTATTGTTCAACTGTCACATCCGGTTTATATCCTTCCGAATCTTTCATAATAAACTGAACCATTGAATTTGTTGCGTCAGGATCTGTTTCTATCGCAACTAATGTTTCTTTATGATTAGGCAAATCAAATACCTTTCTTTCTTTTGGTTTAGACGGATTTTTGTATTTGCTGAAATTATCTTTTATCTTTTTTTCAATTTCATCCACATTGATGTCACCCACCACCACAATTGCCATTAAATCTGGTCTGTACCAATCTTGATGAAATTTTCTGATCACCTCCGGCTTAAAGTTTTCCAACACTTCTTTTTTACCGATTGGAAGCCTGTTAGCATAATGAGAATTGTAAAGTAATTTAGGTAAATATTTATCTGACATCCTTTTATCAGCTCCCAATCCTAACCTTAATTCTTCTAAAACTACCCCTCTTTCTTTATTAATCTGCTCATCAGAAAGAATTGCATTAAAAGCCCAATCTTCCATTACTTTAAGACCAGCATCAAGATTCCCTGGTTTATCTAAAGGAACAGGAAGCATGTACACCGTCTCATCAAAACTGGTATAAGCATTAAGGTGCTGTCCGAATTTAACTCCTATAGATTGTAAAAAGTCGACCAATTTATTATCAGGAAAGTTTTTAGTTCCATTGAAGTTCATATGTTCCATGAAATGAGCAAGCCCTCTTTGATTCTCATCTTCTAAAATCGATCCTGCGTTGATGGCCAATCTAAAATCCACTTTCTTCTCAGGAAGTGTGTTTTTTTTAATATAATACTTCATTCCATTGGAAAGAGTTCCTATTCTTACAGAAGGATCTGTAGGAATATTCTGAGCGAAACCGTTCGTAGCCATCAAGAAGATAACCACAAAAGAAGATAACATTTTCTTCATACTTTTATTCTTTTTTTTGTAAATATATCAATTATAATTTGTAAGACAAAAGGTTTTAATCTTAATTAATGTTAAACTTCCGTTAAAAATTACATTTGATATTTTCACAAGAAAAGAAACGAGATCTATGGAAATCCACCCCAAATATCCCTTATTAAAGAAGAATGAATTAAATTTTACATTTCATTCTAAAGACATTTTTCAACTCCTCAAAATCTTTTCCATCGCTTTTCCTTTTGCCAATTCATCGATTAATTTATCCAGATATCGAACTTTTTGCATGATCGGATCATCGATTTCTTCTACTCGATGACCGCAAATGACACCGGTGATTTTCGAAACATTCGGGTTCATTTTTGGAGCTTGACTAAAGAAATTCTCCAAATCTGTTTTATCGTCGATGATTTTTTTCAGCATTTTCTCATCGTAGCCGGTGAGCCAGAAAATAATTTGGTCAACCTCCGCTTTGGTGCGGCCTTTCTTTTCAGCTTTTGCAATATAATATGGATAAACACTGGCAAAAGACATTCGATAAACGCGGGAATTATTGTTCATATTAAAATAATTTACGCCGAATTTCTACTTGCATTAATATTCCCGAACAAGGAACGCATCACAAGTTTTTCGTACGCTTCGAGATTTCCTTCTTTTTTCTGAATTTTCATTAAAGCATACTGTTGAATACTCAGTAGCGGAAGCACAATTTTCTCTCGGATTTTAACTGATTTTCTAGAAAGTGGATCTTCTTCCATCAGCATTTTGAATCCGGTAAGTTCCAACATCATGGATTTTGAAAGTTGATACTCTTCAAACAAAATATTCCAAAAACCGCCAAACTTCGCATTGTTTTTCATGTAATAAGTAAGCGGAAAATACGATTTATTCATGCTCATCATCGAGTTTAAAACCAAAGTTTTAAAGAAATCTGAACCTTTATAAAGCGCATGAACTTCATCAAATCTACCTTGATTTTTAAGCTCATTTAACGCAAAACCAAACCCGAAAAACCCGGGAACATTCTGTTTCAACTGGCTCCACGAACCTACAAACGGAATTGCACGCAAATCCTCGAATTTCAGTTCATTCGTACCACCTCTTTTGCTTGGTCGGCTGCCGATATTGGTTCTGCCATAATATTCTAGTGTACTCATCTCCTGCAAATACGGCACAAACATCGGATGCGCCTTCAAATCTGAGTATTTCTTGAAGCTAATTTCCGCCAATTCCTGAATAAGTTTTCTTTCCTTTTCAGTTAAATCTTTTTTTGAATTTTTAAAAACATCATTCTCTATTCCGGCAGTTAACAGTTGTTCGAAATTGTATTTCGCTTGATCTTTATTCCCAAAAACACTGGTAATCGTTTGTCCCTGAATCGTAAGTTCGATCTTGTTATTGGCAATAGTTTTCCCCTGAGAGGCGTAAAAATCGTGGGTTTTGCCGCCACCTCTTGCCGGTGGGCCGCCACGTCCGTCGAAGAAAATGACTTTAATATTGTTTTCATTAGAAATCTTGGTCAGCTGTTCTTTGGTTTCATAGATTTCCCAATTGGCTTTCAAATAACCGCCATCTTTAGTTCCATCGGAAAAACCGAGCATAATCGTTTGCGAATTTCCGCGTTTTTCCAAATGTTTTCGATAAATAGGAAGTTCATAGAGTTCTTTCATCACTTTTTCACCGGCATCCAAACCTTCCATCGTTTCAAAAAGCGGAACAATATCGATATTGATTTCCTCCTCTCGATAACCGCAAAGTCTGAACATTCCGAAGACATTCAAGACATCCTTAACCTCATCCGAATTGGAAATAATATATCGGCTGAGTCCTCGTTCGCCGTTTTTCTGTTGAATTTTTTTAATGTTGAAAATATTCTCCAAAGTATCTTTGGTAATGCCTTCGAAATCGTTGGGATCCAAGACGACATCGGTTTCCAGCAGCCACTTCAATTTTTCCTTCGTAGAAATATTTTCTGATGTAAAGCCTGCTTTTTTCACAATAATTTTATCGATTACCTGCTGATGAATACGGCTGTCCTGGCGAATATCGAGGGTTGCAAAGTGAGTTCCGAAAATCTTCACCCGATCCTGAAAATCTTCCAACAGATTTTTGAAAAGTCCGTTGTGTTGATCCATGAGGATTTTTTCTGCTTCTTTTAATCTTTTTAAAATTTGTACGGCACTGATATTCTGATCTCGAAAGATGGCTTCATAAAGTTCGTGACTCAAAGTTTCCAAAACTTCCGAAACTCCTCGGAAACTTAACCTTCTACGCAAATTTTTCAAATGAGCATAATAGGATTTCAAGATGGAAGAATAAAGTTCCTGCGCTACTTTCTGAGTGATTTCTGCGGTTACGAAAGGGTTTCCATCGCGATCACCTCCCGGCCAAAATCCTAACTGGAATATATCTTGGGGAGGAACAAAATGCTGATTGCCAAAGGTGTTTTTAATGCTACTATAAAGTTCGCCTATCGAATCATAATACACATATCTTAGGTAAAAAATGATGCTCATCGCTTCATCCAGCGGAGTGGGTTTCTCCCGATTCAGGAAAGGCGTTTTACCCAACTGTTGCAAAAGCATATCGATTTCCGTTACGGAATCTTTCATGATGGCTGAACGAAGATCATGCAAAATTCTTTGCACAGAATTCGGGTAAAACTGCGTGGGATGCGCTGTGAAAACGACTTTTATGGCAAAATCCTGCAATTTTTTTCGGGTTTCTTCCAATTGATGTTCTTGCACCGCCCGATCGTGGAGATGCGATAAAGTTCCGGCCTCATTCACAGAATGCAATTGCGGAAAAGCAGCGTCTTCAATACTGTCAAAAAGCACTACTTGCCTTTCGATATACTGGATAATTTTGAACAACAGTTCGGTTTTTTGTTCTTCGGAAACCAAATCAGTGTGTTTACCGAAAAACTCTTCTACAATCTCTTCCGGACTCAAACCTTTTTCGTAGCCGATCCTGCTTTCTTCATATAAAAAAGGGAGCAGCATGCCGATATTGGTCATTTTATCATAAGGCAAACTCATGAAAAGTGAGTTGTAGATTTGGAATTTGTTCTCGACGATTTGTCGGAATCTTTCTGTTTTTGCTTCGTTTTGCATAGAACAAATTTAGGTTTTTTAATGAATTTATATCGATGAATTTTAATGAAATTGATGAAAATATTGTATCTTCAATCTATGAAACGGTGTTTATTTTTAATCCTATTTGCATTTGCTTTTTCTTACGGGCAAAAAGGATTTGAAATTGCTAATCACCAAAAAACCGTGATTCCGTTTCAATTCATCAATAATTTAATATTTGTTCCTCTTAATATTAATGGAGTTGATCTTACTTTTCTGTTGGATTCCGGCGTGAACGAAACGATTCTTTTCAGCCTCGATAGCAAGGAAATTAATTTTAATGACATCGAAAAAGTGAAATTTTCCGGTTTGGGAGAAAGCCGAGACATCGAAGGATTGCGTTCGGATAACAACATCGTCAATATTGGCAAAGATTTCAAAGATTTCAACCATACCGTGTTTATTATTTTGGATGAAAGCATCAATTTTTCCTCTCATGTTGGGATTCCGGTGAATGGAATTATCGGTTTTCATTTTTTTAAAAACCATCCGGTGTCGATCAATTATCTCACCAAAAAAATCACCATTTTCCAAGACAATGCCCTTTTTGAAAAGAAAATAAAAAGACATACCGAATTTCCCATCACCATTGAAAGCAACAAACCTTACCTCATGACGGGCGTGGAAATGACTTCAACCCGCGTGGAATCTAAAATGCTGATCGATCTAGGAAATAGCGATGCAGTGTGGCTTTTCCCGAAACTCATCAAGGAATTTGTGTACAACCGCCCAAATATTGATGATTATTTAGGACAGGGTTTCAACGGGGATATTTTCGGAAAAAGAAGTAGGATTCACCGAATTTATCTTGGCGATTTTGCTTTTGAAAAACCATTAACTGCCATGCCCGATGAATATTCGATTCAAAATTTGAAGCTGGTTCCCAACCGAAAAGGTTCTATAGGAAGCGATACTATGAGGCGCTTTGAAGTAGTATTTAATTATCCGGAAAATAAGATTTACCTTAAAAAAAACAAACATTTCAACGATCCATTTCTTTTTAATAAAAGTGGATTAGACATTCGCCACGATGGGATGACCTGGGACAGAGATTTGGTTACCTTGCAAACCACCAAAAACAACCAGGTAAATGAAGGAGAAAATGTTTATTCCGCAAAAGAAAATTTCCAATATCATTTTGTTTTGAAACCCAAATATTCAGTCGCCGGATGCAGAAGAGAAGCACTCTGCTACGAAGCCGGAATTCGGAAAGATGATAAAATTATCAGTATCAACAAGAAGAAAGCGGGAGATTATACTTTACAAAAAATGAATGATTTAATGAAAGGTAATGATGGAACCGTAGTGAATTTCGAGGTTGAACGAGGTGGCCAAATCATGATATTTAAATTGATATTAAAAGATCCAATTCCTTACCAAGATGAAAATTGAAGAATCCGTTATAGACCAAATCCGGTCGCGTCCAAGGTTTAAAATTTACACCAAGATCAGCCGTGAAAAATATGTGGAGATATTGAAAGAATTTCTCAAAAATCAATCAGAACACTACACCGGAAACATCAATTCCGAAACGGCAACAATTATGGTTAAAAGTGATCACAGCAGCTATTGGAAACCTTGCTTATCACTAAGAACCGAACACGATTCCGAAGATAATAAGACTTTAATTCGCGGGATTTTTGGGCCTACAAGCGCCGTTTGGACATTATTTATGTTCCTTTATTTCATCGGAAGTATTTTATGGATGGTTTTCATCACGATGTGGTTTGTGGAAAGACAAATCAATAGCAACGATTTTCCTTGGGCACTTTCAGCGTCATTTGTCACCCTTTTTTTCTTGGCTTTAACTTATTTTGCTACTAAAATTGGACAATACCAAGCCAGAGAAGAAATGCGAAAACTTCGGGATTTTGCGGAGAAATCAATTCTACAATTTGAACATTAAAAACTAAAATTTTAAGCTGCAGGTTTTACTTCCGTAGGTTTTTGCGCAACCACTTCTTCCCTATTTCTTTGCTCTTCGAGGATTTTCTCAAGATGTGGATTGATGATGTTATTAAGTTCTTCCACGGAAATATCATTGGATTTCGGATCTAAAATAAGGTTTTTCCAAGGTTTTTTTCCACCCCATTGATAGTCTCCAAAGACGATTACCGGCGTTCCGTTGGCTTTTACGGTCGCTCCGCCTTTATTCAAAATCCATTGATCGGCCCAGTTGTACATGAATTTAGCATCGTTCATCAGTAGTCTCAAACAAGAATGCGAAGCCGGATAACCCGGCAAATCGTACTGATGCCAACCAATTCCCAAAGTATTATGAATATTGAAATTGAAAGGCAATTTCCAAGAGCTGTTGACGGTAGAAATGGCGAGTTCTTTTTTCCAATTCGCAAACATAAGTCCACGCTTGGTTTGCGCAGCTTTTTTGCCCATACTTGTTGGTCCCCATTTGATCAATTTTCCGTTTTCATATAATGCATAAGCTTGAATTGGATACGAGAAAAAGACCATTTTCTTCACTTCTTTCAGTACATCCAACTGGGTCGGAAATGGCGAATATAACATCAATGAATGATCGATTTTATCAGGAATTGCGAGGGTATCGGCGCGCCATTTATTTTTAGAATCAAGGCGGTTTAAGGCTAAAATCGTGTATTGTTTTTCCTCGGAAAATTGTTTGTTGAAAACCGCCATCGCAGAATCCTTTTTCTTCGTCGGGAAAATCATTGAGGTATATTTAATTGCAGGTTTCGGAGGTTCAGCCTGAATTGCCGAATCCTTTTTTGTGGGAAAATGCTGATCAGTAGATTGGTCCGCTATTTCTTTGTCTTTTTTACATTGTACAAGAATCGTGAACACTAAAGCTAATGCAATTCCAAGTAAGGGTAAATTCTTCAATTTTTCTGCGAACATATATTTTTTTCCCATGAACTTTGCAAGAATAATACCATAAACAAAGCGTTTCTAGAAGTTTCCTGAACTTTTATCCATGAAAATCAGCAATTCAATTAGCGTCGATACATTTCCATGTACTTCGCGGCTGATTTTTCCCAAGAGAAATTATAACTCATATTCTTTTGCACCAAATCTTTCATCAGCTCTTGTTGTCGGTAAACAAAAAGCGCCCGATGCATCGCATGAACCGCATCATCGGCAGTTGCTGCACCGAAATTGAATCCGCTTCCACCGGTTGATATATCTTCTACTGTATCGCGCAAACCGCCAGTATATCTTACAATCGGAATGGTTCCGTAACGCATCGCATACATTTGGTTGAGTCCGCAAGGTTCCACCCGCGAAGGCATCAACAAGAAATCGGAAGATGCATAAATCCTATGCGAAAGATATTCTTTATACCCCAAATCGAGTGCAAAATTGGAGAAAGCAGCATTGAGGTGAGTCAATTCTCGTTCAATATACGGATCGCCAGAACCTAAAACCATAATATTGATGGCGCCATAAGTCTGTTGGATGCTCTTCCATACAATTTCTGGAAGCAAATCGGCGCCTTTCTCACCAGCAAACCGACCGATAAAGCTGAATAAAGGCAAATCTTCATTCAAGCCATATTCTTTGCAAATCTCTTTTTTGTTTTTAAGTTTACCTTCTTGCGCATTTTTTCGGGAATAATGAAAATCCAAGAAAGGATCGGTTGCGGGATCCCAAACTTCCACATCGATTCCGTTGATAATTCCGTATGCTTTGTTTCTTTCATTGCGCACAAGCACTTCCAAACCATGGAAATTTTGTAGTAATTCATTCAAATATCCTTCTGAAACCGCATTGAAAGCATGACAACATTTAATCATTGAAGCCAAAGGATTGATGTAGCCGTCCCAATCGAGAAGTCCCCAGTTTTCGCCATAGAACCAAGGCATATAACTGGTCATTTCCCAACTCATTTGTCCTTGATATTCGCCATTGTGGATGGTTCCTACGGTTTTAACACCTTTTAAAAAACTGAATTCCGGGCAATATTCTACCATAAAAGGCACCAAACCCGTATGATAATCATGACAATGCAAAATATCCGGCCTAATTTCCATCGCAGAAAGCCAATGCAAAACCCCATGCTGAAATGCCAGAAACTGCTGACTTTCGTCCCAATATCCGTAGGGATTGTCGCGATCTAAAAGTCCGGGAATTTTCACCAAATACAAATCAAAACCCAAAACTTTCGAGCGCTCCTTCATCACTTGTACCTGAAACATTTGTCGGCTTTGGTGGATCCAGCCATCAAAAACAATTTCGAAACTGTGGTCGTGCACAAAAGGTTTATTGTACCAAGGCATGATCACGCTGGCTTCCACGCCTTCAATTTTGTTGAGATATTTCGGTAAAGCTCCC
Organism: Kaistella haifensis DSM 19056; assembly: GCF_000735695.2. Classification (GTDB taxonomy): domain Bacteria; phylum Bacteroidota; class Bacteroidia; order Flavobacteriales; family Weeksellaceae; genus Kaistella; species Kaistella haifensis. Next base: position 28,713 of record NZ_JASZ02000029.1, read on the forward strand.
ACAACATCGGCAAGACCGCCTACTTTAGCAACAGGATAACATTCAATGGAAAGGTTAAATATTTTCATTTAAAAAGTTTACGGTTACAGGTAAATATAAAGCTGATTAGTCTTTTTTCGGTGAGCTATCTTGCACTTCAACCCTTTTTTTGGGTTTTCTTTTGACTGTTTTTTTCTGTTTCAGTACGACGCCGGCAAGAGGTGGTAATTTCAGAATGATGGAGTTCGGTCGATACATCCATTCATCATCTTGTTCATCTACAATTTCAGCGATTACGCCACTTCCGCCGTATTTTTTATCATCAGAATTTAAGATTACTTCCCAGTTGGTTCCTTCATTCACACCAATTTTATAATCGAAAACTCTTGGAGTAAGGTTGAGGACCGTCATCGTTACTTCATCTTCATTTTTTCCTGTTCTCAGATAGATATAAATGGAATTTGTATCATCATTAGCTTCTACCCATTCGAAACCGTCGCAATTGAACTGATTTTCGTACAAAGAAGGTTCGCTGGTGTAGAGGTGGTTTAAATCGCTTACAAAAGTTTGTAATCCTTTATGAATCGGATATTGCAACAAATGCCAATCGAGACTTTGTTTAAAATTCCACTCGCTGGTTTGTGCAAATTCATTCCCCATAAACAAGAGTTTGGCTCCCGGATGGGTGAACATATACGTATAGAGTGCTCGCAAGTTAGCAAATTTCTGCCATTCGTCGCCCGGCATTTTGTAGATTAAACTGGATTTTCCGTGTACAACTTCATCGTGAGAAAGCGGCATCATATAATTTTCATTATACATATACATGGATGCAAATGTAATTTTGTGATGCTGATATTTTCTATGGATTGGATCTTCTTTGAAATATTTTAAGGTATCGTGCATCCATCCCATCATCCATTTCATTCCGAAACCTACTCCACCATCGTGAACCGGTTTGGTAAGCATCGGAAAATCTGAACTTTCTTCAGCAATGGTGATGATATCCGGGAAATGTTTATACACCGCAGTATTGAATTCCTGCAAAAACTGTTTAGCTTCTAGGTTCACATTGCCTCCATAAATATTGGGTTCCCATTCGCCATCGTTTCTGGAATAATCGAGATGAAGCATTGAAGTTACCGCGTCTACGCGCAATCCATCGGCATGATATCGGTCGAGCCAAAACATCGCATTGGACACCAAAAACGAGCGCACTTCCGGTCTTCCGTAATTAAAAATATGAGATTTCCAGTCGGGATGAAAACCTTTTCTAGGATCTTCGTGTTCGTAAAGATAAGTTCCATCGAAAAAATGAAGTCCATTGGCGTCTCCCGGAAAATGCGAGGGCACCCAATCGAGGATGACCCCAATTCCGTTTTGATGAAGCTCATCAATAAGGAACATCAAATCCTGTGGTGCACCGAAACGCGAAGAAGCTGCGAAAAATCCGGTGATTTGATAACCCCAACTCGGATCGTAAGGATATTCCATCACGGGCATAAATTCCACATGGGTGAAATTCATTTCTTTTAAATAAGGGACCAATCTTTCTGCAATTTCTCGGTAACTTAAAAACCGATCCGGATCGTCCACGCCGCGCATCCAAGATCCCAAATGCATTTCGTAAACAGACATTGGAGCTTCCAAACTGTTCCTTTTGGAGCGTTCTTTCATCCAATTTTTGTCGTTCCATTCATACCAACTGGTTGAAATTACCGAACTGGCTTGTACATTCTGTTCCCAACTCAGGGCAAAAGGATCGCCTTTTTCCAGCAGAACTCCGGTGTTGGTTCGGATCGCATATTTGTAAATATTGCCCCAATTTAACCCGGAAATAAAACCTTCCCAAATCCCTGAACCATCCCATCTCGGGTAAAGTTTATGCGATTCGGAATGCCAATTATTAAAATTCCCTACCACGGAAACTTCTTTCGCATGAGGTGCCCATACCGCAAAATAAACTCCTTTTTTTCCTTCAACTTCCAAGGTATGAGCACCGAATTTATCGTAGAGTTGGTAATGTTTTCCTTCACGGAAAAGATAGATATCGTCGTCTGTAAATAGCGAGTAAGGGAGAACTTTTTCCATGGTGACGGAATTTTCTGAAAGGTTATTTTAAAGGCATTTTATTCACAGCCTATTATCTCTTCAAATATATTTAAAATTCGGGTAAAAATCTGTGAAAAGATTGTTAAATCTAAAATAAAAATACATCAACCGTTTTCCCAATAGAAACTGTGGCATTTGCTACACAAAAAATCCCGTTTATTCTGCATTTTCAACAGCTTATACGGGAGTTTGAATCAGGTTAAAAAACCGATGCTATTTTGTATTAATCTTCTTTCTCCGATGGCACTTTAACCGCGAGTTCATAAAGGTTTCCTCGCATTAGAAACTTAATTCTTTCTCTGGTAGTTACGGTGTTTACTTCCCCGTTTTTCATGATGATGATGCGGTCTCCTTGTGCAATATTCTGGTCGGCAAGCCAATCTTCGGGCGCTACATCATTTTCTTTTTCTTTCATTTGTTGAAGAATTTGTTCCGCCAATTCCTGGAAACGCTCATCGTAGGAATATAAAACTTGATATTCCGGGTCCAGACCTACTTTAAAGGTTTTCTTTTCAGCAATTAAATTTCCTGTAGAATTCGGCATCGGGTTATCCGAACCATCGGTAAATCCTACTTCGATCAATTCGCCATTATTGGCTGCAGCGTAATCAACCACATCCTGATAGGTTTCAAAATTGGTTACTACCGTATAATTTTCATACTGGTATTTTTGTAGTCTTTCTGTATTTTCCATTGTTTATTTTTTTAATAATTTATTTAATTTCTTCTTTCATTTCATGCCATTCATTGTCTTTCAATTTGGCTTCTATTTTTTCTAGTTTTAAGCTTTGCCTTAGATATGCAAACAAACTCATATAAATATTTGCAGCCACTACGATGATAAAAAAAGCCACCAAATAGCCTCGCCAATCATCAAAAAAAATATTAAAACCAGTAATTAACAAGAAAAAAAGCGTTACATAGTGGCTAAAACAATACTCGCAGGTAAATAGATAAAAAAATTTCCTTTGATACAATTTTCGGCAACTCTGCGATTTTTCTATGCAAAATTCCCTTGGTTCCCTAAAAATCTCCTCGTGGGTGACGGTCCATGCAATACATGCGTCCGGTATGGCGAGGATCAACAATTTTAGCAACTGTTCCGCAATGATTTCCATGTGTTTTTCCGTTTGAACTTCAAAAGTGATGCCACAAGACCGCAATATTTCAGTTTCTAATTCAATGAAAAGCTCGTGATCAAAATTCCGATTCCTAAAATTTCCTTACTTTTAAGGCAAATTATAAAAAATGAAAAGAAGAAACTTATTGCTTTCCGCAATACTTTTTCCCGCAGTAATGGCTTTTGCACAGCAATACGGCGGTATGTGGATTCCCACCGAACTCAATGAAAAAGAGATGAAAGATTTAGGAATGAAAATCTCGGCAAAACAGATTTTTGATCCTTCAAAACCTAGTATTAAAGATGCCGTGGTACAATTTAATGGCGGTTGTACGGCAGAAATCATCTCGCCTCAAGGTTTGTTGCTTACCAATCACCACTGCGGTTACGGGCAAATCCAGAAGCATTCATCCGTAGAAAACGATTATTTGAGTGATGGTTTCTGGGCAAAAGATCAAAATGGAGAACTTCCGAATCCCGGTGTAACCGTAGATTTCATCGCTGATATCAAAGAAGTAACGAATGAAGTTTTAGCAGGAACCCAAAACTTGGATGCTAAAGCAGCTCAGGAACTTATCAGTAAGAATTTAGAAACCGTGAAAGCCGGATTCAAGTTGGAATCTTGGCAAAAAGTAGCCATAAAACCGATGTATTACGGTAATAAATATTACGCTTACATCATTGAAACATACAAAGACATCCGTTTGGTAGGAGCACCGCCACAAAGCATCGGAAAATTCGGTTCTGATACCGACAACTGGGTGTGGCCAAGACATACCGGAGATTTCTCGATGTTCAGGATTTATGCGGATAAAGATAATAAACCCGCGGAATATTCCAAAGACAATATCCCTTACAAACCGAAATATTTCTTGCCTGTTTCCATTAAAGACAAACAAGAAAACGATTTCACTTTCGTATTCGGATTTCCGGGAAGAACAACCGAATATTTACCAGCAATTGCGGTAGAAAAAATCATGACCGAAACCGATCCTGCAATGATTTCGGTGCGTGAAGTGGCATTAAAAACTTTGGATGAAAAAATGCGTACCGACGCCGAAACCAGGATTAAATACGCTTCCAAATACGCTTCCGTAGCCAATTACTGGAAGAAATGGATTGGCGAAGTAGAAGGTTTAAAAAAATCTGATGCAGTAAGTAAAAAGAAGAATTATGAGCAAAATTTAATCGCTAAAAATGCTCAAATAAAACCGACCATCGATGAGTTGAACCGCCTTTATACCGAGCAAGCTCCTTATAACCTGAACAAAGCATATTACTCGGAAGTTTTGAGAAATGCAGAAACATTAACCCTTGCAAACTTCTATTACAATTTCGTAAAAGCCGTGGAATCCGGGAAAATGGACGCAAAAACTTCCGATAATTTCAAAGCCAGACTTGCTGCAATTTATAAAGATTACGATGCGGTTTTAGATGCTAAAGTGACTGCGAAATTACTCGCTCTTTATGCTAACAAAACTCCGAAACAATTTTTACCAGCAGGTTTCGAACAATATAAAGATGAAAACCAAAACCTGAAAACCATCGAAGAACTTTCGAAGAATTCGGTGATTACAGGACGTGGAGCTTTGAATGGTGCAACAACTTATTCCGACCTCAATAAGGTATTTGCAGATCAGAACGCGTTGGTTCAAAATCTGAAAAAAGATCCTTTAATGAAGCTTTTCAGCACATTAAGAGAACATTACATAGCAACAACCGATGCGAAAGTGACTTCGTATCAGCAGCAAATTGATGTTTTGCAGAAAAAATTCATGGCTCAACAAATGGAAACCGACAAAGACCGAAAATTCTTCCCGGATGCCAATTCTACCCTTCGCGTAACGTATGGACAAGTGAAAGGTTCCAATCCGAGAGATGCAGTTTATTATGGTTATCAAACGCATATCGCAGGAATTATGGAGAAATATATTCCGGGAGATTATGAATTTGATGTTCCGAAAAAATTAATCCAATTGTATAACGCTAAAGATTACGGAATTTACAAAGATAAAACCGGCGATGTACCCGTGAATTTCACCGCAACCAACCACACTACAGGCGGAAACTCCGGAAGTCCGGCGCTGGATGCTTACGGAAACCTTGTGGGACTAAACTTCGACAGACAATGGGAAGGAACTATGAGCGACATCAATTATGACCCACGTTTCAGCCGAAACATCATGGTTGATACCAAATATATCCTTTTCGTGATCGATAAATACGCCGATGCAAAATGGCTGATCAATGAAATGAAAATAGTGAAGTAATTTTTTTAATAGTTAGTAGAGGACGCGCCCTTGTGGTGCGTTCTTTTTTTTGGGGAATTACTTTAAAAGAGGTTTTTATTTTCTTGGGCAAGTGTTTTTTATTTCAGAGAATATGAATATATTTGAATGGTGTGGATTTGAAAAATTCATTCTCATGAGTAGGCTAAGAAAGGAAATTTTGCAAAGATTCTGGGGTGTTTGTAAATTGAACGAAGATTCTTAATAAAAACAATCTCAGTGAAAATATTCAAAATAATTTTCTACATTTTAATTATACTTGGTTTGACTTATGTTTTGTTTCGAACATTCACAAAAAAAGAAATTGAATTAAATAAAACTGAATTAATTAGAGGAAAATTTAAATCGATTTATGAAAGTAAATCAGCAAGAAGAACAAGCATCTCATATCATATTGAAATTGAAAATGATTCAAATATTTTAAAAATAATTCCTGAATACTCTAAATGTTATAAGTTTCAAGAATTTCTGCAAGAAGTGAAAACTAATCAAGAAATTGAGTTAAGAATTGACAACGATGAAAAATTTCTTTCAAAAAACGTTAAAAGTATAGTATCGATACAAGCTAATTCAAAAGAGTATTTAAATCTGCAGTGTGAAAATAATTCAATTCAAAATTCAAAATTTAGAATTCCATTAATTATGATTGGAGGGTTAATTTTAATATTCGTAATAAGATTTTTCGAAATAAAATTTCTTAAAGTTTGAAAGGAAAACTCAATAATCACCCTTTTATCCCGTCCGCAAGCATTACATGAAAAAAAAGAGATTAAACTTTGTAAACTTAACCACTTTTTTTTACTTCTCCTCCTGCTTATCGATTTCTTTTTGCAAAAGCCTCCAATCGTAGATATGAAAAACATTTCCGTTGCTCATGGTAACCAAAATGCCTTTCGGATAATTGGTTCCTAAATTTACATTGGTGGCATCAACTCCGTCGCACTCAATAGCAGAAACCGGAATATCGGCGATCAGTTGATGATGATTGGGATCCATTTCGGAGCCCTCTCTTTTATAAACCATCATTGAATTATTTTGTTGATTGGACACAAGCAGATACCCCGTTGTATGGGTTGTTTTGTAAATAGCAATCCCTTCGTGATCACGTTTTGCATCATTTTGTGCAAAAAATGCAATCTCATTATTTCCTTTCTCAGGATCAGCATAATATTTTCGGACACCGCTACCTTCGTCGGAATAATAGATATACCCCAATTCGTTATCTACTGCGATGGCTTCTATTTCTTTATTTCCGCTGTAGGTTCCAAACTTACGGATCACCTCGGCGGTTACAGTTCCCTTCGGGGTTATCGCAAGTTTGTATTGCCATAAATAAGTTCCTGAAGGCCCGGTTTTTCTACCCACTATGGCATGAATTTCATGGGTTTCGGGGCCGTTTTTTTTGGTGTAAAGGGCAATTCCCATTCCTTCGCGTACTTCCTCTCCTATTTCCCCATCAAAAATAGAAATTCCCCCATTATCAATAGGTTTAAGATCGGGAAGCGAAAAAACCCGAAGGCGTTTTGCATTGCGTTCTGTGGTTACTGCGATATCGGTTTTAACCCCATTAATGAGTAATCCATAAGCAATGTCGACATTATTAGGACGCTGCATTCCTATGAATTTGTTGATAATTTTCCCATTGAGATCGTAAACATATAATCCACCACCGTCTTCTTTATCGGTTCCTACGATTAAACTTTTGGTAGCATCTGTTGGATGAATCCAAATCGCAGGATCATCGGTATCATTAGGTGTAGGTTGGGTGATCGCCGTCGGACGAAGGGCATTTTCTGCTACTGGCGCAAATTTGCTGGCGCATGAAAGAGTAACTAAAGTTGATGCCAACAATGGCAGAAATATCTTTTTCATTATTATTAAATAGGTATAAAATTAAGAAATTAAATTTTCATCAGATTTTTTTTGCAAACGAAAAGGAATTTATTTAGTCTCTCCTTAAACCACTTATAATTTACTGATTATTAGTATTTTGGGTTTAAAATAGCTTGTTTTTTATTGCAAGAATTTGTATATTAGAGCTTTAAAACCTTGCAAATATGTTAGGAAAAAATCCAGAAAAACTGCCAGAATTATTCCGCCCGATGTTGGTTGATTTTATTGATGATAAACACGAACTCGTTTTGCTTTCAGATAAAATAGATTGGAATTATTTCGAGAACGAATTTTCGCCGTTGTACTCTAAAGTGGGCAATCCGAGCCATCCGATTCGTTTTATGGTGGGCTGTTTGCTTCTGAAACATCTTTATAAT
>NZ_JASZ02000030.1 GCF_000735695.2 Kaistella haifensis DSM 19056
ATACAAATTCTTGCAATAAAAAACAAGCTATTTTAAACCCAAAATACTAATAATCAGTAAATTATAGGTGGTTTAAGGAGAGACTAACTAAAAAATGTTCATCGTTCAAAATCTTATCATTCCATACTTTTGGAGTTTTCCCAACATTAAACAAAAGAATCTTGCAGGTGTAATCAATGATACTCTATCTGCGATTTTGTAGGAAACATCCATAAAAAGGTGATATATTGGATTATCACTGGTTCCTATTTTCTTTTCCTGATAAGGTGGATTTCCAATAACTACATCAAATTTCATATCGTCATTATTAATTTTTACTTGGTTATCTTTTATTATTTCATTGTCCTCTTTGATAAGATCGTAGGAAGTAAATTCACTTTCTATATGCGAAACATCAAGTTCCAATAATTCATATACCTTCCTAGTAAATTCATAAGCTATTTTTGAAGTTGGAATAGAATAAAAATTCTTGGCAATGTTTTTTCCAAATTTTTTATAGCAGGCAAAGGCAAATTCACCCTGTTTGGAAGCAATATCAAGTAATTTTGTTCCTTCTGTTATTGCACCCTCTGGAAAAACATTAATCATTCGCTCTGTGACCTTTTCTGGAGTAACAATTTCCGATTCGGATAATCTTGTAAATTTTCGCATCGCAATCTCCGCTCTTTCAATTGGTCGCAATGCAAGATCATTTGTCAATGTATTAATATTCTGAATCTTATAATCTAATTCACTTAAAATAAATGGATTCAAAGCAGCTTGAAAAATATTCAAAATTTCTATCTTCAGACCAAGGTTTTTAGCTAATCTTTGATTATTCAGATTTTCATTAATCTCATCAAGAATTGCTTGTAATGATATCACCTTTGAATCAGTTAAGAATGCAAAAAATAAAATCTTAGAATAATACGTTGCAAATTTCTTTTTGATGGAGGTTTCATCATTTTTTGTTTCTTCAGAACTACCGTAAGATGGTTCTTGCTCATTAATGTTCTCCTCCCCTTTATTAGATTCATCTATATCGAAATCATCTCCCTCGCCATCTGTTTCAACTGCTTTTATTTCTAACCCTTGTTTAGATCCAATTTCACCCTGTTTTTCAATTTCTTCCTTCAATAAAGGATTATTTAAGATTGAAAGATCAACAGGTAAAGCAGTTGCTTCATCTAAGACACTTCTCTCGTTTGAATATTTTCTAACTGCATCTAAAACATCTGCAGCTTTTACTTCAACTAACTTATTGTGATTAAGTGTAATAATGGGTGATATTTCCAACTCTCGACTCAATCTTTTCTCTAATTTTGAATTTCCGTTAGCATCTGTGTTTACGTTGTATATTTGTGATTTCTGCTCTTGCATCACAAACATTCTGTTGGGATCAAAATCAACCAACAAGGTTTGTGGCTTCATATTGAATTTAATGACATCATTATTTTCATCAACAAATTCTCTGATATACTGATTTTGCAATCTAAATATTGCTTGGTCATATTCCTGTGGCGACGCAGTATCTTTGAAATATATCATTGTATCCCATTCTTCAACCGTACTACCAGTTAACATCCTATTTACGGTTAAAGTAATCGTTTTTTTATTCTCTGCCTCGCAAGCTTTTATTTTTCTTTTTACATCCTGAGTATTTCGAAATTCAGTTTCATTCTCTACTCCAGCAATATTGATAATTTCATATCCACAAAGATTCTTGAACCTTTCTTTATTTTCAATAATTAAATTCTCCAAAGCATCACAAGATGCACGAAACGGCAGAACACAAACAATATGTCTGCACATATTTCCTTTCTTAATTTTATCATAATCCAAAAACCCCAAAAGATTTTCGTCATTTTTTGATCCATCAATTACTTCTAGTAGATCAAGAATTTCCGATTCGTGTTCAAATTTTTTATGGAGATTTTGTACAGTATCTTTTCTGATTGATTTGGGTCTAAATAATGCTGAAAAAGCATAAGTGATCCCATTATTCTTCAAATCTTCCATTTTCTTTCTGGAAGATTCGTTCGGGTTGAATGCAAAACGAATCATCTGCGGAAATCCATAATACGGATTCTCCCATTCTTTAACATCATCTTTGTTTAAATTCTCTTCATCCCATTTTTGTTGATCGTCCGCAATGTCAGTAAACTGGTAGAAAGCGATAATATCTTCATCAGTGAACTCACTACCCATCAGAATTCGATAAGGTGTTCCAGAAAGATGAAGGCGGATCTTCGCAATAAAAACCTTTAGTGAATTTTCTAACTCTTCAAGTGTTTCATCTCCACCTTTCAATTCTCTATTAATATCAGTTTTTGATTGTAGAACTTTTCCATATTCACTTGCTCTTGCCCCAAAATGAGTTTCGTCTACAATTAATAAATCAATTTCATTGTCGAAAAGTTCTTGATGTTTTGCTTTGATATCATCTCCTTGCAAATCTTGAAGTGTTAAGAATATCACCAATTTCTTATTTTCTGCTAAATTATCAGAGATAACTATATCACTTGCAAGTAGACTGTCGCTATCAAGAAACTCATAATCTTTAAACCTTTTATGACTTTCAGTAGTTTTTTTCCATTCACTTTTAACATCGGCTTTCGCTGAAACCACTACCACAATCCTTGCGTCAATTTCAGTTGCACAACACAATGAGGTAAAGGATTTTCCAAAACGCATAACGGCATACATTAGCAAATTTGTTCTGCCATTATCTACAGCAATCTTAAATTTCTTGATTGTTTTGTCCTGATTTGGTCTTGGGAGAAAACAAAGAACTCTATCATAAACAAATGCTACAGGAATCCTACTGCTATCAAATTTGTAAAATTGATACTTGCCGTTATTGTCAGTAAATCCCGATCTAATGTCATTTACTGCTTACTGAATATCTTCAATAGATGTATTTTCAAAAAATTCTTTTGAATAATATGGAATATCTGGAATAGAATCAGTTTGTAATCTTTTTCGCTTCTTTTCGCTTTCTAAAAAATAATGAACTGATAAGTCTCTATAAAAAGTTTGATCATCTGCTTTTGCAACATCAGAGTATTTTCTTTCTAAATTTGGATAGTATTTTCGCCATTCATTTAATCTTTTCTCTATAGGTCAATAAGTATCTCCAACCTTCATGTAATTTGGAATTGTTTCCGTCGAAAAAGCATAAATATGAGGTTCAACTCTTCCATAAATGATACCTTCAAGAATATCTGAATTAATGTAGTCTTCTGGCATAATTTCTCAATAGCTATTTTAATAAATCAACAAATCTTATTTTTTTCCCCTTTTTACCAGTCAACTTATCGACACTTTCCCAATCTTTAATAAGACAATATTTTCCGTTATGTTTTTTAATTTCATTTTTATCGCAACCTTCACATGGGATTTCAGTCGTGGTTTTCTCACCGAATAAGTTTTCTACTTCATGTTCCTTCGATTCGCAAGAGTTTGGCAAAACTCCCTTCAACCCGTCCATTTGCCAAACATTCCATGATATGATATAGGCGATGTATTTGATTGACTTTAATAATGGTTCTTTCTCAAATTTTTCTCTGTAAAAATCAATAAATGTATATAACATTGCTTCTCTCGCCAGCAACAGACTGTCACCTTGCCATTCAAAAGCATAAGTATTCTTAAACGCAATTTGAGATGCCTTTAACCAGTCTCCAGAAGAATGCACGTTTTCACAAATAACTCTTAATTTTCTATCTAACAAGCCAATTCTTTCTTTAATAGGAATAAACTCCCCAGTTGTAGTATCGTATCTGCTTGTAATGTATGGAGCTTCTCCACATGCAATTTCTAATCTTTTATCTCGCACATAATGTTTCCAAGTTTTCCCCTTAGGAAATTCTACTTTTTCAGGATTAGTAATCCATCTTTTTGATCCTCTTGATTCATAAACCTCGCTGTTAAATACATTTTCTCTTCCAAACCATGCATTGTCAATCAAATTATTTTGAGCATTACAAACCCATGATGGTGTAAAAACTTCCGCTTTATCTTTTATTCTAAAAAGTTGCAATTGCAAATCTTTTTTCACTCTCGGCATTATTACATTTCCATTATCACCTGTAATTAGTTCGGGTTTTATCTCAGAGTTAAATTCATAGCCTTTACCAAGGTTTTCATAATTATCAGTACCCCAAAAAATATTTTTCTTAGAAGTATGGTCACGAAGAAGTATTTCAAGAATTTCTTCTGAAAGTTCTATTATTTCATTTTCTAAAATATCAACAGCATTAATCATTTTCCTTTTCTTACTTTGTTGAATTCAACAATTCTTTAACGTCCAAATCAAGAAGTCTTGCAATCACAACGAAAGTTTCCATAGATGGCTGTATTTCATTTCGACACCATCTGGAAACGGTTGTTTCTGATTTATTTAATTGATCTGCAAGCCATTTACCCGTTTTCTGTTTTTCAGCAAGTACAGCTTTAAGTCTATTAATTGGAATTTCCTGCATAGAAATATACATTTTGTGTAAAGATATTTAAAAAAGAATCATGAATATTAAGTCTTTGTATTAAAAATAAAAAAAGAATGAGAACTTTTGTTCTCATTCAATATCCATAGTTGGCGTACCAGTGACCCAATGTTTTGTAAAGATAATAAAATTTGCGAAGTTATTTACTTTCATACCCTTCTTTAAACCTCAAAAATTTCTCGCCATCTTTCTGATTTTTCTTCATCCATTTGTTTATCAAATCCGTATTGTACTTCAATTGGTCATAGTCTTTGATTTCGAAAATAGCTTTTCCATCTTTCTTGATTTCATCCAAAATTCCCTGCCGAATTTCACTTTTGGCTCGGATGCTTTCGGAGTACCATTTGAAAGCAAAATGTCCTGAACCAAATGTAATGATTGCTGCCAAGGACAAAATACCGATACTTCCTGGAAAAATAAATTTGATGTGTTTTTCAATTCTTTCAAAAAAGTTGATCGTTTTTTCAGACAAATCTGCAGGAATGCTTTCAGGAATTGAGGATTTGAAACCTATGATAGATTCAAGTTCTGTTCTAACAAGCTGCATCGCTTTTTGCATCATATTGGTCGAACCGATAATCGCATTCTGTGCGGATTGATAAAAATTTCGAGCTTCTAAATGGACTGATTCAGTTTGTTTCGTGGATTTGATGTTTTCTTCATTCGTTTCAACCACCTTTCTAAGCAGTTCATAAATATCGTTTTGTGGTTCGTTTGGCGTTGTGTTTTGATTTTCCATTTTATCTAAATTTTCTTTTTTTGCGTTTTAATAATTCGTCGTCGGGAGCTGTGTAAGTTGGTTTCAAGAATTCATCGATGGTTTTTCCGATTTCCTTTGTTACCGTGTTTTGCAAGGTTTCAAGTTCATTTTCTGTTTGCATCTGATTCAATTTTTCCTGAATGATTTCGTTTATCTGATAATTCGATTCCAAAATCGATTTGATGTCTGCGATTTTCAGTTTGTTGGTTATTTCTGAAAGTTTGTAGCCTGGTTTGTATTGTCGCTCGGTTTGGTGGTTGATGTCCTCATATCGCACAATCCGCATTCCTGAAATTCCGTCTTTCACATTTTGAGAAAGTGTTACCAGATAACCTTTCAAATGCATTTTCATTACAAGATCATCGAAATTTTTTGCGTATTTCAGCGAGTTCGTTAAAGTATAATACATCATCTTTTTTTTCTCGTTTCCAATCTCGATGTCGGTTTTCAGATTCAGTTCCTGACAGACTTCACGCACGGCTTTTCCAAAATTTTCTCCAATTTTATGTGCTGTAATCGTGTTTTCGCCAAAAGTGTTTACTCGGTTCACGATAAAGTGAATGTGTTTTTGCTTCGTGGAAGAATGAATATCCAATCGAATTTGGTTGTCATCCGTAACTCCAACTTTTCTTAATGCTTTTAATGCTAATTCAGCCAGTTCTTCATTTGTCAGCTTATCGCCAATGGATTTTTCTGGAGAGATATAACCTGTCAATGTCCAATTCTTCACATTCTTATTTCTGTTGGCGACGGCTTTCATTTCCCTGAACTGCAGTTCGGCATCCTCGCTCAAAAGATTATTGCTATAAACCATTTCCGCAGTTCCTCTATCGTTTCCATTATATTCCACCGCGATTTTGGAAATTCGTCTTGTCGTGGCACTGTTATTCATCTTCTTGAAGATTCTCCTGTGATCTCGCATTCATCTTATTGTATAGATAATCGTAGATTAGTTTTGTCACAATTTCAATCTCTCTTAGAATAACCTTTGTATGGTCAAGTTGTGAAAACTCACTGCGCCGAAACATATTTTTGATTCTGATGAAATTATTTCCGTAGTCGAGCAAAGTTTCATCTTCTTTAAATTCATTAATTCTCAGTTCTTTTTCGGTAATCAGAAATCGCAAATATTTTGAAACTGAAAGTTTAAATCGTTTTGCTATTTTTTCAATTTCTTCATATTCCTTTTCAGTAATTCTCGTCGAAACGACTCTCGTAAATTGGTTAGAAGTCTTCTTTTTTAAACCACCTTTTCTGCCGATTTCTTTGAAGAAATTCCTCCGCTTTTCTTGTGCAATTTTCTTTTCCTGTTCTCTTGAAATTTGCTGTAAAAATTGTCTTAATTGATCATTTTCCATTTGATATATTTTTTCTTTTCTGAAGCAAAAATTTCTATTTTTTACAATTAATTTTTTTTGAATTTTGTCTGATTTTTCTTTGAAATTTTTTCGAATTTCGATTGAAAATTTCCCTGAATTTCGAATCAAATTTTGACTGATTTTTTCCAAAATCTGCGTTCAGTTTTATAGTTTTCGACGATAGGAGAAAACCAAAATGTTCCAATTTTACAATCAGCGGACACGCTTTTTGTAAACATTGGGTACTTTTTGCACTAACTATCTGCCGATTTTGCGTGCAGTTATTTTACGCGGTTCTTCATTTTCGACACCTGTATCTATTTTACGCAGGTCTGTTTCTTTTATACCTGTATCTATATTGAGCATGGTACCTGTATCTGTTTTACGCAGGTTCCCACTGATTAAAAACTCATTTAAGTCTTTGTGATTTTTGAATAAAAATCTCTCATCTGATATATTAGAATTTTGCTTTTTGAGAATTTCGGTGACAGAATCTCCTGTCCTGTCATTGTCCAAAAAGAGTTCAACATTTTTATAATTTTCGAGTTGATTTTTGACCTTTGAAATCATGGTGACGGAATTTAAAATGATGTAATTCGAAGTTTCCTTTTCGAGTGATTTTTCCAAGATTTTGAACGACAGATAATCTGCAAATCCTTCAAAAACTCTTAAAGTTTTCGATTGATTTTTTATGGAAGTGAGGTCTTTTTTACCTAAGCAAAGTTTGATGTAAGGATTCCTGATTTCATATCCGTCCGAATCATTTTTGAATCCCAAACCGAAATAATTCTTTCCGTTGAGTTCGTAATGGATTTCTTTGAGTTCAGATTTCAGGGAATCGAGTTTTCTTGATTTTAAGTATTCCATCAAACTTGGATGTTCCAATTCTTTGATATCCAAAATTTGATATCCTGATTTTGGTTTGAAATTATCTGTTTCAATTTTTTGATTTGTCGAAATTGAATAATCAAATCTTATCAGATATTCCAATGCTTCGGAAACTGAGCATTTTTTAATTCCCTGAACCAAGGAAACATTGTCATATTTCATTCCTGTTCCAAAATCAAATGCAGTGTTTTTTTCAAAATTAACCGAAAGACTCGGCGTTTTTTCTTCACGATCAAATGCGAGATAAAAAGCGGTTCTTCTGTTGTCTTTGCTTGGGAAAAGAGAAAAACTCTCCAATATTTCCCTGATGCTGATATTTTCGTTGGCTTGTTTGCAATTCATAATGTTGGTTTTTTGTGTTTTTGTGTTTTGTTTTATAAAGTTTTTTGGTGTTTTCACCTACCTTCTTACCTAAGCCTTTAGCAGAAAGTGTTGAGAGTGATTTTCTTGACTTACCTTGACTTACCTTTCTACCTGCTTTTTTTTAAATATTTTCTAATTATTATTCTTTTATACTTAGGTAACTTTAGGTAAGTCTTATCATCTATTGTTACCTATTATAAAAGTGTTTATTCATAATGGTTGCAAAGGACTTTAGGTAAGCAGGTAATTAGGTAGGAGGAATTTTAAATAATTTCTAATCATTTTTTTCGTCCTCAATTTTCCTTTTGATTAAATAGCCATAAACCTGCTTTTTGGAATGCTTGATCCTTTCAAAGTTTAAGGCGGTTAATACTTTTCCGATTTTCACGTTGTTCATTCTTACTCCCAAAGCGTTGCTCATTGCGAGCATTATTTCGGTTGCGGTGAGGAAGTCCCTTTTGTTTTCTGATTTTTCAAAATGGGTGATAAGGATTTCCTGTTCCAAACTGACCTGTTTGAATTTTTCGTTTCTTTTTTCATTTTCGATAAGTTCTTCTGCAGTGAGTTCGGGATTGTAATTTTTCCTTTCAAAAGCATTGTGATACGCTTGCGCCCAAACTTGGTTGATGTTGATTTTCTTTGAATATCCAAAATCAATTTCCAAAACCTCAAAAATGATCCATCTTACACTTCCTGTCTCATCTGTCAAGAAATCGGAACGATTGGTCGAACCACAAAATGACGAAGTTCTGTACATCAACGACGATTTTCTATCGTAGGGTAATCTTGCATTCACAGTATTCTTCGAAATAAATGCCTTCAAAATATTGACATCCGTTTTGGACATCACCGAAAGTTCATCGATATTGATGATTAAGTTTTTGCAGAGCGCAATGAGTCCATCCTTGTCAACGCCAATATCTTCGGTATAATATTTCTCCAAACTTGGTGGAAGCAGAAACCTCAAAAAACTTGTCTTTCCACTGTTTTGCTTCGTATTGTAAAGGACGAAGCATTGTTTGTTGA
This sequence comes from Kaistella haifensis DSM 19056, assembly GCF_000735695.2. Taxonomy (GTDB): domain Bacteria; phylum Bacteroidota; class Bacteroidia; order Flavobacteriales; family Weeksellaceae; genus Kaistella; species Kaistella haifensis. Next base: position 8,880 of record NZ_JASZ02000030.1, read on the forward strand.
TGTATCCTCTTTTCAATGCACACAAGACAGATTTTGTCAACCATTTTTCAAAATGGATTTGGAAAGGTTCTGTATCGGTTGTCTTCACAAAACTTGTCAATCTTTGGATATGGTTTTCGCCATCCCATTTTTCGAGGTTTTGAAAATAGTTCTCGAATGGATTGAAAATGGAAATCAAATGGCTTCGCATCAATATTTCAAGTTTGTTGAACGCAATGTTGATTCCCGCCTGAGTAAGTTCGATATACAGCGAGTTCAAGTTCAACTCAGTCCAATCGCCATTCTCTGTCTTTATCTCGAATTCCAAGGCGATTTCGTTGAAGCGGAGTTGGTATTTCTTTCCGATATATTTTATTATTTTGTCGAAAACCGTGACCGAACCTTTACTGCTTTTATAGAGTTCTTCTTCAGTATCCATAGCCTTTAACCTCTATTTCGTCTGAAATTTTTCGCAGCCTCTGCTTCAATTTCAACCATCGTTTTTCTTCTTCCGTTGCGAATCCATTCAAGCAATTCATCTTCGAAAAAGTATAGTTTCTTTCCGCTTTTGTAACACGGAATTTGGCGCGTTCTTACCAATGTATAAACCGTCGGTTTTGCTTTTCCAATAATTTCGCACGCCTTTTCGATGTCGATGGGTGTTTTCTTTTGAGGAATAGAAACCGATTCTTTTCTCAGAATCAATTCTTTAAGTTCTTCGACTTGATTGTTCAAATGTGCGACTGCACTTGGTAGGTTTTCAAATGAAATTTCGTTGTGTTCCATAATGATTGATTTTAATTGTTATGGTGCAAAGAAAAAAAGTGATTTCTCTGTGATGCCGATAAACACGCAATCACAGAGAAATCACTTATGAAACACTTTTGTTTTTAATTTTTATTAGTAAAAAAGAACTTGGAAGGAAATATAAGATCGAAATAAAGTAAACACAATTGCGAACGCAGTGTATTCGCAATTAATGATCTGATGAAAAATCCGAATTTCGATAGGTTTTTCAACCAGAGAATTTAGGAGACACCGTCTAGTATTTTCATACTGCGGAAGAAATCATCAATTAAAGCAGACACAAAAAAAATGTCGCAAATATTGGATAAATTTGCGACAGATTTCACGAAAATATTTTTGTAAATAACTGATTTCAAGTTAATTTCAAAAACTAAAAATACGAACCCCTCTTCGCTTTTTTAGAATTTTTTTTTCGATTAAACGCTTAATAAAAAAGACAAATCAATCAACAAGATAAGCAATCTCCTCAATCTTAATAATTCCCTTTTTTTCATCATCCCGAAGATGCGATTTGATGCTGCCTTGCTCAACATCCTTCAAAGAGGCAAAAACCGATTTCAAAAATTTTGCAATCGAATCCTGATTGGTCACTTTGAAATAATTCCAAATATTCCATCCGAAATGATAAAGATCCAAATTGGAAAGTTCTGTTGTTGTAACTGAAACATCATTAGAAATATCCTTTTGGTCGGAATAACTTTTTACAGCATCACACAAAATTACAAGGTCTTGGTCATTCGTGTACAAAGCAAATTTCTTCCTTGTATAATCTAAGGCGACGTCGAGTTTATCTTGTTTCTTTTTATCGAGCAAAATTTGTTGTTGGGTTCTGATTTCTTTTAAATCCTTTATCGATTCATTTCCATCTTTAGATTTAACTTTCGATGAAATCTCTGGTTCTTTGGATGGAACAGATTCGACGATTTCTTTTTCTTTTGTCTGAGATTCCGCTTTAGAAACTTCAGTAATTTCATTTTTAGATAGATTATTACAATCTATCAACTCTTCTGAATCAAATACATTTTCTTTAACCAACTTTTTTCTAACCCATTCTACAAAATTAGTTTTCTCCAAAAATTCATCAAGTAAAACAATAATCAGTAAATATATCACAAATGCAAATCCGGCAGCTCCCCAAAAAATAATAGTTCCGCCGAAATCATCATTAGATTCTTTCCGATAAAAGTATCTGGAAATGAATCCTACTATTACACAGGCGATAATTACTAAAAAATACTGCAGAACATAATCGCGATTTTTACGGTTCATAAATACTAATTTTTTAGTGTTTTCAATTGTATCGCTTCTGCTGCCTGATTTTTCTTCTCATCCACCACTATCGCGTAAACCTGTGTTGTTCTCACATTGGTGTGTCCAAGCATTTTCGAAACTGTGTAAATATCGGTTCCGCTAGAAAGTTGCAAGGTCGCAAAAGTGTGTCGAAAATTGTGAAATGTAATTTTCTTGGTAATTCCTGCGGATGTAATCCATTTTTTTAAAGGTCGGGAGATCCATGCTGAATCAGGAAGTCCACTAAAAACTAACGTTGTTGATGATTTCCTTTTGCCACAAAGTTGCAGCGCTTGCGCAGAGATGGGCATATATTCCACACCTTTAGTCTTTTGCTGGGTAAAATGAATACGCGGTGCATCATTTTCCATGCTTATTTCTTCCCACTTCAATTTCTGAATATCAGAAAGTCGCAACCCTGTTAATGCTGAAAAAAGTGCTGCACGCTTTAAAACCTCATAGTCGCACGGAGTTTCCACCAATGTGTTCAGTTCATCAATAGTTAAATATTCTCTTCGGGATTCTATTTCAGAAATTCCTTTCAATTTTGCGGAAATATCAGTTAAGAAATAATCGTCGATAAAAGCTTGTTTCAATGCTGCTTTGAAGATCGAGAAATATGTTGCAGCACTGTTTTGCGACAATGTTCCTTTTTTGTTTCCGCCAAGTGGTGCGCTCAAAAGAAAGGTTTTATAATTTTCACAAAATTTCATATCAATCTTTCCAAACGGTATAAAATCATCACCATAAGATTTAAGAAACTCAAGCGTCCTTTCCCAATTAACTTTGATGGAATCCGAACTGTTTTTATGTCGCCTTTTGATTAGAGATTTGAAGTAGTCTACAAAATTCTCCTGCCTTTTTTCATTCATTGTCTCTTGCAGCAAATCAACTTCATTGTAAATATTCTTTTTATCATATTCCCTTTGTCTTATTTTTCGTACAGAATCTGCATAAAACATAGTTCCCTTATCAAGATCACTTTTGCAAACTATAATACCATTGTCATCTCTTTTAGGTTTATATGAAACGGATTCTTGGGTTGTTCTTGCAGGTCTTTTCTTATCAAAATCTACGGTTGTGACGCTTCGGTTCAAATATTCCCGGATTCTTTGAACTTTATCTTTACCAGGAATCATCACAGGATAACTTTCCAAATAAATAAACCATTCTTTTCGGAATTCGGATTTTCGCAATCGTACTGTCACTTTGGTTTTTAATAACTCTTTCATTTTCCGTCAAAAATTTTATCAATTAAATTTTTAGGAACATACACGAAACTTCCAACTTTCTTTGTCGGAATTTTGTTTCTTTTAATCAGGTTTGTTACAGTTCCTGGATCAGCGTAGAATTTTGAACTAATTTCGGAAATTGTATAACAATTACCAACTTCAAAATTGGGTTTCTCAATTATTATTTCCTTTTCTTCCGGTATTTCAACTGCTGAAAATAAATCTTCCAAATCTGATCGCTTAACACGAGTTAATCTTACTCCAAAATTAACTCCCTTTATTATTCCACGTTTTATTAATCTGTGAATGGTATCTCTCGATATTCCAAACATTACAGTTGCTTCAGCAACGGATAAAAATTCACGAGATTGAACTTCTGCAATTTTATTCACATACTTTTTCAATAGTGTTTCTTTTTCCACTCGTTCTTTTTCCTGCTTTTTGCGCTCTTTTCCCGATTTATTAGCGCAGGAAACAGTACAAAAACGAGTCGTAACTGTCTTTGCTTCAAAGGGTTTTGAACACTGCTCGCATACCCTTGGTATTTTTAATTTACTAAATCCCATTCTGAAATAACATCCTGAACATTTTCTATTTTTTGGCTTCTAAAATAAAATAAGGCGCATAAGACGCACATTACATCCAAATAACACGCGGTACAAATGAGATACAAAATTACAACAAAAATCGATTAAAATCAACTATTACTAAAAAATGCAAAAACAAAAAAAATCGCTGTAAACATTACGTTTACAGCGATTTGCTAATTTATTTTAATCGATATTAATCGATGATAATTGCTACTTACTTGACTTCTTCGAAGTCTGCATCTTGTACATCATCAGTACCTGAATTAGCTCCGGCATTTGCTTGAGAAGGATCTGCACCTGGCTGACCTTGTTGGCCTGCTGCGTACATTTCTTCGGAAGCGGCCATCCAAGCAGCGTCTAAAGCTTCGGTTTTGGTTTTCGTAGTATCGGCATCTTTTGCTTCGAAAGCGGTTTTCAATTCTGCAACGGCAGTTTCGATGGCTGCTTTTTTGTCGGCTGAAAGTTTGTCGCCAAATTCTTTCAACTGTTTTTCAGTTTGGAAAATCAAACCATCCGCTTTATTGAATACTTCAACTTCTTCTTTTTTCTTAGCATCTGCTGAAGCATTTTCTTCTGCTTCACGCTTCATTCGTTGGATTTCTTCTTCAGAAAGTCCTGAAGATGCTTGAATTTTAATAGATTGCTCTTTTCCGGTTCCTTTGTCTTTCGCAGATACAGAAAGGATTCCGTTTGCATCGATATCGAAAGTTACCTCGATTTGTGGAACTCCTCTTGGTGCAGGTGGAATATCTGTCAAATCAAATCTTCCGATTTCTTTGTTATCGTTGAACATTGGTCTTTCTCCCTGTCCTACTCTGATGCTTACAGCCGGCTGATTGTCAGACGCTGTAGAGAACACTTCAGATTTTTTAGTTGGGATGGTAGTATTCGCATCAATTAATTTAGTGAACATAGAACCCATTGTTTCGATACCTAAAGAAAGTGGTGTTACGTCTAATAAAAGAACATCTTTCACATCACCAGTTAAAACTCCCCCTTGAATTGCAGCACCAATTGCTACTACTTCGTCAGGATTTACTCCTTTTGAAGGTTTTTTACCAAAGAACTTCTCAACTTCCTCTTGGATGATTGGGATTCTGGTAGAACCTCCTACCAAGATTACCTCATCAATATCTGAAACTGAAAGTCCAGCATCTGAAAGCGCTTTTTTACAAGGCTCCATTGATCTTTTTACCAAATCTGCTGACAATTGCTCGAACTTCGCTCTTGTTAAGGTTTTCACCAAGTGTTTTGGTCCTGTAGCCGTAGCAGTGATATACGGAAGGTTGATTTCTGTTTGCATTGAAGAAGATAATTCAACTTTTGCTTTTTCAGCAGCTTCTTTTAATCTTTGTAATGCGATTGGATCAGCTTTTAAATCAACACCTTCTTCAGATTTGAAGTCGTCTGCTAACCAGTTGATGATTACATCATCGAAATCGTCACCACCAAGGTGGGTATCTCCGTTTGTCGACAATACTTCAAATACACCATCACCTAAATCTAGGATGGAGATATCGAAAGTACCACCACCAAGGTCATACACTGCGATTTTTTGGTCTTTATGTGCTTTATCAAGACCGTAAGCTAAAGCTGCAGCCGTAGGTTCATTGATAATTCTTTCAACAGTTAAACCTGCAATTTCCCCAGCTTCTTTAGTAGCTTGTCTTTGTGCATCGTTGAAGTATGCAGGAACGGTGATTACCGCTCTGGTTACTTCTTGTCCCAAATAATCTTCCGCAGTTTTCTTCATTTTCTGAAGGATCATTGCAGAGATTTCTTGTGGGGTATATTCTCTGTCATCGATTTTTACTTTTACGATATCGTTTGGTCCAGCAACTACTTTGTATGGTACTCTAGAAACTTCATTAGCAACATCTTTAAAGTGGGCACCGATAAATCTTTTGATAGAATATACAGTCTTCGTAGGATTGGTTACTGCTTGTCTTTTTGCAGGATCTCCTACTTTTCTTTCGCCATCTTCGGTGAAAGCAACAATTGAAGGCGTTGTTCTTTTACCTTCTTCATTAGGAATTACAACAGGGTCTTTTCCCTCCATTACAGCAACACAAGAGTTGGTTGTACCTAAATCAATTCCAATAACTTTACTCATATTTTTATTTTTTTAATTTAAAATTTACAAACTGATTTTCTCCAATTTTATACCAAAATAAAAAAACGTGACAAATTGACATTTTTTTCATAAAAATTGGTAGTCATAAGCTGACAATTAAAGCAGCAAAGCTCAGCGGTTAATATAACAGTTAATCTCATCTGGATTTATGATTACTGTGATAAAGCTATGGTGATTCGGATCATAAAAAAACTCCTCACAAGGATGATAACTGTAAGGAGTTTTTTTACGGAAAAGTAAAATTTGAAAGGACTTATTTCTTCAAAGTCAAAATATACTCTACCATTTTTTTTGCATTTTCTTTACTCATCCCCGCATGCGGAGTCATCGGAATTTCACCCCAGTTCCCTTTACCGCCGTCGATTATTTTGTTTGCCAGCATCTCGATATCTGCGTCAGTATATTTATCGGCAACTTCTTGGTAAGAGGGGCCTACGAGTCGGGCATCCGTTTTATGGCATGTAAGGCAATCCATTCCTTCGATAAGCGCCAGGCCTTCATGTTTTCCGGCAGCTGCAGAGTCTACCACCTTCAGTGTGGGTTCTTCCAGCATTACATTACTTTCTTTCGCGGAATCAATCGGCTTTTTACTGCAGGAAGCAGCCATAACAAGTACACAAATCACTACGTATTTCTTCATATTGCTAAATTTTTAACAAAATTATTTTTTATTCTTTAAAGATCTACCACAAATTTGGCGATAAAAGTCATATAAACCGTATGACTATGATCATACTCGCATGAGGGCAAATGTTTCTACTTTTGAGTAAACAAAAAACAATTAAATTATGTACACCCTTAAAACAACGGCACTTTCAGTTCTCACATTGGCACTTTTCTCCTGCGGAGGGGATAAAAAAACAGATTCAATTCCTACAGCAACCACCACCGAAACTACAGCTACTACTACAGAAGCTCCTGCTGCACCAGGAACCAATGAGTACGACCCAAAAAGAGGTTTAGGAAAATGGGATGCTTCTAATGTTGATGTAAGTAAGTTTGATGCTGCGATGGCGGCAGAAGGTAAAAAAATTGCCGAAGTAAAATGTACTTCTTGCCACAAAACTACCGACGAAAAATTGGTTGGTCCTGGTTGGAAAGGTATTACTACAAGACATACTCCGGAATGGATCATGAATTTTATTTCTAATCCTGATCCAATGATTGATGTAGATCCTGAACTACAAAAGCAACTGGAGCTTTGCTTGGTAAGAATGCCAAATCAGGGACTTGCTGATAACGAAGCGCGAGAAATCCTGGAATATATGCGCGAGATTGACGGCGCAAAATAAATTCTGAAAAGAAAAATTTTAATCAAATATATATGAAAAGTCTTAAATTATTGGGGCTCTCTGCCATTGTTGCTGTAACAGCGCTGACAGGTTGCAAACCAAAAGGTACTGAGACCGCCGTAAGTGGTGACGCTGCACAAAAAGTTTACGTTGCTCCCGGCAAGTACGATGAGTTTTACAACTTCGTGAGTGGTGGTTTCAACGGGCAGGTAAACGTATATGGCTTGCCAAGCGGAAGATTGTTAAAGGTCCTTCCTGTTTTCTCCGTAAATCCTGAAAACGGATACGGATACAGTGAAGAAACCAAACCAATGCTCGAAACTTCTCACGGTTTTATTCCATGGGATGACCAGCATCACCTTTCCCTTTCACAAACTAATGCGGAAGTGGACGGAAGATGGCTTTTTGCCAACGCAAACAACACTCCGCGCGTGGCAAGGATTGATTTAAAAACATTCAAAACGGTAGAAATTCTGGAGTTACCAAACTCTGCGGGAAACCACTCCTCACCATTCCTTACCGAAAATACGGAGTATGTGGTGGCCGGAACCCGTTTTGCAGTTCCTACAGATGATGCCAACGGCGATGTTCCTATTGATTCTTTCAAAGAAAACTTCAAAGGAGTACTATCTTTTATTGGAATCGATCAGCAAACGGGCGGTATGGATCTTTCTTTCCAAATTGAAGCTCCGGGGATTAACTTTGACCTTTCACATGCCGGTAAGAAAAAATCGGGCGACTGGTTCTTCTTCTCCTGCTACAACTCTGAGAAAGCAAATACTTTACTTGAAGTGAATGCCTCGCAGAATGACAAAGACTTCATCATGGCAGTGAACTGGAAAAAAGCTGCTGAACTGGTGAAAGCCGGAAAAGGAAGAAAAGTAACCACAGAATACGCGCACAATAAATGGGATGAGAGTACCCACAGTGCAACATCTACCATGAAGAAAGAAGTAGTTGTGCTTTCTGTTGAAGATATGAAAGATGCTATGTTCATGATTCCTTGTCCTAAATCTCCACACGGATGTGACGTTGACCCAACTGGTGAATACATCATCGGTTCCGGTAAATTGGCTGCACTTATTCCGGTATTCAGTTTCGACAAAATGATTAAAGCAATCGCTGACAAAAATTTTGCAGGAGAATACGATGGCGTACAGGTTATTAAATACGAAGCTGCTTTGCACGGTGAGGTTCAGAAACCAGGTTTAGGCCCACTCCACACAGAGTTTGACGGAAAAGGAAATGCCTACACTTCGATGTTCGTTTCTTCTGAAGTTGTGAAATGGAATATTAAAGACCTTAAGGTTCTTGACAGACAACCAACTTTCTACTCTGTAGGACACTTAATGATTCCAGGCGGTGATTCCGGGAAACCTTTCGGGAAATACCTTGTAGCGTACAACAAAATTACCAAAGACCGTTATTTACCTACAGGTCCGGAACTGGCACAGTCTGCCCAGCTCTACGACATCAGTGGTGATAAAATGAAACTGTTGCTGGATTTCCCAACCTTTGGCGAGCCGCATTATGCACAGGCACTGCCCGGAGATATGATCTCTAAAAACCAGGTTAAATTCTTTAAAATAGCCGATAATAAACACCCTTATGCAACCAAGGGAGAAGCTGAAAGTAAAGTGGTGAGAGAAGGGAACAAAGTTCACGTTTACATGACATCAATCCGTTCGCATTTTGCACCTGATAATATTGAAGGAATCAGAGTAGGTGATGAAGTTTACTTCCACGTAACCAATCTCGAGCAGGACTGGGATGTACCTCACGGTTTTGCCACCAAAGGCAACCAGAATGCCGAACTTCTGATTATGCCGGGAGAAACCTGTACTCTGAAATGGGTTCCGAAAAAACCTGGAATGTACCCAATGTACTGTACCGACTTCTGTAGTGCACTGCACCAAGAAATGCAGGGATATGTAAGAGTATCACCCGCAGGAAGCAATACTCCGCTTATCTATTCTCTGAATAATAAGAAGGACAACGCACAGAGCCCGGTAAAACAAGGGGAAACAAAATAAATTCAGAAATAAAGGGCAGATATTTCTGCCCTTTTTTAATTTTTAAAAATAATGAAAACTCATACCTTAAATAATTTAACAAGAGTTTTATTGATTGTTTGCGGGATTGCACTTGTGATTTCCATCTTTGTACCGCTTTGGTCCATTTATCTGGAAGCACCGCAATACCCTGAAGGTTTGGCCATGTATCTCTGGGCAAGTAAAATTACCGGAGAATACGAAATCATCAACGGACTTAATCACTATATCGGTATGAAGACCATCCACCCCGAAGATTTCTGGGAGTTTACAGTACTTCCCTATGCTTTAGGATTTTTCGCAGCACTTTGTTTACTGGCTGCTTTTCTGAATAAAAAGATGTGGCTTTATATCACTGCCGTTTTATTCATGATCTTCGGCGTTGCATTTATGGTAGATTTCTGGCTTTGGGAATACGATTACGGTCACAATCTGGATCCTAACGCTGCTATTGTAGTACCGGGAATGTCTTATCAACCTCCTTTAATCGGATTTAAGCAGCTGCTTAATTTTGGCGCATATTCTTACCCGAACATTGGCGGTGGAATTATGTTTGGCGTTGCATTAATTTTGGCTATATTAGCATTTATAGAGTTCAGAAAACCAAAATCTGTCTGAGATTACCAGTCAGCAATCAATATTAAAATTTAATTCAAAACCCTATGAATTTTACAAAACCACTTATTCTAGCAGTCTCAGTTTTAGCAATTATGTCTTGCCAGAAGAGCGGTCCCCAAGATTTCGCTCTTGGTAAAGACCAGTGCGACAACTGCCGGATGACCATCACTGAACAGAAATACGCTACCCAATTGATTACCCAGAAAGGCCGGGCTTATAAATTCGATGACATTATGTGTATGAACATGTATGAAAGTTCGAATCCCGACAAGGCCACCAATGCAAAAACCTATGTGATCGATTACCCTTCCGGTAAATTTCTGGAAAAAGCTAAAGCTACCTTCATCAAAGGCGGCAGCATAAAATCCCCAATGGGCGGAAACACACAGGCTTATCAGGACAAAGCAGCCGCACAGAAAGCCGCTGCCACGCTTGGAGCCAGTTTAACCAAATAAAGAAGTATGTTCAGATTAATGTTGCTGTTTTTTCCGGTATTTGTTTTTTCGAATATTCTGAAAGTGGGAAAAAACGAACAGTTTAAAACCATTAAACAAGCTGTCGCCGCATCAAAAAGTGGCGACAGTATTTTAGTGGAAAGCGGGGTTTACAAAGAAGGCAACCTCAGCATTACGCATCCTTTATCACTCATCGGTATCGGCAGGCCGGTTCTGGATGGGGAAATGAAGTATGAAATCCTCTCTTTCCGCGCCAACAATATCCTGCTGAAAGGATTCCGAATCATCAATTCCGGTGAAGACGAAATAAAAAACATCGGCGCAGTGAGGCTTTACAACAGCCATTACTCAACCATTGAAAATAATATTTTCGAAAACAACTATTTCGGCATTTACATTCAGCGCGGTTACCGGTGCATGATACGAAATAATAAAATAATTTCTACGCGGGCCACTTCACAGGAAGGAATTGGTGACGGAATCCACGCCTGGGTAAGCGAGGAAATCTGGATCAAAAACAATTATATTGAGGGTCTCAAAGACGGCATTTACCTCGAAAAAGTTATTAAATCATACATTTACCGCAACTACTCTAAAAAAAATCTAAGATATGGCCTCCACTTTATGTCCTCTAACGACGATGTGTATGTAGGCAATACCTTCGATAATAATAATGCGGGCGTAGCAGTAATGTACAGCAATAACGTGGGAATGGTCGCCAACAATTTTATCAATAACTGGGGTGACGCGAATTACGGCTTACTTCTGAAAGACATCAGTTTCAGTAAAATAAAACAGAACAGATTTCAGAACAACACGACTGCCATTTTTCTTGATGGCGCCACGAAAATTGATCTTTTCAAAAATGATTTCGAAGACAATGGGTGGGCAATGAAAATCAATTCCAACTGTATGGAAAACCGTGTGATTAACAACAATTTCATCAATAACACTTTTGATGTCAGCACGAGCGGCACCATGGCGATGAACGATTTCAAAAAAAATTTCTGGGACAAATACGAAGGCTACGATATGGACAAAGACAAAGTGGGCGACGTTCCTTTTCACCCGCTAAGTTTATATTCTGTTCTTGTAGAGAACAATCCATCGATCATGCTGCTTTTTAAAACATTCTTTGTAGATCTGCTCGACAAAACCGAAAAAATAATCCCCAGTCTCACGCCCGAAAATTTTGTGGATGAGCAGCCTTTGATGAAAAAAGTTGAAATATAGAAAAGAAGTGAGAGTTTCCCACCAAATTTAGAATTATGATAGAGGTAAAAAATTTAACTAAAAAATTCAGCAAATTCACCGCTCTGGATGATTTGAATTTAACTTTCACCAACGGCAAATCTATAGCCCTTATAGGTCCCAACGGCTGCGGAAAAACCACTTTAATCAAATCGATTTTAGGACTGAATGTTATCGAAACCGGCGATATTCTGGTAGACGGCAAAAGTGTGAAAGACGATTATCTCTACCGCCAAGACATCGGCTATATGCCACAGATCGGCCGCTACCCGGAAAATATGAGTATCGGCCAAACCATCAAAATGATTAAGGATACGCGGAAAATATCCGAAACCCATCTCGATACCGAACTCCTGGAAAACTTCGAACTGGAAAAAATGTACGACAAGAAAATGGGAACACTTTCCGGAGGCACCACCCAGAAGGTGAGCGCTGTACTGGCATTTATGTTCGATCCTAAAGTTATCATTCTAGATGAACCCACCGCGGGCCTGGATCCTTTGGCTTCAGAAATTCTGAAAAACAAGATCATCAAAGAAAAAAATAGGGGCAAACTCATCATCATTACCTCGCATCTTCTGAGTGAACTTGATGATATTGTGAGCGAAATTGTTTTTATGAATGAAGGAAAAATCATCGTTCAGCAATCGGTAACCGACTTGATGACCGAAAGAAAATCGGAAAAAATATCAGAATCCATCATCAGCATCCTAAAAGAAATGAAAAAATGAACAAGATCGCACGCTTTATCCTTTTTGATATTTTAAAAAATAAGATTGTCATTTTCTATACGATTCTGCTTTTCATTATTTCATGGTCAGTTTTGGGCCTGGAAAGCAATTATACTAAAGCTACGCTCAGCCTGCTGAATGTGGTGCTTCTGGTAGTTCCTTTAGTAAGCATTATTTTTTCCACCATTTATGTTTACAACAGCAGCCAGTTTATCGAACTGCTCCTGAGCCAGCCGGTGCCGCGGGTAAAAGTCTGGTTTAATATTTTCGTGGGACTTTCTACCGCGCTGATTCTGGCGTTTCTGTTGGGATGCGGAATTCCGATTCTGCTGTATTCCTCCATTGAAACAGGATTTTCTCTGATTATTATCGGTATTTTACTTTCGGTGATCTTCACTTCTTTTGCGATGCTTTCGGCCATTATCAGCCGCGACCGTGCGAAGGGAATCGGAATTTCTATTTTCATCTGGATGTTTTTCAGCATTATATATGATGGGATTCTTCTGGTCCTTATGTTCCAGTTTGCAGATTATCCGATTGAAGGAATTATGGCAACACTTGCAGGACTAAATCCGGTGGGGCTTTCGCGCATTTTCGTTTTGCTCCAGCTTGATATTTCAGCGATGCTGGGTTACTCGGGAGCTGTATTCCAAAAAGTTTTCGGATCGGGCGGCGGCATGGGAGTTTCGATGCTGATTCTCATGATTTGGGCAACGGTTCCATTTGTACTTTCGTTGATAAAATTCAATAAAAAGGACCTTTAATTACTAAATAAATAATGTTTTTTCGCTGTGGTGATAAATATCATGATGCCAGACACTTGTATATGACCGCAGTCATACCTTACACTTAATTGTTGTGAGTAATTTTAATAAAAATTAAGCAATGAAAAAATCGATTATCATTTTAGGTTTGGTTGGGCTCGCGCTGGTTTCTTGCAAGAAAAATGAAACAGCAACCACAGATTCTGCTACAACTACCGAAGCTGTAGGTCAGGGGCAGGAAGCTGTTCAGGACGATGTCTCCAATCCAAACATTGTACAGCTGGCGGCAAAAAATCCGGATCTATCAACTCTGGTTACCGCAGTGAAAGCGGCAAACCTCACCACCTCCCTCAGCAATGCGGGTCCATTTACGGTATTCGCTCCACTGAATTCTGCTTTCGAAAAACTTCCTGCAGGCACTGTTGAAGGTCTTCTGAAACCGGAACAGGCTGATGCTTTATCTGATGTTTTGGGATATCATACTTACGTTGGGGTTATTAAAGAAGAAAATATGACTGACGGACAAAGTTTAGGAATGGTAAACGGTAAAAATATTACGATTACGATTGTAGACGGTAAGCCGGTAATCAACGGAAAGGCGAAAATTGTAGCGACAGTTCCTGCTTCGAACGGCGTTGTCTATGCGATCGATGAGGTACTACTTCCGGAAAAATAAATTCTAAGTTTGTTAAATTTAATTGTAGAAATAGCTCTCAAAAAAATTTTGAGAGCCATTTTTTATTTATGAAAAGTTGCAGTTATTAATTCTGTTTCTTCGTCTTTAAATTAATAAAGATAATCAGCAGCGCAACAAAAATCAGTAAAGAAATATAAAGAAGGAAATGGTTTGCATAAGGAATCGAAATATACTTTATCGAAAAAATGCCCATCAGTCCCAGAAGAAGTTCATTAAGGAAAATCCCTAATAGGAAAAGCTTCAGCCCTAACAGCAGCGTTTTCGAAATAGTGAAGAAATTAGTTGCCAGAATCTGGTTCACCAGAAACGTAGCGATACACATCAGCAGAACCAAGTGCAGATAAGCGATTACGACATTACGGAACCCAAAAGCAAACTGGTTTACCGCAGGAATATTTGACCCCAACTGCAGCGCAATTTTCACGGCAAATGCAAAACCTACGAATAGCAGTACAAACCTGTGCATTGGCGACCATTTTAGGACAAGATTGGTCCAGCTTTTTTTTACAAAACCATAAAGTATAATAGCACCGGCGGTTTGGCCAAGTGTTCCTAAAACGATTACCGCGAAGATCATAGCAGGCAGCTTCATCCATAAGAACGAAAGACCTACGCCTATCAGACAGCCAAAAAACATCAGCCAGAACAGCAGTTTATTTTTTTTCTCAGAAATGGGCGAACCCGCCTCCTTCATTGAATAAAGCAACAGACCGATGCAGGAAAATATAAAGAATCCGTTATACTGAAAATGAAGAAAATAATATTCTGAAGCCAGATAAAGATCCTGATTTATGTTTTTTGAACTCATCATATAAGCCAGGTTGAAAACACCAATCGAAGAAATCACGGCAAAAAATAATCCGGCAAGAAACCAGATTTTGGAGGTATCCTGAATTTTTCTAGCATCCACCACGAAGAAATAACAGAATACAAAACTAGCTAGCAGTGCGGTTGTAGAAGCTACAATCGACGCCCAAAAATAACCGCCGTAGATAAACGTACCGAGCATTGCAAAAGATGCGGCAAGGTTAATGACGATTAAATATTCATACTTTCTGAGCTTAACCAAAGGGTTCACTTTGCTTATATAATGCACGATAAGCACATACAGCACATTGGTGATCCAGCCATAAAACGCAAAATGAGAATGAGCTTCCTGAAGATGTTTCTGATCCAGAAACGGAAAAGAAAATTGGATTTTATAACGCATGATGACACCCAAAAGCGCCACCAAAAAGAAATTGAAAACTGAAAATTTTAGCCAGAACGTGCGATGCATCAATAGTATATTTTATGATTAATGAGCTGTATTTTTTGTTCCCGTTCCATTTTTTTCACGTTACGGATCACGGTTTCTATTGCCAGTCCTGTAGAATTTGCAATTTCTTTACGCGTAACGTCGATAATTGTTTTTTCACTCGGCTCTAAACCTATAGTTCTCTTATGAAGATTGAGAAAACTTAAAATTCTTTCGTGAGGACACTGGTGAACAATCGATTTTAACCTCAGCGTCTTATCATAAGCTTTTTTGGCGATCTCGTTCGTAAATTCAAAAAGAATCTCAGGATTATCAAGCATGAATTTTTTGTAAAGACTTTGACTGAAACTGAAAATCTCAGCACTTTCACTTGCAATTACAGCATTGGCAGGATACCTTTCGGAGAGTAGGAATGGCGGTTCGCCGAGAAACTGGTGCTCATTCACCTTATTAATTAAAAATTCTTTACCATCGGAATCGGAGTTAAAGATCCTGATTTCACCTTCTGTAAGGTAATAAAGGTTTAAAGCCATTTGATCTTCCCGGAAAAGGGTATCCTTTTTTTTAAGATAAATTACAGGAACCTTGTTTTTTAACAATATTTCTCGTGTGAACATAGGCAAAGTTTGTCACAAATTTAACGTAAATTTATCGTTCTGCCTATGATTTCACCCCGAAAAGTGGGTAAAATTTTCCTATTTTTGGGGAAAATAAGAGACTGAAACGTGGCAAATCAATTTAATCCCCGAGACATCACCTGGTTATCATTCAACGAACGTGTGTTGCAAGAAGCGATGGACGAAAACGTACCCCTCCATCTGCGCATCCGCTTTTTGGGAATCTTTTCAAATAATCTTGATGAATTCTTCAGGGTACGCGTGGCCGGATTAAAACGTGCGATGGATTTCAAGAGCAAATATATTTCCGAATCTTTCTACCAGCAACCTACCAAAATCCTACAGCAGATCAACGAAATTGTAATCCACCAGCAGCAGAATTTCGATAAGACGTGGAAAAAAATCCAGATGGAAATGGCAGAACAGAAGGTTTTTATACGAACCGCAAAAAATCTTTCACCTGCACAGGAACGGTTTGTCAATGAATATTTTGATGAAGTGGTTGAAAGCAACGTGATCCCGATCTTGCTTCATGACAATGTTCCAATGCCCTATTTACGGGACAAATCTCTGTATCTCGGCATAGCGATGCGCAAAAAAGATTTCTTATACGAAACCAAATTCGCCATTATCGAAATTCCGTCCAGGGAAATCGGACGTTTTGTTTTGCTTCCATCTGAAAATAAGGACGAAAAAAACGTAATGCTGTTGGAAGATGTGATTACCTTTAATTTGCCGCATATTTTCTCATATTTTGGTTATGATGAATTTTCGGCTCATTGTTTTAAAGTAACCAAAGACGCAGAATTTGATCTCGATAATGACATCAAAACTACACTCGCTGAAAAGATTGAAAAAGGCATCAAATCCCGAAGAAAAGGCAAACCTACCCGTTTTGTTTTCGATAAAGAAATGGATAAATCTTTGATCGAATTCCTGATTCGAAAACTGAACTTAACGAAGAAAGACAGCATAATTCCTGGTGGAAAAATTCATAATTTCAGACATTTCATGGATTTTCCGGACGTTTTCAAAACCTATACAAAACCGGAAGAAAGAACCTCTTTCGACCACCCGGAATTCGTTGGAAAACGGGTAACTGACGTGATTCAGAAAACTGATGTTTTGCTTACTTTTCCGTATCACAAATTCAATCCAGTTATCGATTTGTTGCGGGAATCTGCGATGGATCCAGATGTAAAAACCATTCAAATCACTGCTTACCGATTAGCAAGTCATTCGAAAATTATCAATGCATTGATCAACGCTGCCCGAAACGGTAAAGAGGTTACCGTTATGCTGGAACTACGCGCCCGTTTTGATGAAGAAAGCAACCTGATTTGGAAAGAGATTTTGGAACAGGAAGGCGTGAAAGTTCTGGTCGGAATTCCCAATAAAAAAGTGCATGCGAAGCTCTGCGTAATTAAAAAAAGAGCGCACAACAAAACCATTCAATACGGATTTGTAAGCACCGGAAACTTCAACGAAAAAACTGCGAAGATATATGGTGACCATTTGCTGATGACCTCAGACAGAGGTATTATGGCAGACATTAATAAAATATTCAATATACTGCGGAAACCCAAAGAAGATATTTTGCCAACTTTAAAAACTTGCAAAAAACTACTGGTTTGTCCGCAATTTATGCGTGAAAAAATCATCGCTCACATTGATCGAGAAATCGAAGAAGCCAAAGCTGGCCGCAGATCGGAAATGATTATAAAAACCAATTCATTGAGCGACAGAACTTTAATTGAAAAATTATATGAAGCCGCAAGGACCGGCGTGAATATCAGATTGATTGTTCGTGGGATTTATTGTGCGGTCAATCAAAAGGAATTTAAAGAAAAAATAAAAGCGATAAGCATCGTTGATGAATATCTGGAACATGCACGGGTAATGTATTTCTACAATAAAGGAAATGAAGATCTTTACATTTCTTCCGCCGATTGGATGACGCGAAACCTGGATTACCGAATTGAAGCTGCCGCAAAAATCACTCAGAAAAACTTAAAAAAAGAATTGAAAGATATCCTGGAAATTCAGTTGAGCGACAATGTGAAAGCCCGAATTCTCGACAAAAAATTGCGAAACGAATATGTGAAAAACGATCATAAAGAAATTCGTTCGCAGATAGAAACCTATCACTACCTGAAAAACAAGGTTCCGAAAGAATAAAAAAATTAAGCCCGAAAGTTTCTTCGGGTTTCTTTTTTGTCACGGTTCTTGAAATGTCAGGACAAAAACACTACATTTGCAACACTTTTAGAAAAGGGAATTGTGTGTAAATCACAAACTGTCCCCGCAACTGTAAATCACGCAAAAAATTGTTTCGAATAAAACCACTGGAAACGGGAAGGTGAAAACAATGTGAAAGTCAGGAGACCTTGCTAAAAGCACGATTATTAAACGCTTTCGGAGGAAAAGTCGTGAATTGCTGAATGTTCAGTTCAGTACTTTTACCTACATTTTTTTCCGATAAGTAAACCTTTAACTCAATTTAATTTTTAATGAAAAAAAGATTAATTTTTGTTGGAGCAATGCTTGTCGTAAGTTCAAGTATTTTTGCCCAACAAGAAAACGAAACCCAAATCGAGGAAATCACTATTGCCTCCAAAACCAAACAACAGCTTTACAAAACCGGAAAAAATGTACAGCTGATTACCGAAAAAGATCTGGAAAAATACAAAGGCCAGGATCTTCCGAATGTGTTGAACCAAATTGCAGGGTTTCAAATCACTGGTAACCAAAACAACAACCAAGAACCAAAATCACTGAAAATTCGTGGCGGAAAAAGTGCCAATGTACTAATTCTTATCGATGGAGTTCCGTTGAAAGACGTCACTGGAAACGATTATGTAGTTTCCGATTTGCGACTGATTGCTTTGGAAAACATTGAAAGTCTGGAAATTTTGAACGGCGCGTCTTCGGTACTTTATGGAAGCAACGCGACGGTTTCTGTCATTAATATTAAAACGAAAAAATCTTCTGATAAAAAGATTGAAGGCCTTTTGGGAGCGAGAGCTGGATCTTTTTCAACCTTTGCGCAAAATGCTTTGGTTAAAGGAAAAATCAATCAATTCAATTATCAAGTTTCCGGGTTTAACGAAAAATCGCAAGGACTTTCGTCCGCGGAAGGCGAAAATTTCGAGAAAGATGGTTTTGAAAAACAGAACATCAATGCCAATTTTGGTTACGCCACCGAAAACTTCAATATCAACATCAACGGAGGTTGGAATCACCATCTTTTCAGCTATGACGAAGGCGCTTTCACGGATGGAAAATACCGCTCCGATGACCAACAAAGCTATATCGGCGGTAACGCAAATTACAAATACAAAAACGGCGAAATCACTTTGAATACTAGGTTTTCTGGGAATGAAAGATTGGGACAAAACTTCGTGGGCAACGAATACCAAGATCAGTTTTCCTACACCGGGCGTAATTTTTTCACCGAATTATTTAATCATTATAAGTTTTCAGAAAACATCAGTTTCACCGCCGGAATTCAGTTCGAAGACCAAAAAATGGGAGCCAAATCGCTTCCTTGGGGAGCAACTTCTTTGGTTGAAGATTTAAATAGAAACGATACCAAAACCAACACTTTCGATGCTTTTGCCAACGTTAATTTGAAATATCAATTCCTAAATTTGGATGCGGGAGCCAGAATGACCGATCATTCCAAGTTCGGAAATCATTGGGTTTATAGCGTAAATCCTTATATTTTAAAAGAATTGGAAACGTTGTATTTCAAAGTTGGATATTCCTATTCCACCGCGTTTATTGCACCGACGCTTTATCAAAATTATGGTTCGTTGCCTTATGTTTTAGCTAATTTCGACCTGAAACCGGAAACTAATTCTTCCCATGAAATCGATTTAAGCTTGGGTAAAAAAGACCAAAGTATTGTTTTCAATGCAAGTCTTTTCCAAAGATCAGAAAAAGATGCTTTCGCCTACGAAACGGTAGATTTCACCACTTTTGCAGGTCAATATAAAAATGTTGGCGACAATAAAGTGAAAGGTTTTGAACTGGGTTTGAAATATCAACTAAACGAAATGATCAATTTCGGTGGGAATTTTAGTTTTGTGGAAAAAGACAAAGAAGCGACCATGCTGAGACAACCAAAACAGCGCGTCAATTCTTTCCTCGAAATCCTTCCTTTTGCTTCCACAAGAATTAATTTGAGCCATCAGTTTGTTTCCAAAAGAATGGATTCTTACTACAATTCGGCAACTTTTGCTGTTGATCGCGTAGAATTGGAAAGCTATAATTTATTTAATTTAAACATTAATCAGAAAATCAATTCCAAAATTGAGGGCTATTTGAATATCGGGAATCTTTTCAATACTTCTTATGTCGATGTTGTTGGATTTACCACAAAACCAAGAAATTACACCGTTGGCGTGAATTATAAATTCTAAATTTTAAGGTTATATTGTTAAAAAAACACGGGCGCTTTTACTGCGTCCGTGTTTGTTTTTTGTTAAAATTACAATTGCAAAAGCAACAAAAACTTTTTTAAGTTATTCAAAAGTTTGCAAAACCATTCAACATAAGAATTTCTACTTTTTCATTCTTTTGGATGACTTTCTAAAATCACTATTTTTTGTAAATCTTTTGTGGTAAAAAAATTTCGCTTTACTTAAACAAGCTTCAATCCCAATATTTCCGCTTCTTTGATAACGAAATTTCGGGCTTGGTCTTTATCATTTTCAATTTCACCTTCCAAGATCGCTTCTTTCACTTTTTCCTTTAAAATCCCGATTTCTCTTCCGGGTTTTAGGTTGAAAAGCTCCATGATTTCTTCTCCCGAAATCGGCGGTTGGAAATTACGAACCTGATCTTTTTCCTCTACTTCCTTTATTTTCTGAGCAACATATTCAAAGTTTTTCTTGAATTTTTGCTGTTTCGATGCATTTTTCGTGGTAATATCTGCTTTGCAAAGCGTGAAAAGATCCTCCAAATCATCACCAGAATCAAAAAGTAATCGTCGCAATGCTGAATCCGAAGTTCCATCATCAATTAATGCAATCGGTCGTGACGATAGCTTCACCATTTTTTGCACATATTTCATATCGCTTCCCATCGGTAATTTCAGGCGGTAGAAAAGACTTTTCACCATTTTTGATCCCAAAAATTCGTGTCCATGAAAAGTCCAGCCGGTTCCTTCCACGAATTTTTTGGTGGGTGCTTTTCCGATATCGTGAAGCAAAGCCGCCCAACGAAGCCAAAGATTTTCGGTATTTTTCGAAATATTATCAACCACTTCCAGCGTATGCCAGAAATTGTCTTTATGCGTTTGTCCTTCTACTTCCTCAATACCTCGCAACGCCGTTAATTCAGGAATAATTATGGGTAAAAGTCCTGTTTCTTCGAGCAATTTCAAACCAGTTGACGGTTTTTCGGAAAGCATGATTTTGTTAAATTCCACCATAATTCTTTCCATGGAAACAATTTTGATTCTTTCCGCTTCCTTCTGGATTGCCCGAAGTGAATGTTCTTCGATTTTAAAATTTAAAGTGGAAGCAAAGCGAATCGCCCTCATCATCCTCAAAGGATCATCGGAATAGGTCTGGCTTGGCTCCAATGGAGTTCGAATAATTTTATTTTGGATATCTGAAATTCCATTGAACGGATCGATCAGTTCACCGAAACTATCCTTGTTTAGGGAAATCGCTAATGCATTAATGGTGAAATCTCTGCGTTTTTGGTCATCTTCCAAAGTTCCGATTTCAACCGATGGTTTTCGGGAATTTTCGGCATAGCTTTCTTTTCGGGCACCTACGAACTCCAAATCTAAACCTTCGTGTTTGAACATTGCGGTCCCGTAATTTTTGAAAACGGAAACCTTTAATTTTGGATTGATTTCTTTGGCAACCGCTTTGGCGAGATCCATCCCATTTCCTTCGGTAACAAAATCGATATCTGTAGGAGCTTTTCTTTTCATAAGAAGGTCTCGCACATAGCCGCCCACGATAAAAACGGACTGGCTGTTTTTTTCTGCAGTTTCAGAAATGAGTTTGAAAAGCTTGAAATTTTTATTTTGAGTAATATTAATAAGCATAGCAGGAATTCCGATCCCGGAAAATTTCTGCAAAGATAACAAAATAGAAAAACCTGCATTTCTGCAGCTTCGTTTATTGTATTTTTTTATTTTCATCGATGAGCCAATCATCGATTTCTTCTTCGAGGTACGAAGTCTGGAGTTTGATCGCATCCAGAAAATCATCGGGGATATTTGAAATGTCCGTATTCTCCAGATTCCATAATTCATCGGACATCAATTCGTACTCGGAATAAATTCTTTTGAATCTCGGACTTTCCTTTTCCAAAGCTTCAATTTTTTGCTTGTGCGGAGTAAATTTTCGGTACTTTCTAGGAGTGTTCATGAGTTTTGCGTTTAGTTTTTATCGAAAAAAAATTGTTCAATTTGGTGTTCTAAGATAAAAACCATTCTCACAAACGATTGAAAATGAAAATTTTATCAGATAATATTTCTTATTTGGAAAAATAAAGTTATACATATTTTCGAAATAAAAAAATATTTTAACAAGTTTTCTTATTGTTTAACATATAGTTATAAATTTGCACATACTCTTTTTTATGAAAGAACTTTTAATAAAACAGAAACAGGTTTTGTTTTTCATTATTGCTGGTGCACTGAGTGCTGTTGTAGAAATCGGTTCGTTCAAAATACTGAGTTTATATTTGCCGAAAATATTTATTCATGAGAATAATTTTCATGGGATTCACTATCCCTTAAGCAATATTTTTTCGACATGTTGCGGAATTGTTACCAATTATTTTCTTAGTATTTGGTTTGTTTTCGAACGGGGAAAACATTCCAAAAGAAAAGAATTTGCTTATTTCATGTCGGTTTCTTTTTTATCAACGATTTTGAGTTTAATTGTTTTTCAAATGTTTTTCCGTTTTGTATTTACGGACGTTATCAATTTAGGATTTTTTGTATTTAGCCAGGAAATGATTAGTAAAATTGCGGCAATATTATTGGTTTCAATGTTGAATTACACCGTAAAAAAGAAGATGATTTTTAACGGATAATTTCCTCAGAAAAAGAAAAAATTAAATGAAAAAAATCTTGAATTATATATGGCGTGGCTGGATGATTATCTTGGGAACTGTGCTTACCATCATCCTAGGAATCCCGGTTTTGTTGCTATCAATAAGGAAAAAAGATTACAAATATGCTTACCAATTTATCCGACTTTGGTGTTTTGGAATGTTTTACGGAATGGGATTTCGCTACGAACTGAAAAAACTGACCGATAAAAAAATTGATAAAAACACGCAATACGTTTTCATATCAAACCACACCTCGATTACGGATGTGATGCTTCCCTGTATTTTAATGCCGAACCATCCGCTTTGCTATGTTGGAAAAAAGGAATTGGTGAAGATCCCGATTTTTGGCACCATTTACAAAAGGATCTGCGTGATAGTGGACAGAAATTCTGCAAAAAGCCGCGCCGATGTTTACCGAAGATGCGCCGAACGTATGGAAGAAGGCCAAAGCATCGTTATTTTTCCTGAAGGTGGCGTTCCGGATGATACTTCAGTGGTTTTGGATCATTTCAAAGATGGCGCGTTTATTTTGGCTTCAAAACATCACTCTCCTTTGGCGGTATTCACGTTTGTTGGGTTAAAGGAAATGTTTCCGTTTGATTATTCGAAAGGTTTTCCGGGTAAGGTGAAGGTCTATTTTAATGATATTTTGCCTCCAGACAAATCGACAAGTGACCTAAAAGCGCTGGCTTATAGCGCAATAAAAAAGACTTTGGAAAACTCAATTTGAGAAAATAAATAGTTATATTTGTTTTTAAGAAATTATAAACAAATATGTCATCTAAAAATCAACCAACAAATTATCCTGCATTATACACTTTAATTTTAGTGTTTTTTTTCTGGGGTTTTATTGCAGCGGGAAATAGTATTTTCATTCCTTTCTGTAAAAATTACTTTTCTTTAGATCAGTTCCAATCGCAGCTTATCGACTTTGCATTTTATACCGCTTATTTTCTTGGAGCATTATTGTTATTTATTTTTAGTACGATTAAAGGATATGACATTATCGGAAAATGGGGCTATAAAAAAAGTATAGTTTACGGACTATTGCTTTCAGCAGTAGGCGCAGCAGTGATGATTGTTGCGGTAAAAGGCAATTTTTATTATGGCATGCTGATAGGGTTGTTCGTGGTTGCGCTAGGTTTTTCGATTCAACAAACTGCGGCGAATCCATTTGCTATTTTATTGGGAGATCCCAAAACTGGCGCAAGTAGGCAAAATCTGGCGGGCGGAATAAATTCTTTTGGTACTTCAATTGGCCCTATCATTGTGGGTCTTGCGCTTTTTGGCACCACCGCAACGGTAGATGATGATCAGATAAAACATTTGACTCTGGATAAAGTTATTTTATTATATACGGCAGTTGGTGCTCTATTTATTATTGCGGCTGGTATATTCTATTTCTCTAAAAAGCTTCCTGCCGGTATCTCATCAGAACAAATAGAAAAAGCTGGAAAAGCCAGAACGAATTTAATCATAATGAGCTTATTGGTTCTCATTTGTTTTGTGCCTGTTTTTGCGACTTACAATTCTGACGAAGCAAAAAAAATTGAAGTGTTAAATAAAGATATAAACACCCTAAAAACTGCGTTATTAGAAGAAAAAGATTTTGCTAAAAAAGAATTAATAAATCAAAGTATTGGAACAAAAAATACTGAGTTACAAACCATAAAACATCCGCTGGAAAAAACGAGGATGATTTATTTGATTGGTGCTTTATTAGCGGTAGTTGCTTCGCTTGTGTTTGCAAATTTCAGTGCAAAGAAAAATCCTGAAGGTTGGGGAGCAATGAAATATCCACAACTTGTATTAGGAATGATTGCAATCCTTGCCTATGTTGGTGTAGAAGTAGCAATTGGGAGTAATTTAGGAGAATTACTAAGTTTACCAGAATTTGGGGGATATCAATCATCAGATTTGGCACCGTACATTTCAATGTACTGGGGCAGTTTAATGATCGGTCGATGGACAGGAGCAATAAGCGTTTTTAATTTATCGAAACAGCAACAAATCATCGCAACCATCGTAGTACCTCTCATCGCATTTTTGGTGATCATCGGCATTAATACAGTTGCACAAAAAGATATGTCGCATCTTTATCTTTATGTAATTTGTGTTGCCATACAAATTTGCCTATTTCTGCTCACCAAGAGCAAGCCAGCATTAACCTTAATAATATTTGGACTATTTGGAGTAACGGCAATGATTATTGGTTTGTTAACAACCGGAAATATTGCGATTTATGCGTTTCTTTCCGGAGGTTTAGCTTGTAGTATTATGTGGCCTTCAATTTTTGCTTTGGCGGTTACCGGTCTTGGAAAGTACACGGCACAAGGTTCGGCATTCTTAGTAATGATGATCTTAGGAGGTGGGATTATTCCTCCACTACAAGGCAAATTATCGGATATTATCGGTATTCACAATTCCTATATTATTCCGGTATTCTGCTTCGTATATATTACATTGTTTGCCTATTTGGCTAAAAAAGCACTTAGCAATCAAGGGATCGACGTTGACGATTTAGAAAATGAAAATGCACACTAATCGATCATATTATCAAAGAAAAAGGTTTTGGGCGGGTATTCTACTTGCCCAATTTCTTTTGTTCTACTTATTCTCGAAAATACCTTTTTTCATCAACGTGTTCTCGAGTTTTTTTGAATGGCAAAAGACAACTCATCAAAAACTATTTGCGCCAATACCATTTTCTGTAGGTGATATTTTCTATGTTATTTTAGCAGCAACGATTCTTATATTTCTATTTAAAATTTTAAAGAAGAAAACCCGAAACACTTATTTAGTAAAGCTTTTAGTCATTTTAAATTTGGTTTATTTCAGCTACCAAATTTTCTGGGGACAACTCTACTTTCAGAAACCCCTTATCGAAAAATTACCACCCGAAGAAATCTCTTTGGAAGAAACAAAATCTTTAACCTTAAAATACCTTAATCTTTGTAAACAGACCCGTGAATTGGTAAAAGAAGACGAAAACGGGGTTTTCAAAATACAGGATTTATCAACGATAGAATCCGAAATTCTGTCTCAACAAAAACAGTTTCCCAAGTTTCTCATCGGGAAGAAAAGCACAATAATCAATAATTTCAAACCCAGTTTATTTCGCATAATTATGAGTTATAGCGGGATTTTGGGTTACTATAATCCATTTACCGCAGAAGCGCAGTACAATGCAGAATTGCCCTCCACTCATATTCCTTTTACTTTGGCTCACGAAAGTGCGCATCAATTGGGTTTTGCCAGAGAGCAAGAAGCCAATTTTATCGGTTATCTTTTAGGCAAAAATTCCAAAAATTCGGAATTGAAATACAGTGTTGAGTATTTTGTTTTGAGGTCTTTATTGAACTCATTAGTAGAAAAAAATCCTCAATTTGTGAAGAAAGTACTTGAAGATTACTCACCTGCGATGAAAAGAGATCGAATTCATGAAAAAATGTTTGCCCAAAAACACGATGGAATTCTTTCAATTTTCTTCGACCTCAGCAATGATCTATTCCTGAAAAGCAACCAACAACAAGGTAGCATCACCTACTCCTATTTTGTAGATTTGATGGTGCGTTACGAGAGACTGAACAAGTCATAAAAACAAAAAAGAATCGCATCTTGCGACACGATTCTAAAAACACAAATGATGAAAAAAAATTTATTGTCTTTTTGATAATTGACATCATCTCTAAGACGGCGTAAAATTAATACTTATCTTTAAACTTACAAAATTATTGGAGCAAAAAACTATCACAAATTATGTTAAATAAATTTTTCTGCTAAAAATTTGAATGTCGAACAATTATAACGAATAATCTTAAATTAGAAATTCTATAACAGGTTCGAAGAAAATACCATTGAACAACCGAATAATTTTCATGCCTATTTTTGGAGTCGAAACATGGTTGATGTAAACTAAAAAAGCCCAGCAAATGCTGAGCTTTTTTTGTAGCGAAGACGGGAGTATAGATTAATTTCAATAAACAACCATAAATATTTATTTTATTGTTTTTTAACATTTTACAATATTTTATAACACAATGAAAAACATTAAAACCCAATGAACAATCCCAAATTTAGTCCCCGATTTTTGAAGGAGGGACTAATAAAAATTACCCAAATTGAATTATTATTAGGTTTTGATATTGTCTCTGTCCCCCAATGATATAGAGACATACGCCCCCTAAAATTTATTTTAATTATCATTAGTTAGTCTTTCCTTAACAAAACCCACTATTTAATTTATATTTAAAAACAGGATTAGAAAACAGCATAATTTGTATCTTATAAAATAAGAAAATAATTTTCTGTTTCAGTAGTTCCATCATTTTCTTCATGTTCCAAGCGGTTGCAGCTAGTTTGCAGAATGTTTTGGAATTTGCTTTGGACTGCATACCGTAAAGGACGAACTCCCCGTTGCGTCTGACTGTGCGTATAATGTTCATTATGTAACTTGCTGGGGAAGAGCGGGGATTAACTTAATATCTTTATAATTCTAATTTCATTTTTATACTCAGCGATTCCAACCCATGTTTTAGCAAACATTTGATTTTTCTTAAACGAAATATATTGATCTAGTCTTTTTTCAAGTAATTCGTAATCATTACCAATCATGAATGTAAAACCAAATCCTCCATCTGACATTGTAAAAATCGAAGCATCATGCAATTCATCATCTTTGTAATACATTTTCTTAATTTTTTCAATTTTCTGCATCAAGTCATTTATTGAATTACGATTAAAACTTAACAGCTTTAATGAAACCAATGATTTACATGGAATAGATGAATTATCAATTTTTGATATTAATTCTTTAAATTTTAAATTTTTGAAATATGAAGGTTTCTTAATAGGTCTACCTTCAAAAAGATGCATATAATAATTGTTTATAAAGTCAGTTTCATTATCAAAGTATACATAATTGACTCCTTCATTTTTCGCTTTTTCAATAAATCGATCCAAATCTAAACCTCCTCTACTAATAAAATATCCCACTAAATCCATTTCTTCATATATGTGTGCATCATTGTACTCCAAAAATCTTGATCTAGAATCTAAATAATGAAATAATAGAGAAGGGGTTTCGAAAAAATCATTTATAGAAATTAAATCATACAAACTTATGATCCACGGAAAATATTTCTCAGAAAAAAAATTTAATTCGTCATCAGTTTTTATTTTAGGAATGATGTTGCCTAAAGGTTCTAGAGTTAAACTGACTAATTGAAAAACAGCATTTCGCGGCTTTTCAATTACAATTAATTTCCCATTTTTATCATAAAAATCTGCACCAATTTCAATAAAATCAATTGTTCGAACTGCCTGATCATATGATTTTTTTATTAAATCATTTAAGTGATCCTTTGTTTTATCTTTATGACCGGATTTTGCTTTTTCAGAAATAACATTTGCTTTTGCTTCAATAACAAATACATAATTATCAAAAACAATAATAGCGTCAGTCTCATATCTATTTTCACCGTCATAATAAAAGACATTCTTATAGATTTTTGATTCTGGTAAAAGTGAGGAAAAGTAATCTACACCAGTATCTAATAGAAAATCGTGTTTAATCTTTGTATACCTATCAAATAATTTTGTGTGTTTGCGGAATTCCTTTTTGTAAACCTCTTCCACCGCCCAATTAAAAAGGGGGATTGAAGGAATTAAATAACTTTCATTGTGCTTGATAATAGGTTTATGATGCAGATAGTTCAAAGGTTGATAAATCTTTTCATTTTCAGGGATTTCCAGGAATTGACAAGAATAAGTATTTAGAAAATTGTTTACTTCTGTTACATCAATATCGCAGAATTCCGCAAGTTCATCAACTGTGAAAACATAGCATTTACTAAAATTTTTGTAGAGTTGCGTAAGACTATGCTTAATGCACAAATCTCGAATGTCGATTTCACGCTTATTTATTACTTCTTCGAGGTTAACAATATTTGATCCAATACTTTCTGCCCCAACAACTCCTTTTTTATATTTTATTAATTGCTTTGCAAGTACTTTACCTTTTTCTATTGTTTCATCAGATGCAGTGGCATATTTTTTACGTAAAAATTCAACAATTTTCTTTCTTATAATTATTGTTGTATCGTGTGAAAACCCGAATATTTTTTCTATTTTATCATTAAATGGTTTGTAAAGTATTTTAGAAAAAGATAAATGATGTTCAGGATGACCGGGATTTCTTATATTAGCCGACTCTCTTTGTAAAGTCAAATTAATTTCGGACAATAAACTTTTATCCATTGGTTTTTCAGACATGGAAATAGCATCACTAAGAAAACAGAAGCGTAAAGCGGCTTCTTGAATTTTCTCGAAAGCAAACGGTAGTTCATCTTCGGAAATGATAGTTTGTTCAATAATCGGTTTTTTCAGGCAGTGAATTGCAACAGCTTCTGCAACAAAAAAGTGTTTATCTTCCCTATAATCTGAATATTCATTGCCATTGCGCAACGCATTATAAAATGCCAAATAGCTAATTAGATCTAAAGAATTGATTTTACCGGATATATCACAAATTATTTCAAAATTTTCCTGTAGCTTGACCGGGAGATCTTTTTTCCATTCATCGTAAATTTTTTCATGCTCTTCCATTCTAAGCTGTAAAAATCACGGATAAATTAAAATGAACTTAAATCAAAAGCGTAAGTATAATCAATCAAGGCATTGTCTTCCTGATTTTTAAGCCACGCTGTTTCTTTATGACTAATCTCCACCACTTCTTTGGTAGTTTTCCCTTTAAAAAATCTACAAACATTTTGCAATGTTTTTAGTTCATCTTCCGAAAACGACTGCCAATCTGAAAGCTTCTCGTCTCCTAAAAGGAACTGTTCGCCTACTTTACCATCCGGATATTCTATGTATTTTATTTTTACAAAACTATCCTTTTCCATTTTTTCAAAAAGACTTCTGAAGTTATCCGGAACCGGACCTCTTGCTATGGCTGCGTATCGGCAACCTGATATTGAAGAACCAAAATTTTTATATTGCAAAAAATCAGAATAAAAAAGTAATTTATTTAATAATGTTTTTTGTGGTTTCAAATTTTTAGCAAAGTATGCAACCATGGTTGCTAACCTGTTATAATCCGGCGATTTGTAACCCGTAAAGGGGCTTGGTTCTTTACCACCCAATAAAAACTCTTCAAAGGAAAAATCATCTTCAAAACCTACAAGTTTTGCATTGATTTTTGTAATTATTGATTTATAGTCTTTCTCCTTAATTATTGCTTTATTGCTTTCCAACATGTTTTTGAAAACAAAAGGACTGTCCGCTAAACGTATTGCCTTTGCATTCGAAATACTGGGAATTTCTCCATTTTCATAGAGAGCATACTGATTAGGACCAAAACCAAACAGTTCGCTCATTTTTGCAGCAGACAAGCCATATTTCTGACGAAGTTTTTTAATTTCTTCCGGGAACGGAATGTTATTCAATTCCCGGTATTTGTTATAAATCTGACGAAGGTTAACTTCATCTAATTCTGTGGTTACCACACTTTGTTTCGTGTCTTCACAATAATAACTAAGGTTTGTGTATTCGATTTCCTGTTTTCTGAAACTTACTTTTCTTGATTCTTTTTGTAGTTTCATTTCTTTTCCCGTGAAAGGACTTTTCATAATGTTCTCACTTAAATGGATAGTTCATAGGATACTTTGAGGTATGGAAAGAAATACATATTACATTAAGCGCGGTAATTGTAATTTTAATGTATACTTCCTTTTCTTTGACTTTCTTTCCGAAAACCCACATGGGTTCTATGCCATACTGATCGTTATCTAACGGACCTTCGGAATAGTCTTCCAGAACAAGCTTTTCGATATAAGCTTTTCTTTCAAGTGCTTTAATCTCTAACTCTGCGAGTGTTTGGGTGTTTACCTGCCTGTCGATAAAGAAAATTTCGCCTGCAGCGCTTACAGACTTCAGTTCTTTAAGAAACTGTGATACTTCATCTTTGGTGGCCAAGGTTGTAATCTTTGCGCAAAGATATAAAACAAAAATTAAACCACAAAGTTTTATTTATCATTTAATTTAACAATTTTATAAACTTTAAAGTTAGAATTTCATATAAATCGGAACTTCGCTTAAATTCATTGGAAGTGTCGGCAGACCATTACTTTCTTTTTGACCTTCTTCATAATTAATAATAAAAGCAAGATACATTATCGCAGCTCGAACTGTTTTTAACAACCGCAAAGTTTTACTTTCAAAATCATCACGGTTTATTATAAAAATAATTTCTTTGTCAGCATTAAAGAAATTACTATACAAATAAGTATCATACATTATTTTCAGGCCTTTGTGCTCAATAGAGTTTCGTAATTCGGCAATCTGTTTTGAATCTGGATCTAACACCTCATCATGTTCTTTAATGAAAAAATCTTTACTTAACCAGAATAACCCTCTTAAAGCCCAATTTTGAGAGTTTTGAAAATGCTCATGTAATGTTTTGTTATCTTTCTTGAACCAAACACTTCTAAAGTTTACGCGATTGTAGTTGTTTCCCAGTTTCAAATAATCATTTAGGAAATATGCAATTTTATCTAAAATTGAATAGGTGTTGCGAAAAGCACTTTTAGCGAGTTCAAGATTGTAAGAAAACAAAGCACTTTCCATAGTATCTACAATTACTACATCTTCGTCTGAAAAATGAGAATCTTGAAAAACGACTGATTTGTAATAGAAATATCTTGCAGTTGCAAATTCCTGCTTAAGTTGATTGTAAAGTGTGAAATATGTTGGTGGCGCTTTGGTTTCTAAGATTAAAGATGGCAAATTCAAGCAATCGTGAGAAGCAAATTTAGACGCTCCCAAATCGTTTAAAGGATTAATGTAAAGGTAATTTTCTAAACACCAATATCGGTAATTGTTCAGTTTTTCATTATCACCAAATTCAAAACTGTTTAAATTAAACTGTTCTGAAAGGATTTTTACATCATAAGTAGCATCCATATACGATTTCATCTTGTGAAATTGATTTGCAGCATCACCTTCAAGATATTCCTTAAAGTGTAATGCTTCTATGATTTTATGGTAGCCGTAGTTAATAAAATATAACTTATGTGAATTGTCAAAAATTTGATTTGAATAAAACATTAAGCCATGTCCACTATTTGCTAATGCCATGGGAAAATTAGGGAAAATATTTAATGCCTTGCGCCAATATTCCTGCGCTTCAATAAACCTGCCTATAAAAGAAAAAGTATTACCAAGATTAGTATAAATCTGACATTTCCTTAAGTCATCTATTTCTTCAAATCCTAGAGATGCAATTGCTTTTCGAAGATGGAATACCTCATGTGAAATTTCTTCCATTTCAAAATTCCAGGAATCGGGTGTGTTGAAATATTTTAATTTACGCAAATAGCCGTAGCCGTTTGCAATATCGTAATAAAGCAACGTTTGCAAAGGGGCTGATAATTCTTCTATTTGAATCTGACCAATTAAATCAAAAGCTTTACTAATACCTGAGATACTATTATTATCAAAAGAAAGATCAAACAATTCTCCAACAATATCTACCTGTTCTTTACCTGTAAGATTAGAAATATCAGTAATTAGCAAAAGGTCTTCAAACTTTTTCATGTAGTTACCAATGCGATTGTATCCTTTTAATTTTCTGATATCTATCCTGGTGAATCGCAACAATTTCATCGACTAAATATTCTCGCCACCCTATATGATTAAAAGGCTTTATAAAAATGATTGGAATATTATTCTTGCAATAGATTTCTTCACGTCTTCCATAGTCATTTAGACCGGGATTACCGATTACCTCAATGTAAATTCCCAATTCAGGCAGGTAAAAATCCGGACAAAATATGCGTGGGCGATTGCCATCATCTGTAAGAAATACAGGTTGCTCGAATGTCCAAAATATTTTAAGTTCTTTTAAGAAATTGCAGACTTCCAATTCTGCTTTTGACATACTGTCGTAGACGCTATTCATTTGGATTAATTTAAGTTGCTTAATCGTTCTTTAATTTCTATCCATTCAAACATTGGTTTTCCTTGTGAATTATATTTAGGCAGAACCTGATTTTCAAGTGGGTGCTTGTAGAAATCGCACAGTGGCAACGGTAAAGATTTAACAATACAATATTTTTCTAAATAATTAACGGAATTAGAACTGCTTTTGCCCAACCACGGATATCCCAACACACTAAGGGCATTATAATATATAAAAAGTTGTTCGTGACTTGTTAACTGCGCTCTTAAGTTGGTAATATAATTGTATTTTTCATCGTCTGAAAGTAATTCAGTTGGCTGATCATCTACAAACTTCACTATTTGAAAAAGGTGGCGAACATAATGGCTTAATTCTGAAGAATGACCAATGAAAGCACGATACCTAAACCTTATCCAAAAAGTACGTCTTTCATTTGAAAGATATTCGTAATCCGTTTCTTCAATTAATAAAAACATTTCTTTTACCTCCTCATAAATAGAAAACAACCTATCACTCATTAATTCTTTAAACAAAGGGTTATTACTATTATTGATCCCAAAGAAAAAAATTAAGTAGGCTAATTGGTAGAGTTCTTCCTCAGTATAATTAGAGGGGTTAGAATCGAAAGAATCAAAAAGGAGATATTTGTTATATAATATTTCGTAAGCACATTTCAACTCCTGAACAAGAGGATAAAAGACTTTAACACCCGCGTATTTATCTCCAATTGAAATTTCTCTTGTGTTTTCACGATGAATTTCTAAAAGATTATAATATTTATTCTCGAATTGCTCTTTGCTGATACGATTTTGGGCATCCAAAAAACGTGTTTCCTGTATTTTTGCATCATCTTGTTGTGATTTCTGATTTAAAAGAAACTGTTTCCGTTGCTCAATGTTCGCATCATATTGTGCCCAAAATGCTATAAAAGTTAGCATTGCTGCAATGATTGCAACACTC
This sequence comes from Kaistella haifensis DSM 19056, assembly GCF_000735695.2. Taxonomy (GTDB): domain Bacteria; phylum Bacteroidota; class Bacteroidia; order Flavobacteriales; family Weeksellaceae; genus Kaistella; species Kaistella haifensis. Next base: position 42,653 of record NZ_JASZ02000030.1, read on the forward strand.
GGTCCCATAATACCACCAATGGTATCTCCTATTTCGTTAGGCTTGTCAATTTTAAATGACAAACAGCTGCTACACTGTGTTACTATCCAAGGTAAAAAGAGTATTATAAATATTGATATTCCAAAAGAAATCGATCCTACTTTTAAAATACTGTTAGGCTTTTTTTCAAGTTTTGAAATTATTTCTTCATCTGTAGAATTTTGCTGCATACTATCTTATTTTTTCAAGAATTATTCTTAATAAATGAAAGGCACTATTGTATGCTTTTTGGGCTTCAAGATTAGGAACTAACTCACCATGAAAAAGAACGTTCCGCATCTGATATAAAATTTCAATAAGAGCCCTTATTACCAAATGTCCGTAACAATTGGGGTTTTGTATATCGCGCTTTAATTTGTAGGCATCACACACATAATAATTTATTGGTGCTTCTCTTGGTTCATCCTGCATTACCGAAATTATATTTGATGGTTCAAGTTCCTGAAAGCACAGACGAACCTGTTCTTTCACCTGATTAGAAAGGCCTTGATAATGCACGTTATTTTGCAAATGAACTAAATCATATTCTGTATGTTGATAACTGAAAACACTTGAACTATCTGAAAGTTTGTTGACATTAATCTGCACAGAGGTTACCTCACCAACAAATCTACCGTCTGTTCTACGAAGAAAATATCGATTTCTGTTAAAATCAATACTTTTTTGATTTATAGTATTTCTTTCTTTTACAATATTATCAAATGATATTCTACCATCTCGCCCATTGATCTGTTGTGCTTGTAACTGAAAAATTAAAGTTGCCAAATGACTTTTGAACTCCAAGGATAGTTGAGAATCTGTTTCCAATAACATATTGATTGCATTTCTTACCGTATTTGCATCGTTCTTTATTGTATTGATTTTCTCTCTATCAGTATTTAGTTGAGGAAATGTATTGTTGTACCAAGCATTAAAGGGAATCCACGCTTTAATGTAATGCCCAATATAATCTATACTCGCCTGATCAATCCATCGATTTATGTTTTCCTGACTTACCGGCATATTAACTATTTTTATTAATAAACTCCAATGCTTTATCCTCGTTTTGCTCAATGGCAATTTCTACTGCCTGCTTTGCCACCTGCAATAAGCGTTCGCTTTCGTTTTTTAGTGTGAAACTTTCCTGAACTAATTTTCTGACTTCTTCTTGAGTTGTTCCATCAATTATTGGTACAGGAATATTTAAAAATTCATTTTTATTAATTGCGGTGAGGATTGTTCCTGAGCAATTTTGCTTTAAAATATTCTGCATTAATTCTGATTTGAAAAGTACTAGCAATGTTTCTGAATTAATTTTCTGTGAATTAATAACATAAAAACCTGTTGAACAAATTGCATTGTCGTACTCTTCTGGAACAATTGCACAACTTTGTAAAGAACCTTCAATGGAAGAAATAATAACATCTCCTTTTTCAATTTTTCTTCTTGCACGAGTAGGAAGATTGTGACCCAGATCAACAATGGCTCCTGTGACTTCACCCATAGATCCTATATTAGACAACTCAATATATTTGTATTCAATATTTCCTTTAGGGTTATAATTTGAATCTTTAATCGTGCAAACAGTATTTAGGTCTGAAAATCCATCTTTATTTTTTTTGATAAAATTCAGATAATCATCATATTTTGGCTGATAGTATTCAGCATCCAAACGCCCAGATTTAAGAAAAGAATCACATAAGGGTTTTGTATTAACGTTTTTATTTGAAATAGTCAAGTTATAAAGTCCTAATTTTCCTAGTAATATGCTTTCTGCTTTAGAATAATGCTCTTTAGACTGATTTAAAATTTTGAAAGATTTTTCAAAATGATTTGTAATAATTTCTTGAATGCTAAAAGAAATTTTTGGTATTCTTATTTCTCTAAATTTTGCAGGACTAAAATTGGATTGATTTCCCTGCATGGAATATTTCTCAATCTCTAACCTGCCATATTTTGAATTAAGGTAGGAAACAAGTGTTGCGGAGGTTATATAATCTTTCTTTGGACGAATTTTAAATAAATAGGAAGCATACGCAAAATCATAATTTCGCATAACAATTGCAGATTTACCTACAAATTTAGGATTGCCATTAGTTCTACAAATCAAAATATCTTCTTTAATTAGTTTTAATGATTCGTAAACTTCTTTTGAAATTCTATTGCAATATTTGGCTGGGGTTCCAATAAAATAACTATCAAACTCGTTAAGTCTCAATACTGGATATCCATTGTAATTTTCATTCAATTCTTCAGAAGTACCATATTGGACAAAATCAATTATATCATCACCAGAAAAATAATCATTTAAATTAAATGATATCGAAGTATAATATTCTGATTCTAATCTAAAGGTTGATGTAAATGTGGATAATAAATTAACCACTTTAATTTCAAGCCCTTCCAACAATTTGTTGTATTTCTCTTGGTTGAAAGGGCCTAGTTCTTTCCCGCGAAAGAGAGTTTTTCTTTTTTGGCAAATTCTATAAATGCTTCTGCTATACCGTCTTTTGTGAGTCCTTCGTGGTTGAACAAATCGTGTTTTACAATAAGGTGGCCGTGTGTATCCAGTAAGAATTCTTCAAGATCCATGGGTTCTTCATCATACACATCTACTGCTACATCCTCCAAATCCTCGTTTTTGGTTTTTTTGGCGGACTTCGGATAATCTTTTTTCTTTACATAAATTTTTTCTCCAGAATTGTCTTTGCTTGGCTCCTGCATTGTAGCAAAGAAGATTGGGTAATCTTCCACTTTAGGACACAATTTATCATCCCATTTCTGAACCAATAAAACTGAAGTTTTTGTGCCTGTGTGTGGTTTAAAAACATTTCCGTGCAAGCCAACAACACCTAAAATACGGCAATGCTCCGCAATGTATTCCCGGATCTGTTTATCCGAACTGTTGTTGAAACGACCTTGAGGTAAAACAATTGCCATACGACCCCCCGGTTTCAGGAAATCTAAATTTCTTTCAATGAACAGAATATCTCTACCTACTTTGGTTTGGTATTTACCATCCGGCTTTTTACCCAAATCGTATTTTGCCAGAATTCTGCTTTCTTTGATATCTCCAGCAAAAGGAGGATTTGCCATCAGGATATCAAAAGTGAAATCACGATTACTGTTTTTGTTGGCTCTTAATTTTTTAAGTTTTTTCCAACCCTCAAAATAAGTGTCTTGCCAATCTTCGTCTTCTGTTTTTTCATCCCAACGCTCCCAATCTAAAGTATTGAGGTGTAAAACATTTGTTTGTCCATCACCTGCAATCAGATTTAGGGTTCTTGCTACGCGAACTGCTCTTTCATCAAAATCTATTGCAAATACTTTATCGTTGACATAATCCGTGCATTCCTGCGGTTTTTCCTCCAAAGTAAACAGGTGGCTTTTATCCAGACCTTTGCTTTTAAGAATGTTTTCCCATACATGAAAAATCGTGTGAACCGGAAAACCACAACTCCCTGCAGCGGTGTCGATAATTGTTTCTTCTCTGTGAGGATTCAACATTTTCACACACATATCAATCACATATCGCGGTGTAAAATATTGTCCTTTTTCCCCTTTACTGCTTTTGTTAATGAGATATTCAAAGGCTTCATCTACTACATCTAAATTTGAATTGAACAGTTTAACATCCTGCAAGGAAGCCACACAAACTGATAAGTGAGAGGGCGTTAACATGATTTTTGCATCATCTGTAAATACGCCTTCCCATTTCTTCTTAGCATTATCAAACAGTTTCTGAATTTTTTCTTTCAATTCAGATTCTGTATCGCCGTAATTTCTAAACTCCAAATTTCTGTCTGCATTTCTACCACTCTGCATTTCATCAAACAATTTTGTGAAAATGAGTTTGAACAATTCTTCAAAAACATCCACACCGGCATTTGCCAATACTTCGTCTTCCATTTCCAGAATAAGATCCTTCAATGATTTTCTTTCGGATACCAGTTTATCTTTTTTGATCAGATCTGCAATTTTCCATCTTTCTTTTAGAACATCAGAAAGTTTTTCCAACGCTGTTGGCAACTGCGATAAATCCTCAAAATAGTTAGGATCTTTACGGTGGTAATAAGAAATTGAATCTCCGTTACTCCAAACACCAATAGGTGCACCTGTTGCATTACAGTAGGATTTTAACTGCTCTTTACCGTCTTTTAATTTGGGTTTTTTAAGTTCCACCATAATGTATGGCGAAGTGGTTTTGTCCTTATCGAAAATGACAATATCAGCACGTTTTTTTTCACGACCAAAGGCCACTGCATATTCCAATTCCATACGGTCTGTAGGATAATCCAAGTCTTCAGTAAGCGTTAAGAGGTAAAGTTGCCTAATTGCTTCTTCCGGTGTAAGTTTTATATCTTTTTTGCGGACAATGCAACTGATATAAGGAACTTCTTTATCTTTTACCGTTTTTGTGAAAATTGAGTTTTCAAATTTTTTTATTTTTTCTTCTGAAAACTGGGTTAGTTTATAGTTGGAATCTTTGAGGAATTCTGATAGTGTCATTAAATTGAGTTGTTGGGTATTCTTACAAAAATAGGATAAAACAAACTAAAAAATTGATCTAACAGCGATTTTATTTTATAAAAAAGCCAAAAGTAAATCAAATGCTACCTCCTTTTATCTTTTGACTCCTCGTCATACCCAAACTGGTTAAACATCTCCCTCATCCTAGATCTCAAACGATTTCCGTAAATGGATTCAATTTCTCCGGTGGTGAGGTGGGTTATGATTCCTTTTTCTTTAAAAAGATCGTAACGTGTGAGCAGATTACTACATACAATTAGTACACAATCTTCAAAGATACTTTAAACTTATTAAAAAAAACTTTTCTTTCAAGGAATTTTTGTTCATTCACTTATTAGGCGAGAAAGATTTTCGTTAAAAAGAATCAAACTTCTCCATAGCTGTTGCTTTTATTTCATCAGCAATATCAATATATGGCTTCATTGCCTTATCATCACTATGTCCTGTCCATTTCATAACCACTTGAGGTGGAATTCCCAAAGACAAAGCATTGCAAACAAAGGTTCTCCTTCCAGCATGAGTACTCATAAGTGAATATTTTGGTAAAACTTCTTCAATCCTTTCATTACCTTTAAAATAAGTTTGGGTAACTAGTTCATCTATCTCAGCTAATTCAGCTAGTTCTTTTAAATAATCGTTCATTTTTTGATTACTGATTACAGGCAAAGCTTTATTATGCTCAAATTCTACATCGATATATTTGTTTAGAAGTTTTCGGCTATAACTATTCAATTCTATTATCAAATTATCTGCTGTTTTGAGTGTTGTTATCTCTAAGTAACCGTCCTTTACATCAGATCTTTTCAAATTAAACACATCCGAATATCTCAATCCCGTAAAGCATTGAAATAAAAAAACATCTCTTATTTTTTCAAGATAGCTTTTATCCGTAGGTATTTCATATTCAGTAAATCTCTTTAACTCAGACTTGTTCAAAAAAATGATTTTCTTTTGAACATTTTTAATTTTTGGTTTAAACTTTTCAAACTCTCCACTTTTTGTATAACCTTTCTTCATAGCCCATTTCAAAAACCACTTCAATGCAGCAAGCTCTTTTGAAATTGTTGAATTCTTGTGATTCTTCCCTTCTAAATATCGCTGATAATTTGAAAGATATTGCTCATTAAATTTCTCAAATGAAATATCATGGTCAAACTCTTCCAATACTTTTTTCTGCGTTTTCATTTTTTGAAGAGTCCTGAAATTCCATTGACTGTTAATTGATTCTTCATTAACAAACATATCATATATCTCAAAAAAATTCTTTTCAGATTTCAGTTCTTCCTTAGGCGTTCTTCCAATCTCAACATTAAACCATTCCCTAAACTGGTCTTGGTTAGGTATCAAATCATCAATTTCATATTTCTGAAATGTTTTCTCACAAGCGGATTCAAATAGTTGTATCTTTCTATTTATAACACTTGCCGAGACTTTTTTGTTCCCGTGAGTTGTATTGGCTTTGCATCGTTGTGTTTCTGTGCTCCATTTTTGTATTTCTACTCTATATCCCAAATTGAAAGCCACAATATTGCCATCCCACTTAATACGATATCGCATTTTTGCAGTAGGGTTGTCTTTTTCCCTATCAAGAAGAAATTGAGCGTGATATTTTATATTCATATTAGAAAAAATTGATTATCTATTTTCAATAGAACCCAATTTAAAGTCCCGTATTGACACTCCTTCTGCTTTAATCAAGTCATCTAAGGAGTATTTTAAAGTTTTTATAAGTTGGTTATCGGCATAAATATTTATTGTTTTGGACAATGTTGAAGAAGTTGTTTGTTCTGAACCGCCTTTATGGGTATAGATTTTTAAAGAGAAATATAAAACAGGCTCGCTGGTTTCAATAAATTCAATGGGCTTTAATGAATTTTCTGATAATCCTGCTTCATTTCTATAATTTGTAAACTCTTGGGAAATCTTCATTAACTCATTGAAAGATTTATAATTAAAGCCTCCCGCTTCATCTTTCCAAGTATTCTTTCCCATTGTATTTGTAACAACTGAAATTTCCGTATTACTTTTACTAACAATCTGTTCTATATTTCCACTATTCACTTTTACAATACGAAGCCACATGTTTTGATTGTATTTCTCAAAGTCCCCCGCATTTACTATCTCAATTTTCAACTTTCTTTGAGTTTTTATCAAATCTGCTTTTTCATCTTCTATTTTCTTATTTTCTTTTTCCTGATATTTTGTAAAAACCTTTTGTGCGATTTCTCCATCTCTACTTTTCCAATTATTAAAAGCATTTTTCTTCTGCTGAGCAATCACGATTCCCCCAAATAAAATAGCACTAATTATTAAAATCCTCTTCATAGTTATTTTTTTAAAATTTCAAGAAGTATAGTAACCTGTCTCATGCTGTCCGATAGTTGCTCTTGACTGGTTTTCAATCTTTCTGTTAGTTCTTTTTGTATTTCTTGATAGCCTTTTTGAAGTTCTATCATATTAGAAAACTCGCTATGCGAAATAGTAACATTTCCACTAATATTTCCATTAATGTTGCTGTTTACATTATTTCCTGAGCCATTATTATTAATGTTTTGGTTGTTTGTTTTTAGCATTTCACCAGATTCCGAAATAAACCACTCCGGATTCAAATCGGGATAAGTGTATAGTATTTTTTCAATAGTATCTGAGTTGAGTCCCGAGTTGTTTTTTATAGCTCTGCCAATTAAACCAACAGACAAACCAGCTTCAACAGTGATTTTATTGGGGTTTAAGCCTTTGTAGGTCATGTAATTTTGCAATCTTTCAGTTATAGTCATCTTTAAAATTTTTTGTTTTTGAGATTAAAATATAGATATATTTCAATATTTATTCTATATTTGCAATACAAATATAGTTAAATATATACAAATAAGTATTTTTTTAGAATAAATTACAATAAAAATTTCAAAATGGAAGATTATAATAGACCAATTTGGCAATTGACCATAGGAGAATTTGTGGAAATTTTAGATGCCAGAAAACAAGAATCATCAGAAAACCCCACACAAGAAAAGGTATTTAATGAAAAGTATGTTTACGGTCTTTCTGGATTAGCAAGAATATTGGGATGCTCTAAAAATCATGCAGGAAAATTGAAAAGTAAGGGAATTTTTGATGAAGCCATCATTCAAAATGGGAGAAAAATTATCATTGATTCCGAAAAAGCATTAGAACTTTTTAAAGATAACAGCTGATGGAAAACATAACCCCACAAACACCTCTTTGCAATCTGACCGTAAAAGAATTTTTAGAGATATCTAAAAATTTAAATTCTGAAAATATGTATGAATACGGTTTAAAAGGTTTGGCAAAAATTCTGGGCTGTTCCGTTTCAAAAGCATCCAAGATTAAATCTTCAGGAATTTTGGATGAAGCCATCATTCAGAAAGGAAACATCATCATTATCGACAAGAAAAAGGCTATAGAACTTTTTGCAAGCAGTTAGAAATGTATTACTTGGAACTTATCGACCGATTTTGGGACTTCAATCAGAAGGCAAGACTTGGCTCTTCGGCAATTTCGCTCTATCTGTACCTTTTGAAATTAGGAAAGGACAACGATAGTTATAAGGTCGTTATTTCCGATGTTGCACTCGGTAATGCATTGGGAATAACTAGAAAAACCGTAAAACCGACCAAAGATAAACTTCGCGAGTTGGGTCTTGTTGAATTTGAGTCCAAAAGTGGATTTCCTTGTAATTACAGAATTCTGTTAAATTACTTATCTGATATTCCCATACTGGAGAAAATAGAGAAGGAAAAAATCGAAAAAGTACCAAGTTTGGAGATTGGTGAAAAACATGAAACTTTAAAGAGAAGTGATTCGTCCAAGGAAGTTGTTCCCAAAATCAGTAAATCTAGTGATAAAGTTTCCATTACTGATACTTCCAAAAGCAGCAAGTCAAAAATTATTCCCGAATTGGAAGAATTTATTCAGTTTGCAACAACTTTAGAGGATTATCAGCCTCTTTTGGACTCTGTAATTGAAGAAAAATATCATTCGTGGATAGAAAACGACTGGCGGAATAGTTCTGGAAGACCCATTTCCAACTGGAAATCCTCATTAAAAAGTATCCTGCCCTATTTGAAGAATAGTCAAAATGATGATACAGTTTCCGTCGATTCCATTCCAAATATCAAACGACCGAAAACATCATGAAATCAATAAAAAGTCGATTTCATTTCTAACAAATCGTAAAAACTTAAAACAATGAAAATATCTGACTTAAAACCTGGTCAAAAAGTAACCATCAATAAAATATCTTACGAATATCTGGGTATCCAGAAAGTGAGGATCCCCAATATAGGAGAAGCCGAAAAAAGGGTGTTCAAAGCAACTGGTGTTGATTCCTACAAACACTACAATCTCATTGATGGAGACAAAACACTGAAAAGTGAGAAAATAAAACTAGTAAAGAAAACTGTTCGAACCAAATAATTACCATCTGAAATCAGGAAATAAGAAACCAGGAACATTAAGAATAGAAAATGTCTTTATCTGAAAAAGATTTGCGCCATGTCCGAAAGAAGTTTGAGGACAAGGGAGAAAAAGTTCCCGACAAGATTCGGCTGGGAAACCATTTCGTGGACGACTTTATTTTTGATGACCAACAAGCGGCGGACATCCCAATCAATGCGCTTCGAGTCATTTTCAATATCGTTGCAATTATCGGCAATGAACAGTTTCGTCCCGAAGACCGTCCGAAGCAACTTTCCCTATTTGATGAAGAATTTGAAACAGAAAATAACATTTTCGCCTCCATCAAAATCCGGAACAGTAAAATTTCTCCGAGTGGTTCCACAAAGCAGGTTGTGGATGCATACGAGTTTCTCGCCAAATTTAAGATGGGATGGTACAAATCGCTTAATTCAAAAGGGAAAGAAATCAAAACATTTGGCGGACTTATTTCTACGCCAACCTATGACCAAAGAGGTTTTACCACATTTCTAATTAGCAGTTACTGGCTGAAAAAATTATTGGTTATTCCCGAATATAATTATGTACTCTATCATCTGGTGTATAATATCAGAAACAACAAACACATTATTTTCTCCATCTGGCTTTCAAAAATTCCCGAATCGGGAACAATGCTGAAGCTGGGTAATTTCAATAAAAAGTTTGGGTTAAATTATAAAAATACCAAAGATTTCTGCTTCAAATTTCTAAAGCCCATCAAAATCAATCTCGACAGATACAATAGTTTTTCTTTCCAATACAGGTATGAAAAGGATTCCATATTTATTGTTCCTATCTTAACCAAAGGATTTTCTCATCCATTTGAAGAAGCAAAAAAACTTATAGAATCAAACCAAGAGAATTTTAACCAAAGTCATAAAATTAACCGAAGATTGCTCTATTTCAAAAAACGATATAGATTAGACGAAGCCGAAACAGTCCAGTTTTTCCATCAATACGAAAATATACCGCAGACAAGGGAACTGATTGAAAGAGCCTTCAAGGAATTTATTAGGAACTGCAGAATGAGAAAGATAGCATCGACCGACTTTAAAGGTCAAAAATTTCTTATTGAAATTCAGGCACACATCAAGCATTTGTATAGAAATACAAAAATGGGAGAAATATTCCCTAATGGCTATCCGATGATTGTCTGATTTCGGAATTGCACTCACCACCAATTCGGAATTGCACTCACTAAAGTTAAAGAAATGTTAAAAATGAACAAAATAACAGCATCGAATTCGGAATTGCACTCACCCGAAGATTTAGAAAACACAAAAATTCTGGATAACCTAGCTGTTTTGTGGATAACTACGGTTATCAGAATAAATGGAAAAATCGATTCGGAATTGCACTCACCCCAAAACAGGCTTTATTTCGGAATTGCACTCACCCAGATTTCGGAATTGAACTCACTAGTTTTCGGAATTGAACTCACCGAAAAACACCATCAAATCCTTTGTGGCAAAAGAAGAATGCCGTTTGCTAAAAGTATTATAAAAGTAAATTAAAAGTCTTTTTTTATTTAAAAGGGAAATGTGGATAAGTAATTTGCATTAAAAGAAAAAAAATGAATTGCGAAAAAGTCAAGCAAAACGTCGGAATTCGGGCGGTTTTGGAGTCGTTCGGGCTGTTTCCGGTCAAAGAAAATCCGAAAACTGCGTTTTATTTTGCGTTGGACCGGGAGGAAAAAATTCCAAGTCTGGCGGTCGATTTTGTCAAAAACAAGGCGTTCGATTTTGGAAATGGAAAAAGTTACGATGTGATTTCAATTGTCCAACAGATAAAGAAATGTTCTGTTTCAGAAGCATTGAAATGCCTTTCAACATTGGATTTTAGAGTTCAAAATGAAATAAAATATCACGAAACTACTGGTCAAACATGCAATCAGATTTTAGAAATCAAAGAAATCCAGCATCCTGCCTTAATTCAGTATCTGAAGTCCCGAAGAGTTTTTGAGCAAAAGCATAGGGTTAAGGAAATTCACTACGAATTGAAAGGAAGAAAATATTTCGGAATTGGATTTCAGAATAAGTCCGGAGGTTTTGAGATTCGCAATCCACAGTCAAAAATATGTTTGGGAAAGAAGGATGTGACGTTGATTGTTAATGATGATAATCTCAAGAACGAGATTCTCATATTTGAGGGCTTTTTCGATTATCTGACCTACCGAAATTTAGACAAATCAGATAACTCAAACTGTGATTACTTGACTTTAAATTCAACCGCAATGTTTTTCAAGGTGGAAGAAAAACTGAAACAATATGAGAAAATTTCACTTTTTCTAGACAATGATAAGAATGGGAAATCGGTTAAATTAAAAATTAAAAGTCAATACAAAAATGTAGAGGATTGCTCTTTAATTTATCATGATTTTAAGGATTTGAACGAGTGGTTTTGTAATATTTGATCAGTTTAAATCATTGGAGAAACCATTTTCCAATGAATTTCCTTTAGTATTCCATTGACAACAACGTCCACTGAGTAATTTCCCAACTGCGGTTGGGCTTTTACATTTGCAAATGTAGGACGGCACCATCCGCACAAAAAAATCTTTTTGGGTTTCTAAAAAAATTCTTTCCACAAGCTCCAACAATTTTTCCAGACACTCCTAAATCCTTCGGACAAAAAGATTTCAAGCCCGATTCGGAATTTTCTGCCTTTATCCAGCGGAACCGAATCGGGTTTTGTATGGATGGTGCCGTCCTATGTTCATGGGCAAAGAAAAAGCCGGAACCTCAGTTGTACGAATCAAATCAACCATAGACGTTCTTTGAAATCAACGGAAAAACAATAAAAATCCAGCAAAAAATACTGTTTTCTAACTTAATATAAAAAAAGAAAAATGCCGAGTGTCCTCGATACCAAATCAATTCACTCTCAACATTTGACCTTTGACAAAACAAAAATTAACAAAATATTAACATTTTAAAATTTAAGATTATGAACACAATCGTAGGTAGAATTACCAAAAATGCAGAAATCAACACCTTGAAAAACGATAAACAGGTCGTAAACTTTTCGGTAGCAACCAATGACAGTGAATTACTAAAAAAAGTGGAATTGAAAAGCATGTGCGGCTAAATATTTAGGCTTTTCAATTCAAGACTTCATCCCGCATTTTGCAAATACTATGTGCCTGTTGCACAACCTCTTTTCAAAGATACGGTAAAAAGATTTCAGAAATAGAAAATGTGGTTATAAACGGGTTTAAAATATTGAAAATCAATTGTATATATCGTTTATTCTCCGTAAATTAGCGTATGCAAGGCAGAAAAACATTTGAACCGAAAATCTTCTACGAACTCAGCCTGGAGGGGCTCGTTCCCCAGGATGATTTCTACCGTAAAATCAGTCAGGAAGTACCCTTTAGCTTCCTCTACAAGTCAACCTCTCATTATTACGGCCGTTGCGGGCAGGACAGCATCGATCCTGTGGTCTTTTTCAAGATACTGTTAGTGGGCTACCTGAACAATTTAAACAGCGGCCGCGCCTTGCTGCGGTTCTGTTCAGACGGCCTCTCCAGCCGCCTTTTCCTGGGCTACGACCTGGATGAGGAGCTTCCGTGGCATTCCACCATATCCAGGACGCGGGCGCTTTTCGGGGAGGAACTCTTTATGAAACTGTTCCAAAAAATC
>NZ_JASZ02000031.1 GCF_000735695.2 Kaistella haifensis DSM 19056
ATTGGCCTTAATGAAGGCTGAATCCACCGCCTGGCGCTTCCCGCGCACCATGCCTTTCTCTATGCAGAGGCTCAGGATTTTTTGGAACAGTTTCATAAAGAGTTCCTCCCCGAAAAGCGCCCGCGTCCTGGATATGGTGGAATGCCACGGAAGCTCCTCATCCAGGTCGTAGCCCAGGAAAAGGCGGATGGAGAGGCTGTCTGAACAGAACCGCAGCAAGGCGCGGTCGCTGTTTAAATTGTTCAGGTAGCCCACTAACAGTATCTTGAAAAAGACCACAGGATCGATGCTGTCCTGCCCGCAACGGCCGTAATAATGAGAGGTTGACTTGTAGAGGAAGCTAAAGGGTACTTCCTGACTGATTTTACGGTAGAAATCATCCTGGGGAACGAGCCCCTCCAGGCTGAGTTCGTAGAAGATTTTCGGTTCAAATGTTTTTCTGCCTTGCATACGCTAATTTACGGAGAATAAACGATATATACAATTGATTTTCAATATTTTAAACCCGTTTATAACCACATTTTCTATTTCTGAAATCTTTTTACCGTATCTTTGAAAAGAGGTTGTGCAACAGGCACATTGTATTTGCAAAAAACGGGGTTGAAGATTTAATAGAACTACCAGTTGCATTTAGTCGCGCCTGCTTTTTCGTTCCACATATTTTTTGTAGTTTAGTTCCACGAAAAAAGCATTCGCTTCGGTTGGTCGAAATTGAACTTTCAGTTAAATTTAGCCCGCCCTTCGCAAATACTTTTTCCGTTAGCCGCAATTCCCCTACTCGAAAACGAAGTTGTTTTTAGCCGCTAACGAGGAGGAGTCGGCGTGAAAAATTCAATATTCCAAATCCATTATTTCTTACCTTAGTACCTGCTCCTTGAAAAGACCGGTTTAAGCAATGGTGTTTAAAAAACCCGTCTGCAATTCAGGTAAGATTGCACAAAAGTCTTTGGTAGTAATACTTCAGACGGTGTTAGTTTTTAATGGTGAGTCCGCCAAAAGCAGATATCCCGATCAGAATAATTTCAAATTTAGCAAAGTGCAATCCTTGGAGTTTTTATTGGTTTAATTTAAAAAATTAAGACATGGAAATTTAGAACCAGAGCGGCAATAGAACCTATCATCGGACATTTAAAAACCGATTTTAGGCTGGCAAAAAATTACTTCATGGGAGAAACGGGACCACAAATCAATGCATTACTAGCTGCAACCGCTTGGAACATGAAGAAAATGATGGAACTACTGAAACAGAAAATTATTTTCTTATTTTATAAGATACAAATTATGCTGTTTTCTAATCCTGTTTTTAAATATAAATTAAATAGTGGGTTTTGTTAAGGAACGACTAAGTAAGTCTGTTTATTTTACGACCTCTTGATAGGTCTGTACAGGTTGAAAATTCTTGTTTTTTTGCTCTTTAATTTTATCTGAAATTAGAATGCCAAAAAGATGGTCAATCTCGTGTTGTACAATTACAGCGGTGAACCCTTCGATAATTTCGATGTGTTTTTTGCCATTTAAATCTTCATATTTAAGCTGTATCACTTTACTTCGATAAAATTGATCCCGAAAATCTGCAATCGACAAATCGCCCTCTGGTCCTAGATTTAAAATTTCGGATTTCCAGGTAATAACCGGATTAAGGAAATAATGTAATGGTTTTTGAGGCAAATCAAACCGTTGAACCCAAATAATATTCCGGTTTATTCCTACTTGTGGTGCGGCAATTCCAACGCCGCTTTTGGTAGAAAGCAATGCGAGTTTCATGCGGTTTACTAGTATTTTGGTATATCGATTTCGCGGTTTCACTTTGATTGATTTTGCTAGCAAAACCTTGTGCTGCAACGAATCTTCTTTTTGAAAAATCGGAAGTGGAGTGGTGATTTCTCCTTCCATAATTCTGGATTTTTCAGATTTAGTATATTGTTGTCCGTAAGCTAAAAAGCCTAGGAAAAGAAAGAAAATCGAAAGCCGTTTCATGGGTTAAAAGGTTTTAAATCCTTTGTAAACTTCGGTGTTTTTCTCGAGCATTCCCGAAATCTGTAATCTAAATTCATTCAAATGTTCGGTGCCGGTATGTTGGTAATGGTGTTCCTGGGTTTCCCAAAGTTCTACAAGGAAAAATACACCTTTGTTTTCAATGTCTTCTATCAAATCATATTGTAGGCAGCCTTCTTCTTTTCGGGTTTCGAATACCAATTTTTTCAGAAGTTCGATGGCATCCATTAAATAATTTTCTTTGATGTGAAATAAGGCTACGATGTATAAATTTTTCATTTTTAATAAAATATTAATGCAAATTTAATCATTGCCTACTGAAGTTTACCGAAAAACTTTTCCACAAATTTGAAGAATTTAACCTGAAAAAATATTTGTCATAAAAACAAAAAACCGGTACAAAAATTAAGATTTCTTTAATCCACAAAAATTTTTATCTTTGTGAAAATCCAAATTAAAAAAATGGCAGAATATAAATTGTTACTTCCTTCAATGGGAGAAGGCGTGATGGAAGCTACAGTGATCACTTGGTTGTTTAATGAAGGCGATACCGTAAAAGAAGACGATTCTGT
The DNA here is from genome assembly GCF_000735695.2 of Kaistella haifensis DSM 19056. Classification (GTDB taxonomy): domain Bacteria; phylum Bacteroidota; class Bacteroidia; order Flavobacteriales; family Weeksellaceae; genus Kaistella; species Kaistella haifensis. The sequence goes on from NZ_JASZ02000031.1 coordinate 2,568, forward strand.
CGTTGAAATTGCGACCGATAAAGTAGATTCTGATGTTCCAACACCAGTTTCGGGTAAAATTGTTAAAATCCTAAAGCAGAAAGATGAAGTTGCTAAAATTGGTGAGGCGATCGCGATTCTGGAAGTTGATGGTTCCGGTGATGCTGTAGCAGAACAGCCACAGGAAAGTAAATCTCATGCCGAAGTGCAAACTGAAATTCCTCAGCTTTACAAAGAAGAAGTAAAAGAATTGGAAAAACCTTTGCAAAATTATGCGCCACAAGAGTTTTCCGGTGAAATTTACCTTTCTCCATTAGTTAAAAATATTGCTCAGCAAGAAAATATTTCCGAAACCGAATTGCAATCCATCAAAGGAAGAGGTTTGGAAGGTAGAATTACCAAAGAAGATATTTTAACTTATGTTGCAAATCGCGGTAATGATAAACCGGCGGAAGTTATGCAAACATCGGCTCCTATAGCTGCTTCGGTGCAAGTTTCGGCTCCGGCTGCAGTACCTGTGAAAGTAGGAGAGGGCGATGAAGTGATTCAGATGGATCGCGTTCGAAAAATTATCGCAGATGCAATGGTGAATTCGAAAAGAATTTCTCCACACGTTACTTCTTTTATCGAAACTGACGTTACAAACGTCGTAAAATGGAGAACGAAACATAAGGATATGTTCGAAAAGCGCGAAGGTGAAAAACTGACTTATATGCCAATTTTCGTGAAAGCAATTGTGAAAGCAATTCAGGATTTCCCATTGATTAATGTTTCTGTGGACGGTGATAAAATCATTAAGAAAAAGAATATCAATATTGGTATGGCCACGGCGCTTCCAGATGGAAATTTGATTGTTCCGGTAATTAAAAATGCCGATCAGCTGTCACTTTCAGGGTTGGCAAAAGCAATTAATGATTTAGCATACCGAGCAAGAAACAAAAAACTCAGACCTGAAGATACACAAGGTGCAACTTATACCATTTCCAATGTTGGTGGTTTTGGTAATTTAATGGGAACACCGATCATTCCACAGCCACAGGTCGCAATTCTTGCCGTTGGCGCAATCGTTAAGAAACCTGCAGTTCTCGAAACTAAAGACGGCGATGTAATTGCAATCCGTAGTCTGATGTTCATGTCACATTCATACGATCACCGTGTGGTAGATGGTTCTTTGGGAGGCATGTTCCTGAAACATGTCCATGATTATTTACAGAACTGGGATTTGAATACTGAAATTTAGTAGTTCGTATTATAAAAAAAACCTTCGGAGAATTTCCGAAGGTTTTTTTGTGATATTTATTTCTTTTTAAGAGAAAGTTTTCATTACATAATCTTTGCAATCTCGTCGCAGAGCCATTCCAGCATTTCGCGGTCTTCCGCAGTGAATGGATCTAAAGTATGAGAATCAATATCGATTTGCCCGATATTTTCGCCATTTTTGATGATAGGAACTACAATTTCAGCTTTTGTATCAATAGAACAGCTTAGATAATTGTCCTGATTATGAACATCCGGAACCACAAAAGTTTCGTTGGAAACCGCTACCTGTCCACAAATTCCTTTTCCGAAAGGGATAATGGTGTGATCGGTTTCTGCTCCAACATAAGGTCCCAAAATAAGTTCCTCTTTGTCGCCATTTTTAAAGTAAAATCCAGTCCAGTTGAAATAGGATATTTCTTGATCCAGAAGTTGACAAATTTTTTGAAGTTTATCCTCAGTATTTTGTGTTGGACTTTCTAAGATTGATGAAAGTCTTTTTTTTATTTCTGACATTGTATGATTTTAAGAAAATTCTTTGAGTTTTAGTTCATCTTTGTAGCCGAACATTCCGCGTTCTTTAATCATATCGGCAACGCCTTCGGGTACTTGTTTTTCCCAACCGGTTTCGTGGTTGGCAATTTTGTTGAGTATTTCGCGCGAGTAGATTTCAGAGTAATCTGGGTTGTAATCTTTAATATCAACAATTCGCTGATTGAGTTTGAAATATTTGTATAATTCCTTTAAATTATCTTGAACTTTTAAGTTATTGGAAGTTAATGATTCGTGTGTTTCAGGATCTTTATAAGGATAAAGATATACTCTCATGTGTTGTTTAAAGAATTTCCCAAATGCCTCCAAAATTCCACCGGAAAGATTTTTGTAATAATTTTCATCAAATACATCCAACAGGTTATTTACGCCCATTGCGACACCGATTTTACCATTGGTATAATTAGCAAAATAATCGATAAGACGATAATATTCGGAGAAATTCGAAATGATAACGGTGTAACCCAATTTAGCCAAAACATCCACTCTGTCGAGGAAATCCCTCTCATCAATATCGCCGGCAGCTCTTAAATTTGAAATGGTAATTTCGAAAAGTACAACGGTTTCTTCGTGTCCGCAATTGGAATCGTTCATAAACATTTCCAGACCTTTCTCGAACATATCGATGTTGACTAACGTTACCGGTCGGAAACTTCCTCGTACCGCGAAGATGTTTTTTTTGTAAAGTATATCTGCGGGCAACATATTGTTACCTTCCGAGTTGAAAATCACAGCATCCGTCATACCACTTTTTACAAGCTGCAGACTCATCAATCGGTTATCAACATAAGTGAAAGCCGGACCGCTGAAGTCTATCATGTCAATTTCCACATTGTCGGTAGAAATATCATCATAAAGTGATTGAATCAGCTTTCTTGGATTATCGGAAAGGTTGAAAGCGCCGTAAATTAAATTTACACCGAGACTTCCAAGTGTTTCCTGCTGCAATGTCGCATCATTTTCTTTGAATTTAACATGAAGGACGATTTCGCTATAATCATCGGTTTCGTCCAACTGAAAACGTAAACCCACCCAGCCGTGACCTTTCATGGTTTTGTTGAAATTGATGGTTGTTACCGTATTTGCATAAGAAAAGAATTTTCTGCCTGGATTATTTTCTCTAGTTAATCGTTCTTCAATTAACGCAACCTCGTAGCGAAGCATTTTACGGAGACGATTTTGCGTCACATATCTGTTTTTGGTTTCTTTACCGTAAATCGCGTCGCTAAAATCTTTGTCATATGCGGACATCGCTTTCGCAATGGTTTGTGAAGCTCCACCAGCTCTGAAGAAATGTCGAACAGTCTCTTGTCCTGCCCCGATTTCGGCAAAAGTTCCGTAAATTGTCGGGTCTAAATTAATCGCTAAAGCTTTCTGTTTTGGTGTTAATTTTTGATTAATCACTGGCAATTCTATTTTTTTGTAAATTTACCAATAATAATACCAACGTCAAAAAAAATGAAGTTGAAATTTTTAGGAACCGGCACTTCTCAGGGGATTCCTGTAATTGGTTGTAAATGTGAAGCTTGTGTATCATTTGATCCCAAAGATCAACGTTTTCGTTCGTCAGCTTTGGTTACTACAGGTGCCGGAAAAAAGCTCCTTATCGATTGTGGACCGGATTTTAGGATGCAAATGTTGCAGAATAATGAAGACCGTGTGGATGCGATTCTCCTTACCCATGAACATAATGATCATGTAATTGGTTTGGACGATGTGCGCCCATTGATATTCAAGACCAGGAAAGATATGGAAATTTATTGTTCCAAAAGAGTAGGAGATGAGTTGAAAACTCGTTTTGCTTATGCGTTTGCCGAGGATAAATATCCCGGAGCGCCTTCGTTTGAACTCCATGAGATAACAGGAAATTTTGAATTGTTTGATGCTAAAGTGATTCCTGTGGAGGTGATGCATTATCAGTTGCCGATTTTTGGATTTAAGTTGAAGAAATTGGCATATATTACCGATGCGAGTTTTATTTCGGAAACTGAAAAAGAAAAGTTGAAAAATCTGGATTATTTGATTCTGAATTGTATTAGAAAAGAGCATTTCCACCCTGCGCATTTCATATTGCCCCAAGTTTTGGAACTTTTCGAGGAGCTGCAGCCAAAAAAAATGTATTTAACGCATATTTCTCACCACATGGGTTTGCATGCTGTTACTGAATCGGAACTCCCTGAAAATGTACATCTTGCTTATGATGGATTGGAAATTGAATTTTGATAAAAAGCGACGCAATCGCTGAAACATCTTATAAATAATGAAATTTATAGAAAAATTATTTTTCAGAAATAAAAATTAATTCTATATTTGCACACCAATTTAAAGCAAGCCCAGTTGGCGGAATTGGTAGACGCGCTAGACTCAAACTCTAGTACCGCAAGGTGTGCCGGTTCGATTCCGGCACTGGGTACAAAAAACGCCGTTAATCATTGATTAGCGGCGTTTTGTATTTTTACGTTAGTTCATTTGTCCACAATTTGTCCGTATTCGACAAAAATTTTGATTAAAATTTTATTTAAGGCCCAATATTTTGATTGATGATCATTCTTCTGATCAAAACAAATTGCCTGGGATTTGCGCAGGCTCAATTTGCAGGTTTGCAGCTCGTATTTTTATCAGGTTATTCCATCGTTTCAACGCTTTCTGAACGCTTTCAAAACTTCTTAAAATGTACTATATCTGGATGGAAAATCAGATTTTTTGAAGATTATTAATAATAATTATATACATTTGCACAGTTCAAAAACAAAATTATGTTCAATCAATTACATCATTATCATTTTCATTCTTGCACTTAAGCGAGCTGATCATGGTATGTTGTAACTTCAAAATATCTAATCCCGTTTGAGTAAATCAAGCGGGATTTTTCTTTCTTCGGATGATTTTCAGCATGCGATTTACTCAGACTATTTAATAAAAATTAAAATGTCTAAACTGATAAGGTATTTTCAAACGGAATTTCTTTGCTCCAGTCGAATTCTGCAGATTTCAGCGGAACTACCAAATCGGAATGAACTCCATTGGTTAATATGTAAAATTCTATTTTTTCCGGTTCTGTTACAGGCTTTTTAGGAATTTCAATATACGGAATTAGCAGCGCACATAAAACATAAAGTCCCACTAATCCCATGATTACTACGAGAGCCTTCAGTAAAAAAAGTATAATTTCTTCATCTTCAAATGTAACAAAAAATTAATGCAAAGAAAGTTTAAAATGGTTTTTCGAATGAAAATTTTTACTAAATTTAAACAGACAAAAAACAATAATGGATGCCTAAGAAATCTAAAAAAAACAAAAGATAAAAAATTCGTGTAAAAACAGCTCCGAAAAGAGTCCCGAAAAGACGTTGATTTTCAACTGAAATTTTTCAGGTTTTTATACTGTTTTTTTTGAACTTTAATTGAATTAAAGTTTTACAGCTAGTTTTCTCTCATTTTTGGAAAATCGAAATTTCCGAAAGGCATTACTTACCCAAAAATTCGATATTTCTTTTTAAGCCCGCAAACTTGGTTCTTTTCACCGGAGATTTTCGAAAGATTTCTGAAAAAATCTCTTGCGAAAGTTCTTTCCAATCCTCTTTTTTTGCATTTTCAAGAAAGTGATTCGGTTTGAATTTTTCCTGATGATGAGGTGCTGAAAACCGATTCCACGGACAAACATCTTGGCAAATGTCACAACCAAACATCCAATCTTCCATTTTATTTTTAAATGTTTCGGGGATTTCGTTTTTCAGTTCAATGGTTGCATAGGAAATACATTTGCTTCCATCGATAATTTTCTCAGAAACAATTGCGTCCGTTGGGCAAGCCTCTATACATTTGGTACAGGTACCGCAATGATCGGTGGTTGGGGAATCTTCTTGAAGCTCCAAATCAATCATTATTTCTGCCAAAAAATAAAAAGAACCGCTTTGTTTGGTGATGAGGTTTGCGTTTTTTCCTACCCAACCGATTCCGGATTTTTTCGCCCAACTTCTTTCCAAAACCGGCGCGGAATCTACAAACACCCGACAATGAAAATCTCCGATTTCTTCTTTCAATTCCGCCACCATTTCATTTAAGGTTTCTTTGATAATCTCGTGATAATCTTGTCCGTAAGCGTATTTTGAGATTTTAAAATTATCAATTGACGAAATTTTATCTTTCGGGAAATAGTTATAAGATAGAGAAATTACCGATTTGCAACCTTCGACCAACAAAGTAGGATCAAGTCTTTTATCAAAATAATTTTCCATGTAAGCCATTTCCCCGTGATAATTGTTGTTTAGCCAATTTTCGAGCGGTTTGGCATCTTCTTCTAGAAAACCAGCTTTTGAAATTCCACAACTTTGGAAACCAAATTTTTTTGCTTTGGTTTTGACGAGTTGAGAATATTTTTCGGCGTAATTCATTTTGATATTGCAAAACTAACATTATTTCATAAATTTGCTATTAGATTTTGCGAATCCTGTTCCCATACTTGGATTTTGTAAAGAGTTTTTTATGTAACCTTAAAACAAATTATATGTCATTAGTAGAGGTATTAAAATCTGGAAATTATCATTTAATCGACGTTCGCGAACCTATGGAACTGGAAATGAACGGTCATATTGAAGAAGCTCAAAATATTCCTTTGGGTGAATTAGAAGATAGAAAGCAAGAAATTCTGAATCTTAGCGGTTTCAAAATTTTCTTTTGCAGAAGCGGAAACAGAAGCGGGCAAGCCGTAGAATATTTCAAATCTCAAGGGATGACCGATGTGTACAACGGAGGTGGATATGAAGAAATGAAGGAAACGCTGGAAAGTTTATAACACTAAAAATAAGTCAGATTTTTAATTTGGCTTATTTTTTTACCCAAATGTCATATAATAAAAGTCAAAAAATATAAATGTTTGTTTAATTTTTGTTAATTGATTATCAATTATTTATGATGTTCTCGGTAAATATATTCTCTTTCTAAATCATTTTTGGCACGATTTTGACAAGTAATCATTTCGTAAAACTTAAAATTTAGAATTATGAATTCAATGAAGAAAACAGTCCTAGCTTTAGGAGTAATGACAGCAGGATTAGTAAGTGCACAAAGTTCGGATATGAGAAACATGATTAAAGTAGGTGCAAATGTTGGTTTAGCAGTTCCGGCTGAAAATGCTTCTGCAAAATTAGGTCTAGACGTTGCTTACCAAAATTTGGTAACTCCAGGATTTGGTCTAGGTATCGCAACTGGTTATAGCCACTTCTTCGGGAAAGAAAACAACGGAAATAATAATAATGATTTCGGTGTAGTTCCTGTAGCTGCTCTAATTAGAGTATATCCAAAACAAACTGGTTTCTATTTGGGAACTGACCTTGGTTACGGTTTCATCGTTGGTGATGACAAAGTTGCTTCTAACAGTAACGTTGATAGACCTGACGGAGGTTTCTACATCAAACCAGAAATCGGTTACCACAACAGAGATTGGAACTTCGCTCTTCAATATCAAAAAACCTTCACTGGTGATAAAGGTGAAATCGGATCTCAAAAATACAACGCTGGCGCAATTGGCGTAGGTGTTGGTTACAACATTCCATTAGGGAAATAATCAATCTTTTGATTTTTTATAAAACTAAGCCTTCTCGAATTTTATTTGAGAAGGTTTTTTATATTTATTACAAAACAATTATTATCTTTGGTAGATAACACTCACCACAATGGAAACTAAAAATAAATTCAAACTTTTCTTGCCAAAAATTACGGAAGATTCCAACAGTAAAATTACAGTGCTCTCCGCCGATGTAAGGAGCAATGTTACCTATATTGCTTTGTATGAAACTGTTGACAAAAAAGTTGTTCAGAAACACGAAAGCAGCTACCCAACGGAGGATTTTGCTTCTTTTTCCGAAATCGCCAATCGTTTTATTTCCGATTTTTCGCTTTCCGGAATTTCAAAAATTGCTGTAGCAGTTCCAGGTCCGGTAATTGGTGGCAAAAGTGCGCCTGTTCGGTTGCCTTGGACTTTGGATTCTGAAGAAATTAAAGCAAAAACTCAGGTAGAAAAAGTTTATCTTATCAACGATATGGAAGCTTCGTCCTATGGTTTAGGAAATGTTGACGAAAGTAACTTTCTTACCATTCATCAATCCGAAAATTTCATTCCCGGAAATATCGCCGTTTTAGCTCCAGGTGCGGGATTAGGAGAAGCTGGCTTGTTTTGGGATGGCGATACTTTAAGACCTTTTGCTACTGAAGGTGGACATTGCGAATTTTCCCCGCGAACCAATGAGGAGGTTGAATTTTACCAATTTTTACAGAAAATTTATGGTATTGTAACTTGGGAATCGGTACTTTCCACCTCTGGTTTATTCAATATTTATCGTTTTTTAAGAGACGTAAAACAGCAAAAACAACCGGAATGGCTTACCAAAGAAATCGAAGCAGACAACTTCACCGATGCTTTGATTAATGGTGCTTTGGAAAATAAAGATAGAATTTGCAAAATGACCGTGGATGCCTATATCATGTATCTTGCCAGAGAAGCCAATAGTTTGGTATTGAAGTTAAAAGCAACCGGAGGTTTGTTCCTGAGTGGTGAAATTCCGGTGAAACTTCAGCAATACCTTAAAAACGATAAGTTTTACAAAAGTTTTATCGTAAGCGATAAAATGGAAGTGGTACTGAAGGATATACCAATTTATCTTGTAAAAGACGAGAAAACCATCATCAATGGTGCTGCTTTGTATGCTGCATTTTCTTAAAACTGCATTCAATAAATATAAAACTCCGGCATTCGTCGGAGTTTTCTAGTGAATTAATTGCACAATGAAAATCTTATTTTTTATTTTTACCAAATGAAACTTTACGTTATTAGCGGATTAGGAGCAGATTTTAAGGTGTTGGAAAAAATAAAATTTCCAGCAAATCTCGAAGTGATTTTCGTTCCTTGGTTGATTCCAGAAAAAGGCGAACATTTTAAAGATTATGTCTTGAGAATTGCCGAAAACATCGATGATTCCCAACCGTTTTCTCTTCTCGGATATTCTTTTGGTGGAATTATGGTGCAGGAAATCGATAAGATAAAACCTGCTGAAAAAATCGTGATTCTGGGAAGTATAAAATCCGATAAAGAAAAATCCAGATTTATCAAAGTAGGTGAGGTGACACGCATACCGAAATATCTTCCCGAAAATATTTTTACCGAAAAATCAGCGCTTGGATATTCATTTATTAGGAAACTTTTCGATCCGAATAACCCAAGAATAATGGAATATTTTAACGTTCGAAATCCATATTATTTGAAATGGAGCATCGAAAAAATTGCCGCTTGGAAATTTGAAGAAAACCCTAAAGTGATACAGGTTTTAGCGGATAAAGACATTGTTTTTCCCATCAAATATTCCAAACCCAATTACGTCATCGAAAACGGAACGCATCTTTTTCCGGCAACCAAACCGAGAGAAGTTTCCACTATTTTACAGGAAATTTTCGCTCCGGATTTGTCTTCATCGAAGGAATAAATTTATGTTTATTAAACGGTTTTTTAATTAAAACTTAAAAATAATTTATTTCCGGGAAATGTTTTCTCTTGGTTAATTTTAATATTCAACAAAAAAGCTATTTTTGTATCATTATGCAATCTATCAGTGTTTTTGAAATCATCAAAGTCGGAATTGGTCCATCGAGTTCGCATACTATGGGTCCTTGGAATGCGGCAGAAAGTTTTCTAAATTTAATTCGCAGAAGCCATTCAATTTCTGAAGTAAAAGAAGTTTTTGTTGAATTTTTCGGTTCGCTTGCCAAAACAGGAATTGGTCACGGAACTGATATTGCCGGAATGCTGGGACTTTCCGGCGAAAATTTCAAGACCATTGATACATCGTCCATCGATTCGAAAATTGAAACCATAAAATCTTCTAACCAAATAAATCTTGCCGGTGAAAAGGTAATTCCTTTCGTTTATGGTAAACATTTAATTTTAAATAAAGAAAAATCCTTAGATTTTCATCCAAACGGAATGATTTTTCAAGCCGTTTTCGAAAATAGTGAAACATTATCCCAGGATTATTATTCAGTTGGTGGCGGTTTTATTGCGACTCAAGAAGAGAATTCGCTGGAGAAGCATTGTATCAGAACGCTATATCCGTGTCATAATGGCGAAGCGATCATTAAATATGTTAATCTGTTAAATTTGAACCGAATTTCAGATTTAATATTGCTCAACGAAGAATCTTGGCGCAGAAAAGAAGAAACAGAGAAAGAAGCACTTTATATTTGGCAACAGATTAAAGAATGTATTTACAAAGGCGTAAACAGGGAAGGAACGCTTCCTGGTGGATTGAATGTAACGCGCCGGGCAGCTGGTTTGAACCGAAAATTATTGAAAGATAAAATCTACAGAAATATCGACGAATGGTTCCGAATGGTGGTAGATGCTGAAGAAAATTTTGTAAACATCAGCAAATGGGTTACGTGTTTTGCATTGGCGGTAAATGAAGAGAATGCGAGTTTCGGGCGTATCATCACAGCACCTACCAACGGAGCAAGTGGAGTGACTCCCGCGGTTTTGATGTATTCACAAGCTTTTACAGAATTCAATAAAGAAGAAGATATCGTCCGTTTTCTTTTGGTTGCAGGCGAGATAGGTACACTATTCAAGAAAAATGCAACGATTTCTGCAGCAATGGGAGGTTGCCAAGCGGAAGTAGGAGTGTCTTCGGCAATGGCAGCAGCCGGTCTTACGGAAATTATGGGCGGAACTCCCGGACAAGTGCTTATGGCAGCGGAAATTGCAATGGAACACCATTTGGGAATGACCTGCGATCCTATTGCAGGTTTGGTACAAATCCCTTGTATTGAGAGAAATTCGATGGGCGCTATAAAAGCGATTACCGCGGCGAATATCGCCATTGAATCGGATCCATCCAAAGCCAGAGTTTCCCTAGATCAGGTAATTCAATCGATGTGGGATACCGCGCAAAGCATGAATGATCGTTTCAAGGAAACTTCCGAAGGTGGATTGGCAATTGCGGTAAATGTGGCAGAATGTTAAGCTGAAATTGAGGAGTTTTATCAAATTATTTATCTAAAATTCCTCTGATTTTATTGGCATTTCTAATGAGATCTTCCAACAAATCATAATTCTCTTTTTCTAAAGCAGATTTGAATTTTCTTAGTTGCGAAATATGCTCATTGAGTACATCCAGCACATTTTCTTTGTTTTGTTTAAAGATTGGAACCCACATTTCCGGATGCGATTTCGCCAAGCGAACCGTACTTGAAAAACCGGTACTTGCAAGCTGAAAAATCGTTTCTTCTTCGCGTTCTTTTTCCAAAACAGTGTTCGCAAGTGCATAAGAAGTGATGTGTGAAATGTGTGAAATATAAGCGGTATGAATATCATGATCATCCGAATTCATGTAGATCAAATGCATATCGAGGTTTTCAATTACCTTTTGTACCATTCTCAATGCATCTTCAGCAGAATCTTCTCGATCGCAAACGACGGCAGCTTTTCCAGAAAAACTTTCTGAAATCGCGGATTTAGGACCCGAATTTTCCGTTCCCCACATCGGGTGAAAAGCAACGAAACGTTTCCTCATCGGATGATTGCGAACAGCTCCTACGATTCCGTGTTTGGTGGAACCTACGTCCATCACTGTTTGGTTGTCATTGATTAAATCGAGTACGCTTGGTAAAATTTTTCTTGCCGCATCTACAGGAATAGCGATAATCACCAATTCCGATTGGCTCACCGCGTTTTCGAGAGAAGAAATTTCGTCGATAATTCCAAGATTTTTGGCTTCAGTTAAATGATTTTCATTTTGATCTACCCCAAAAACATAAGAAACCAATCCTGCAGATTTTAGTTTCAATGCCATGGAACCTCCAATTAATCCAACACCGATGATCGTAATTTTCATCCTTCAACAATACTTTAATTAGAATTTTATCTTAACGAAGTTTCTTTAAGGTCTTGAAAGTTGCATTTTCCTTGCATTTTTCAAAACCGATTTCAAATTTTGGGTTTTTATTCGGGTACGTAAGCAGATATTCAGGGCAAGGTTTTTTCTGAGCTTGGCTTCTATCAAAATCGATTGAACCTTTAGTGATAATGCTGTCCTTCAAAAATTTTTCATCTATATTGTTCAGTTTCATCTGTTCTGAAAACGCAGGTGTATAAACTATTTTTTTAGAAAGGGTTTCTGCTATTACTCTGGAGTTTGGAAGATATCCGCTACAGCTTGCGCCTTTTTTGTTTAGGATAAAAAATACCAACATCAGCCCGGGAATTAGGCCGATAAAGAAAAATTTCAATTTTCTCATTTAAAAAATTAAAAGGTTGATGTCGTGGTATGTTAAATTGAATCGGTCGCAAACCAGTTTTTTTGTATGACGACCTTTGTACATATACAAAGATTGCTTCATTTCGTTTTTACGAACCAGCATGTTCTCGAAACCGCCTTCTTCATCATAATTAAGGAGATAGCTGAGGAAGAAATTAGAAACAGCTTTCGTAGTTGTTCTTGGCATTTTCGAGGTAAGGTTCGGTAATCCGCAATGAATTACACCATGTTTGATGATGTAAGGATTTTCCATATCGGTAAGCTCCGAAGTTTCAATAATATTTCCGTTATCGATGGTTACATCGATAATTACGCTTCCTTTTTTCATCTTCGAAACCATTTCTTCGGTCACGACAGGAGCTAAACTGTTCTTCGAAAGTGCACCAATCACAACATCTGCGCGTTTCAGACTTTTAGAAAGTTCTTTAGGGTCAATAATAGAAGTCGGTACTCTGCCGTCAACCATCATATGTAATCTGCGGAGTTTTGATAATGAATTATCAAAAACTTTTACACTTGCTCCTAATCCTAAAGCGGCTTTGGTAGCGAATTCTCCAACGATTCCTGCTCCTAAAATCACCACTTCGGTTGGTCGAACTCCGGTGATTCCACCCAACATTAATCCATTCGATAATGCCAATAATTCCGCAGCATAGAGGATGGAGATATTTCCCGCTATTTCACCAATTAATCTCACCAAAGACAGTTGCTTATACTCATCCACAATGAATTCAAAAGCAATGGCATTGATTTTTTTCTCGGAAAGTTTCTTGAAATAATCTTGATCTCTGAGGTTGATTTGCAACGCAGAAACTAGGTAGGTACAAGGTTTTAAATATTCAATTTCTTCTTCAGTCGGAGGATTTATTTTCAGCACCAAATCCTGCTGGAAAGCTTCTTTCGGATCCTGCGTAATGGTCGCTCCCGATTCCGAATATTGCAAATCGGTGAAAAATGAACCTTCGCCCGCGCCACTTTCTACGATAATCTGGTGACCGTGCGCCACCAAAACCTGTACTGCATCGGGAGTGAGGCAAGTTCTACGTTCGTTCAGGCAGGTTTCTTTCGGTACCCCGATGCTGAACTGTTTGCCTTTTTTGATCACTTCCAATTTCTCTTCTTTTGGGATGAGTTCTTCCTCTGAAAAAGGAGTGAAAACATGTGTATTGCTCATTAGAAATCAATAATTATTTAATAGAAATCTTATCATTTAACTGCAAAGATAATCATTTCGTAAGGATCTGTACTTCGGTTGCTTAAAACTTGCTGAGAATCGGTTTTATTTAAAGTTTTTAAAATCTTTTTTTTAAACGAAATCAATTCTTCTTGTTTCTCCATCATTTTCAATTTGGAGTTCATGATGTGGGAAATCCTCGAGTTCTTCTTCATAAATTTCAGGCCATTCGATAATGCACAGATAGGAATTATCGAGATATTCCTCAATACCGATGTCATAAACTTCAGCGAGGTTTTTCATCCGGTACAGATCAAAATGGAAAACATTTCCTTTCGGAGTATGATATTCATTCACAATCGCATAAGTTGGCGAAGAAACCTCGTCGATGCTGCCCAGATTTTTCAATAAAAACTGTGTAAAAGTCGTTTTTCCTGCTCCTAAATTTCCTTTCAAAAGCAAAATAGGATGTTGTAATTCCGGGAGAATTTCATTCACTACATTTTGCCAATCTTCTATTTTATTGATGTTGAATTGCATTTTGGATTATTTTTTCAAAAATAATTAAAATTTGTTGGGCGCGAGCGAAGCGAGCGCCAAAAAGTGGAATCATAACAAATGTTATAAATCTTTTTTTTACTTAAAACTTTTCAGGATTCATCAATACATTATTGAAAAATAATCTCATGAGGCGTTTCGTTTAACCTTAAAGCTCCCGTTTTTTATTCTAAAAAATTCATATTTTTACACCATGATTTCAAAAGCAACCATCGATAAAATATTCTCCACCATTCGTGTTGAAGAAATTATTGGTGAATATGTGCAACTGAAAAGAGCGGGATCCAATTTTAAAGGATTAAGCCCTTTTCATGACGAAAAAACTGCAAGTTTTGTTGTTTCACCAAGCAAGCAAATCTGGAAAGATTTCTCCAGTGGAAAAGGAGGTACGGCCATTTCTTTCCTAATGGAAATCGAAAACTTCACCTATCCGGAAGCGCTTCGGCATGCAGCAAAAAAATACGCGATCGAAATAGAAGAGGATACCCGCGAACTTACTGAAGACGAAAAAAAGTCACAGACCGATAAAGAATTATTATATAAAATTCATGAAATAGCTAGCAACTTTTTTCAGGAGCAACTTTTTGAAACTGAAGTAGGCAGAACCATCGGTTATTCTTATTTTAAAGAAAGAGGTCTTCGCGATGAAATCATTAAAAAATTTCAATTGGGATATTCCCCGGAAAAGAAAAATGCTTTCACGCAATATGCTTTAGATAAGGGTTATTCCAAAGAAATTTTAGAGAAATCCGGACTTTCGATTTTCCCTGAAAACTCACCTAACGGTGTCGATCGATTTCGAGAAAGAGTGATTTTCCCCATTCACAGTTTTTCGGGCAGAGTTTTAGGTTTCGGAGCGAGAATTCTTAAAAATAACGTCAAAACTGCCAAATATCTCAATTCCCCTGAGACGGAAATATACCATAAATCCAATGTTCTTTATGGTTTAAACCAATCGAAACAGTCGATTTCCAAAAACAATCTTTGTCTTTTGGTGGAGGGTTATATGGATGTTATAGCGCTACATCAAAGCGGAATAGAAAATGTAGTTTCTAGTTCCGGAACTGCACTTACGGTAGAACAAATCAAGCTGATTAAGCGACTTACCGAGAATGTAACCATTCTTTTTGATGGTGATAAAGCAGGAATTAAAGCGAGTTTCCGAAGCATCGATATGTTGCTTTCCGAGTCTATGAATATTCGCGTTTTGCTTTTCCCTGATGGCGATGATCCGGATTCTTTTGTCAGAAAACATTCACAAGAATATGTGGAAAATTTCATTCAAAAAGAAGCCAAAGATTTCATCGATTTCAAAGCAGAAATTCTTTTAAAAGAAGCTGGCGATGACCCGATAAAAAAAGCAGAATCGATCCGTGATATCGTGAAATCGGTCGGTTTTGTTCAAAATGCACTAAAACAAGAGGTTTATTTAAAAGAAGTTTCGAATAAGTTTCAGCTTTCCGAACAATCACTTTTTAATGAATTGAATGTACAGAAACAGCTTCAAAAACAACAAAACACGCCACAACATAAGCAAGAAGCGCCGATAAAAACTAAACTGGAAAAAGTTCCCGAAGTCATTGATTCGGTAAATCCGATTTTGGTTTTAGAGGAAAAAATGGTGGAACTGATGTTGAAATATGGTGACCGAATTCTTAACCGAACTGATGAAGAAAATAATGCTTATCAAATAACGGTTATCGAAGAAATTATCACACATTTGGAAGTCGACCAGTGCGAAATTCAGTCACCATTGAACCAGAAAATTATTGATGAAATAAAATCGGGAATTGCTGAAAACGAGTTGCGTTCGGGGAATTTTTTCATGACGCTAATGGACGAAGAAATTACAGGGAAAATTGCTAATGCTTTGGTGGAACCTTATGAAAATAGTGATTGGGGTAAGTATCAAATATTTTTTAGTACGGAAGAAGAAGTGCTTCCGAAATTGGTTCAGGATGTGATTTTTCGGTATAAAAGAGAGTATATCCTGAAAATCATTAATGATATGAAAATGCAACTTTCGGAAAATGAAAACAACGATGAAACGTATAAAAAAATCATCAGTCTCAACCAACTTAGAAAAGAGCTTGATGAAAAGCTTTTCAGAGTTTTATGACAGTTTGTCGGATTCTCAGTTGTGGAATATTGTTTGTAAATTAGTCAGCATTAAAAATATATCTTAAATTTTGTAATTAAAAATAGTATGGACATAAAAAAAGATTTCAGAGATTTCTCTGTAAAACACTTGGGTAACAGCGGTTTGGTGACCGATCAATATATGGGAATGTTTGGACCAACCAATCTTACGCCTTATATCATGGAAGAAAGAAGATTAAACGTGGCACAAATGGATGTTTTTTCACGTTTGATGATGGATAGAATCATTTTTCTGGGAACCGGAATTGATGATCAGGTAGCGAATATCGTGACGGCTCAGCTTCTGTTTTTAGAAAGTTCGGATTCTTCCAAAGATATTCAAATCTACATCAACTCGCCTGGTGGAAGTGTTTACGCCGGTTTAGGAATTTATGACACGATGCAAATCATCAAGCCGGATGTTTCTACAATTTGCACCGGAATGGCAGCTTCGATGGGTGCTGTACTTTTGGTAGCCGGAGAAAAAGGGAAACGTTCCGCATTGAAACATTCCAGAGTGATGATTCACCAACCTTCAGGTGGCGCACAAGGTGTTGCTTCTGATATGGAAATTAACTTAAGAGAAATGTTGAAACTTAAAAAAGAGTTGTACGATATTATTTCTATCCATTCCGGGCAAACCTATGAATGGGTTGAAAAGGCTTCTGACAGAGATTATTGGATGACATCTTCCGAAGCAAAAGATTTCGGAATGGTGGACGAAGTTTTAGAAAGAAAAGTAGAAAAGTAATCAAAACCATTACTTTGCTCCAAAAAAAAGAACGCAAATCTGCGTTCTTTTTTTATGTTATTGGGATATTTTTTAGTTAAAACCTTCAATAATTTTCGCAAAATCTTCAGCTTTCAAAGCAGCGCCGCCAACTAAACCTCCGTCGATATCCGGTTGAGAGAAGATTTCTTTAGCGTTGTCGGGCCTTACAGAACCACCGTACAAAATTGAGATTTCGTTAGCTACATCTTGTCCGTATTTTGCAGCAATCAAGCTTCTGATGTGCGCGTGAATTTCCTGAGCCTGTTCCGGAGATGCAGTTTCGCCGGTTCCGATTGCCCAAACAGGTTCGTAAGCGATCACTACTTTCTTGATTTCCTCAGCAGAAAGCGTGAAAAGTGCAACTTCAGTTTGGTTTTTCACGACTTCCAAATGTTGTCCGGCTTTTCTTTGTTCTAAAGTTTCACCATTGCAATAAATTGGAGTTAATCCTTTATCTAAAGCCAATTTTACTTTTCTGTTGCAGTGCGAATCGGTTTCTCCGTGATATTGTCTGCGTTCGGAATGCCCGATAATTGAACCGGTTACATCGATGGATTTCAGCATATCAGCGGAAATTTCACCTGTATAAGCGCCACTTTCATGCTCACTCATATCTTGTGCAAAAACCCCGATCTCGTCTTGCTCATAAATATCTTTTGCCATCATTAAATAAATCGAAGGCGGCGCGATCCAAACTTCACAGTTGGTGGCATTGTTTTTTTTGTATTCCAGTAATTGAAACATTAATTGTTGGGCTTCAATCACATTTTTATTCATTTTCCAGTTTCCTGCAACGATGTTTTTTCTCATAATTTTCAATTTGTATGTTTTTCCAGATTATTGGATTTTTAGTCCAGATTCCAGATGTTTTTTAATAATTTGTAAAATCGGTGCTCATCTTCGCTCACTTTGTCATCCGCTTTAATTAATGATTTTGAGAATTCGACAAAACTTTTTCTCTCATCTTCAACCGAATCGTCATAGAAACATCTGGCGTGAAATTCGAAATGATCTTTCCAATCTTCCGGTTGCAATGTGGCAATGACATCAAGTTCGTTATCTAGATTCATTTTAAAAGGAAATTCTTCTGCAAGATATTCTTGCACTTTTAATCCTTCAGCCGGAGCAAATTCCCCATCAACAGACGAAAGGATCATTAAAAGATGATAACCTGCGATGGATTTATTAGATTTTTGCATTGTATGGTAGTATATATTTGTTGAAATTTATTTTTTCAAGTAATCTTTTGCCGACATTTTGTCAACGATTTTTCCATTTTGTAAAGTTAAAACAAATGGGTTGCTTCTTGCAATTGTTTTGATCGCAGTAGCATCCATTGTAGCATTATCAATCGTTTTAAAAGTGTTTGGCTGGGTTGAAATTCCCAATACCAACGCGTTTTTTTGAGATTTAACTTTCGATTCGGTTTCAGCGATTAAATCTTTGTCGGCTTCGTTGGGTTTGTATGAAAAAATTAGAATGGCATTCGGTGATTTCAGAATTTTATCGGTCAATTCCATTCCTTCCGGAGTTTCAGGTTTAAACTTCGAAATTTCTGATGAATAACCTTCTTTCACGATTTTTGAAGTTGTTTTGCCGTCCTCGATTTTCCAGGGCGAACCTTCTTCCCAATATTTTTTGTCGTTCACATATTCATCCTGATTGACTTCTAAAACTTCGCCGTTTTTAGTATTTATTAATGAATAATAAGTTTTGTATTCAGAAGGATCTTTCTCTAATTTCGATTTTTCTGCGTTTAAATCGGTTCCTATTTTATAATCTCTGAAATCGATGAGCGGTTCATGCAAAATTCCATGAGCGATGACGAATCCCATGATGATTGAAAATAGTGAAAGTGCAACATATTTCGATGGATTTTTTGCCTGAAGCAACTGAAACTGATTTCTGTACAAAAGCCACAACAAAATTAAACCGATCAACAGCACTAAATCCTTGAAAAAACTTTGCCAAGGCCTGAATTTCAGGGCATCTCCGAAACATCCACAATCGGTAACTTTATTGAAATATGCCGAATAAAACGTGAGGAATGCGAAAAATATACATACCGCAATAAGCGCAGAAAGCGTGAATTTAAGACGTATTCTTAGCAATAACATAAATCCTAAAACCAATTCCAGAACCACTACGAAAATTGAAATCGCTAATGCTTGATTTTCCAAAAATGGCATATTGAACACCGATGGTGAAAAATATTCTTCCAATTTAAACGAAAATCCCACCACATCAACCGCTTTCACAAAGCCGGATGCAATAAAAATGAGGGCGATGATGATTCTTAAAATGTGTTTCATGGATAAAATTAGTTTAAATTTCCTTAGATTATTTTATGTTCAAATTGTTCTTCCGAAAGTTTAATCAAACAAAAAACCGCATAATTCAGCATATCGAAATAATTGGCATCGATTCCTTCCGAAACCAAAGTTGCTCCGGCGTTATCCTCTATCTGTTTGGTTCTTAGTACTTTCTGGAAAATTAAATCGGTGATTGATGAGATTCTCATTTCTCTCCAAGCTTCACCATAATCATGGTTTTTGCGCAACATCAGTTCTTTTGCTTCGTTTGCAAAATGGTCGTACAAATTCAAAATTTCGTTTGTATCCTGCTTAAAGTCATCTGCGAATCCTTTTTTCAACTGAATTAATCCGATAATTGCATAATTCACAATGGCGATGAAATTTTCCTCTTCAGATTCACCAACCTTGGAAATTCCTGTGGTTTGAAAATTTCTCAAACTTTTTACTTTAATGAAAATCTGATCCGTTAAAGAAGGAGTTCTGAGTACGCGGAAGGAAGCACCGTAATCACTAAGTTTTTTACTGAATAAATCTCGACAGGAGCTGATAATTTCGTCGTATTGTAATGATGTTTTCTGCATAAAAATTTCTAAACTTTTCAAAGATAAGAATTTTGATAGGAAGTTGGAAGTTCAATGCAGAAACTTTCTGGCAAGTATTTGCTAAATTTGCGCCTATGAAACCTGAAGTTTATAAAAATTTTTCGCCTTTTTTTTCTGTTAATTGTCGCGGCAATCTTCTCGATTTGTCTTCTCCGAAAATTATGGGAATTCTCAATTTAACTCCCGATTCCTTCTCGGACGGAGGTCAATTTAATGACGAAAAATCAGCTTTGCTTAATGCTGAAAAAATGATTAATGATGGTGCTGAAATCATCGATATCGGTCCGCAATCGACGCGTCCAAATGCCCAGTTTTTATCGTCAAAAGAGGAAATTTCACGGATTGGGAAAATGATTTCTTTGATGAAAAAAGAATTTCCTAAAACTTTGATTTCTTTGGATACTTTTTATGCCGAAGTGTTGGATTTCGGTTTTAATGAAGGTATAGATCTCGTAAACGATATTTCCGGTGGAATGTTTGATGAAAAAATGTTTGAAACTGTCGGAAAAACAGGACTTCCTTATATTTTGATGCATGTGAATCCGACTTATGAATCAATGCATGAAAAATTGATCGAGGAAGATATTATAGTTAATATTAATCGTTATTTTTCAGAGAAAATCCAGCAATTACAAAGTTTTGGGGTGAAAGATATTATTCTGGATCCAGGTTTCGGATTTGGAAAATCGGTTAAGCAACAACATCAAATGATTGATGAGATCGAGCATATTGGATTCGGAAAATTTCCTCTGTTAATAGGGATTTCACGGAAATCTTTTATCTACAAACCTTTAGGAAAGGGACCGCTGGAAATACAGGAGGAAACGCAAAAACTTCATCTGAAAATGCTTAATAAAGGAGCGCGAATTTTTCGCGTACATGATGTTGCCGCGACCAAGAGAACTTTAAGCGTTTAAAAAAAATTAATTTAACGAGGAAAGTTTTTCAGCGTATTCTTTTGCGAAAATTTCGCGATCTTCATTGAGCTTTTCTAAGTTTTCTGGCAAAATATAATTGAAAAGCAATTGCTCTTCATCATCCAAAAAAATAAGTTCTTTTTCCTCGCCATCGATCATTTGGGCGAAAATTTCCCACATGGAAGTGTCTCTCGATTTCAAAAGTTCGAAAAATTGAGAAGCTTTAATTTGAATGATTTTCATTTGATGATCTTTATTTTTTGCAAAAGTAACCTTAATTCTTAAAATCCTAAAAAGTTAAGCTTTAATTGGATGGCAAAATTTTCTTTGAAAGAAGGGGTGGAGTAGTGACCAACTCTATAGAAAAATCCAAGATTGAAGGGCGTTCCCAGAAAGTTATTGCTTTCTAAACCAATTTCCTGGTAGAGATGATTGAGTTTTTGGAACTCAAAATGGTGTACTTCCGGATTTTTCATATCACCGGAAATTCCTCGGTAAACCAAATCGAAACTCGACGTATTTCTCCCGAATGTTTTAAAATACCACGGAATTCGATGGGTAAGATAGTAACCAACAAACTTGTCGTTATAGTATTTTCCGCTTTCCATTGTTGCAAATCCGAGGAAAGAGGTAAGGTTGAAGTTGAAACTGTTTTTTCCATTTCCAAGCCCGTTCATCGTGAAATGATGCCAAATTGGAGTTTCACCTGAAACCAAGCCTCCGTACACGCGAATGCCCGTCACGCCGGCTTTTGTCTTGAAATTATGTTGAGCCAAAACGTCGAATTTGCTGTAATTCAAATCTCCACCAAGGGTTTTCAAACCTTGCTCAAAATTCAAATAAAATTCAGGAAAATTCTGCTCATAAGTGAATTTTCCGGAAGGAGTCATGATATTTTTTGAATTTGGTGCGTATTTGAAAGTAATTTGTCCGGCAAAATTGTCGAAACGTTGTCCTCGATTCATGAAATCATAATTAAAAGTAGCTTCTTCTTTGTCTTTTTTTGCGGAAATTTTCATGGTTAATGCATTGCTAAGATCATTTTCGAACGATAATTTAAAGCCTTCGAAATGATAGAATCTATCATTTTTAAGATCAATTCCGGAATTCATAATTTTCATTTTGAAATTCCACAAATTTTCATTGAAACGTCCTGCCGTCATTACATCTTTGTAATATTCAGCGCGGAAAAATGAGTTCTTTTCCAGCGTGGTTTTTATATCAATTCCTGCTCCGTACTTCCAGTTTCCGTCTTTAAAACCATAAGCGATATAAGCGTCCGGCGAAATGTATTGGTTGAATCGCTCGTTGAGTTTTGTAGCAACTCCCAGCCGAATACCTTCGTATTGGTTATATTTTATGATTTGAGAAGCATCAAAATCGAATTTTCCCACTCTTATTTTTCCTTTGATAAGTCCGGTAAATGCATTGATTTTCTGATCGAGTTTGTATTTTTTTCCAACGCTGTCGATTTTTTCGTAGGTCATTTTTTCTCTTGCCGTTAAAGAATCTGTTCGGAATTGGTTGATAATACTTCCGTCGGAATTTTTCACCGACATGGTGTAACCAGAGAAATCTTTTTTATTTTCGTCAATCGGGGTTTTGAAATCGAAATAATCAGCGACTACAAAAACGTAATTACCGAATTTTTTCTTATTTTTTTCCTTTTCCTTATCATCTGATTTTTGAGTCTCAAAAGCCGTGGCGCCCATTCTTACTTTATAATTTTCCTTGCTCAGAAACCATTTGTTGTTAATGGGTTTCCAGATGCTTGTGATGCTTCCATCGCTTTTTTTCTTGCTGTTGCTTTCGATTTTTTTTAAGCCGTATGTTTCTGCATCAACATAAAGATAACCATTGAATTTTCTTTTATTGGGAGCTTGCTTGTAATTCACCTGACGAAAGCGGATCACATAATTTTTTCTTCCTTCAATGTCAATGGAATCGGTGAGGAAAAAGCGGTAAAGGGAACGGTTTTCTTCACGGATTTCGCGCGGAATGCGATTTCTGTTGGAGCGCAATGTCATCATTTCGTAGATCGGTTGTTTCAATCCGGAAACACGGTTGTCGAGAACATTGATTTTTTCGCCATATTTCTTTGAAAAAAGATATTCAGATGCTTTTTCCCAAAGGAAAAGTTTGCTGGAAGTTATTAGTTTCATCACATTCACACTTTCTATGGAATCTTTTTTTCTTTCGTGCGTCTGAATTTGCACCGGAAGTTTCTTCAAAGAATCTAATCTTTTTTCGAGATAATTATTGTAATGTTTAATACTGTCTTCATCAATATCTAAAGAGATTTTTTCATAAGATTTAAAAGAGTAGGAGTCTAAACTGTTTGGCGAATTTTTTTCGTAATTATCATTTACTTTTTGTAAAATTTCAAGTGCCAAAGGATCGCTTTTGTCATTGATAATTACGGTTTCAATCGATTGTGTTTTTGGATCAACTTTGGTGAGCGCAATTTCCATTACTTTGTCAACCACTACATCATCTTCATGATATCCGGCAGCTTTCACGGTTACTTTTTTACATTTACTTCGAAAATTCAGTTTCCCAAGAGCATTGGTTTCTCCTAGGATTTTATTGTTGCATAACACCCTTGCATTTTGGATGGGTTTCCCTTCACCAGCTTGCAAAACAGAGATTTGTGATTGCCCGAAAATATTCAGAAAAACCAATAAAAAAAGCAATGTTGACAATTTATTCATAGAAACAAAAGTATTTAAATTATCCGAATGAAATCGTTTTTTGAATGTTTTAATAGCGCTGAGTCGGTTATTTCTTATGATTAGGAAATCCGGCTCCATTTATTTTTTCCTTTATAGAGTTTTATATAGTAATTTCTCATGTCCAAATTTTCCGGTTTGGTCAGTTGTGGATCGGTTGTAAGCAATTGTTCTACAGCAGTTTTTGCTGTTTTAATGATTTTACCGTCAGCTACCAAATCCAGTTTTTTAAAATCTACCACGCCACTTTGCTGTGTTCCCAAGATATCGCCCGGACCACGGAGTTGCATATCAACTTCCGAAATTTTGAATCCATCGTTGGTTTCGGTCATTGTTTTGATCCGTGTTCGGCTTTCTTTGCTGAGTTTATCAGAAGTCATCAGGATACAGTAGCTTTGCTCTGCACCACGACCAACTCTGCCACGTAACTGGTGAAGTTGGGACAAACCGAACCTTTCTGCACTTTCTATCACCATTACTGAGGCGTTCGGAACGTTTACGCCAACTTCAATTACGGTGGTTGCTACCATGATTTCAGCTTTTCCGGACGCGAAATATTGCATCGCGGCATCTTTTTCTGCCGGTTTCATTCGTCCATGGAGCATGGTCACATTTTTTCCTTCAAAAAAAGTGGTAATATGATCAAAATTTTCCATGAGATTCTTGTAATCCAAAGTTTCGGATTCTTCAATTAATGGATAAACGAAATAAATTTGCCGGCCTTTTTCGATTTCATCCTTGGCAAATCTGAAGACGGAAAGTCGATCTTGTTCCCTTCTGTGAGCAGTGATGATGGGTTTTCTACCGACAGGCATTTCATCGATTACCGATACATCCAAATCGCTGTAAAAACTCATCGCCAAGGTTCGCGGAATCGGTGTTGCAGTCATTACCAAAATATGTGGAGGAATTTTATTTTTTGCCCAAAGTTTCGCTCGTTGCGCCACTCCAAAACGATGTTGCTCATCGATAATCGCAAGTCCGAGGTTTTTGAACTGCACAATATCTTCCAAAACAGCATGTGTTCCTACCAAAATTGCAAGTTCACCGCTGAGTAACTCTTCATGAATTATTTTTCTTTCGGAAGTTTTTGTGGAACCGGTTAGGAGGCGAACTTTGATATCCGTGTCCTTTAATAATTCGTGAATCGAATTGAAATGTTGTTGAGCCAGAATTTCTGTGGGAGCCATCATACAGCTCTGAAAGCCATTGTCCATCGCAATCAACATGGTGAGTAATGCGACCATCGTTTTCCCCGAACCTACATCTCCTTGCAGCAACCTGTTCATCTGGATTGGCTTTTTCATATCCGTTCGGATTTCCTTTAAAACCCGTTTTTGTGCGTTGGTAAGCTCGAAAGGAAGTGCATTTTCATAAAAATTATTGAAATTTTCACCAATTTTAGGGAAAGGATTCCCAATTACTGAAGTTTTTTGATGTAGTTTTTTCAAACCGTAACCCAACTGAAAGAAAAATGCTTCTTCAAACTTAATTCTTCGGTTGGCATGCTCAAAATGATAGAAATCCTTTGGAAAATGAATATGGTAAAATGCAGGAATTCTTCCGATTAGTTTTAAATTTTTCATTAAATCTTCGGGCAAATTTTCTTGCATCAATAATGGTAAACTTTGGGTAATTTCTGATAGGATATTTTGAAAGAACTTATTATTAATCCCTCTTTTCGATAGTTTTTCACTTCCTGAATAAATCGGAAGAAGTGAACCGTAAAGCGCTTTTTTTTCGTCAACTTCTATCTCCGGATGCGGCATCGAATAATTGCCATTGAAAAGATTTACTTTCCCAAAAATAAAGATTTCGCGGTTCAGTGGAATTTGTTCTTTCATCCAGTTTGAATATCGAAACCATACCAGTTCCAAGGTTCCGGTTTCGTCGCGGAATTTTGCGGAAAGCCGTTTTTGTCCTTTACCATAACCGATTTCCTGTAAATCAGTAATTTTTCCTTTAAATTGAATTTCGGTTTCGGGCTCTTGCTTTAAATCTCCGATTTGGTAAATTTTACTTTTATCGATGTAACGCAAAGGATAAAAAGTAAGAAAATCTTCAACTGTCGTAATTCCCAAAACATTCCGAATGAATTTGGCGCGTTCCGGACCGATTCCTTTGATGAATTCTATGGGAGTTTCTAAGTCGATTTTTATTGAATTAAGATAAAGGCGAATTTCGGTAAAATAAAAAAGACTTCCAAAAATTAATTTGAAAGTCTAGGTTTTTAAAGGAAAAATAATTATTCTGTTAATCTTTAATAGTAGATTTAAATTTTTTCTGATAATTTTCCCATTGTTCTCGAGTATTGATTTTTTTATATTGATCTTCTGCAATGAATGGGATGTAAGGTTCCATTTCTTTTGCCGTAAGTGCGCCCTGCAAAATGGTAATTGGCATGCTTTGCTCATCCAAGAAAATAGTCGTAGGAATGGTAGTTACATTCATGAATTTAGCGAAATCGTGCAACGAATTTTTGCCTTTATGATCGACTTGATTACTGTTTGAGAATGTTCTTCCGAAAAGTGTGATGTTTTCTTTGCTTTCGGCATTAAACTTTACCGGATAGTAATTTTCATTCAAATATTTCGCGATAATCGGATGGTTGAAGGTGTTTTTCGCCATTATTTTGCATGGTTCGCAACTATCAATAAAGAAATCAATCAATATTTTTCTTGGTTGATTTCGTTGAGCTTCTATTGCCTGTTCCAAATTCATCCATTTCACTTGTGAATAAGACGAAGATGCGATTAACAGAAAAAGTATGTAGGTGATTTTTTTCATCGAGAGTTGGATAGCAAAAATGGATTTTAGTTAAATATTATCTTACATCTTGCATTAATTTTTTCACATAAGGTGAAATAATAATGAGTACGACGCCGGCGATAAGGGCATAAATTCCCAATTGTTTATAACCTTCGGTGTAGGTTAAAAATTTATCTAAATTGGAAGCGTTTTCGTCTGCTGTCGCCATATTTGCTCCGATAATCCCTGCTACATATTGCCCGTAAGCAGAAGCCAGAAACCACATTCCCATCATCATTCCCTGAAGTTTTTCGGTGGAAAGTTTGGTCATAATTGAAAGCCCAATCGGTGAAAGACAAAGCTCACCAAAAGTGATGACTAATAATGCGATGGTGAAAATTTTAAGAGAGGTAATACCTTGTAAATCAGCGAATAATCTGGTAGCAAACAATACGTAGTATCCTAAACCAAGGAAAATAAATCCTAAGCCGAATTTAATGATGGTATTCGGTTCCAGTTTTCTTTTGCTCAACCAAATCCAGAATAAACCTACCAATGGTGCTAAAAATATGATGAAAAACGCTCCGCCGGAATTATTAACACCATTGGGATCTAAACCAAGCAAATCTTTATTGAGATGATTAGCCGCGAAAATACTTAGCGAACCGCCCGATTGCTCATAAATTCCCCAAAAAATAATAGAAAAAATGATGAAAACTAAAGCCGCCCAAAGTTTTTTTCTTTCAGCAGAAGTCACCTTTGTCATTTCATAAAATAGATAAAGCAATGTTGCCGGACCTACGATATACATGAATAAATCGGTGTATTGCGGAACGGAAACTATTTTCATGATGAGAGGAACGAAGATTAATGATAAAATGTAAACACCATATTCTTTCCATTTTTCTAACGCCACGGCAGAACCATCAGCCAAAATTTTCATTGGCGGTAAACCAATTGGTCCTAATCTTCTTTGGGCAAAAACAAAATTAATTAAACTAACTACCATTACAATTGCGGCCAAACCGAAAGCGACATTCCATCTTTTATCTTCAGGAATCATGGAAGAAAGCATTTCGCCTTTCCCGATAGCAATACATAAATAGCCACCGAGAAGTGCGCCAAGATTAATTCCGGCGTAAAAAAGCGAGAATCCCGCATCTCTTCTGGAATCATTGGATTTATAAAGTTTTCCCACCATGGTGGAAATATTTGGCTTAAAGAAACCGGTTCCAACGACAGTAAATGCAATTCCCAAAAAGAAAAACTGATGTGGTTCGAAGGCCAGAATCAAGCTTCCGACAATCATCAACAATCCACCCCAGAAGAGTGATTTTCTGAACCCCAAAATTTTATCGGCGAAAATTCCACCGACAAAAGTAAATGCATAAACAAACGCTTGTGTAGCTCCATACTGCAGATTGGCTTGCTGATCTCCAAAATTTAATTGAGAAATCATAAAGAAAACAAGCATTCCGCGCATTCCGTAGAAGCAGAAACGTTCCCACATCTCCGAGAAAAAAAGTGACCAGATTTGCTTTGGATATTTTCCTTTGAAATCCTGAATTTGTTCTAACGTAAGATTCATTTTAGAATAATTTTCAACGAAAATAGAAAAAACCACCGAATAATCGGTGGTTTAGTATAATTAAATGCGATTGGATTAGTTTACTCCGTGCATTTTTTTCTCTAACCAACGGCTCATTGCAAACAAAATTAAAGCTGCAGCACCACACATCACAATAAATACAAGGAAGAAATCGAAAAGGTTAGTGATTTCAAATCCTAAGAAATGAGTGACTTTCGCACCCTGACCCTCTTCACCACTTCCCGGAATTAATGCTGATAAAGTTCCTGCAAATTTGTTTGCAGCAGCATTAGCCAAGAACCATGTTCCCATCAAAAGAGAAGAGAAACGCAGTGGTGAAAGTTTTGACACCATTGAAAGTCCGATTGGTGAAAGGCAAAGTTCACCCATTGTGTGAATTACATATAATGCGATTAGCCAGAACATAGAAACTTTGTCCATCATTCCCAAACCATAAACGGCAAATGCAATAACTACGTATCCTAAAGAAACCAATGCTAAACCAATCGCCATTTTCTTTGGCGAAGATGGCTCCATACCACGGTTACCAAGACGCAACCAAATTGAAGAGAACAATGGTGCAAGTACAATAATTGCCAGTGGGTTTACTGACTGGAAGTAACTGGCAGGCATTTCCCAGCCGAAAATCGTTCTGTCGGTCTGTCTGT
The DNA here is from genome assembly GCF_000735695.2 of Kaistella haifensis DSM 19056. GTDB lineage: Bacteria > Bacteroidota > Bacteroidia > Flavobacteriales > Weeksellaceae > Kaistella > Kaistella haifensis. The sequence continues at coordinate 30,870 of NZ_JASZ02000031.1, forward strand.
CAGCAAAAATTGTCAGTGAAGCCCCGGCCTGCTCAAATGCGCCCCAGAAGAAAATTACAAAAAATGCCAAAATGAAGATGACCATAATTCTCTCGCGTTCTTCTTTGGTCAAAGATTTATCTGTAAGAACAATCAGCGGCATCACGATCATCGCACCATAAATAAGATAGCCAATAATATCCCAATCGCTTTGGAACATGGTTTTAAAATTCATTAAGAAGAAAATAACTGCTATTGAACCTAACACCATTGCAACCTGCGCGATACCAAATTTGTTGGTTGGCATCCCGATTGGCTTATTATCGTGATCCACCAACAGTTTATTTTTTTGAAGCATAAAAGTAATTAACCCGATTACCATACCAATACCAGCCGCCAGGAAACCCCATTTAAAATCAATTTTTTCAGCCAGCGTACCGGAAATAAGCGGTGCAAAGAAAGCTCCCAGGTTGATCCCCATGTAGAAAATGGTAAATGCAGAATCTACCCTGCGGTCACCTTTCGGATAAAGCTGGCCCACCATCGTTGAAATGTTTGGTTTGAAAAATCCGTTTCCAATGATTAACATGGTAAGACCAATCCACATCAGCGTAATTGCTGAACTGCCTGAAGTGGAAGCACTGAAAAACATTACAATCTGTCCAAGTGCCATAAGTACACCCCCAATTTCTATACTTCGTCTGTTGCCCAGAAAACGGTCTGCAAGATAACCACCCAGAAGCGGCGTAAGATATACCAAACCGGTATAACTTCCGTAGATTTGTGAAGCTTCTGCATCATCCATTAAAAGCATTTTCGTCATGTATAAAACGAAAATTGCACGCATACCGTAATAAGAGAAACGTTCCCACATTTCTGTCATAAACAAAAGATAGAGTCCTTTCGGGTGCCCTTTTTGCTCTGCTGTGTCCATATTTTTTTTTATTTGTTAATAATTGTTAAGGAGCAAATATAGTTTTTTTCTTTTTCAAGGGATGATTATTTCAGTTTTAAAACAGAAAAGTGCCGAATTTCTCCGGCACTTTCCAGTAATTTTTGAAAAATTAGATTAATTCACTCCTTTTTCTTTCATGATCTTATTCAATCTTTTCAGAATAGATAAACCAAGAAGGGTAGCGAGAAGCAGTAAACCAAAATTTACGATAAAGAAATTAGCCTTGTTTTCATAATCGTACCAGAAACTTGCCAACACTCCCGAAAGTTTGTTACCAATTGAGGTGGAAAGGAAGAATCCTCCCATCATCAGGGCAGTAAGTCTAGGGGGAGATAATTTAGAAACTAAAGAAAGTCCCATTGGTGATAAACAAAGTTCGCCGACTGTAATTACCCCATAAGCAGCTACAAGCCATAGTGCAGAAACTTTGAATGCGCCATTATCTCCGGCATATACGGCTCCAACCATCACTAAACACGAGAGTGCAGAAATGAAGAGACCCAATACAATTTTAGCCGGTGTTGTAGGCTCTTTGCCACGTTTTCTTAAAAACATAAAAAATCCAACAACAATAGGCGTTAACACAATTACCCAAAACGGATTCACCGACTGAAATAACTCGGTGTTATAAAGATAAACTTTTCCTTCCGGATTGGCTTCCATGGCTGCTTTTTTCTCAGGCAACTCATTTCTGAAGTAGATGTCTTTTCCCTGCTCTTTTAAAGGATTACCGGCCTCATCTTTTTGAGCCTGGTACTGATCATCGTAAACATTTACTTCTTTTGATGTATAGTCTTTTGTTTCCACGAGATAAATGGCTTCCAGAGGTTTTTCAGCTACCGCGGGTACGCTTCTGTCGGTATAATAGTTTGCCCAACGTGTTAAAGCGGTTCCGTTTTGCTTGAAAACAGCCCAAAACATTAAACTTACTGCAAATATTGCCAGCAGCGCTCCGATTGGTCTTTTATCATCTGAATTTGCTTTCACATAAAGCATCACATAGAAGTAAACTACAGGCAAACATGCGAAGATAAAGGCATCTGTAGAATCACTTCCGAAGATATTTCCAGGAATAACCCAGCCAATAATTCCCGCTATGATTACCGGCAAGAAAACTTTAACCAAGACATCAGAAATTTTCGTATCACCTGCCTGAACAGGCTTCATAACATTTGCTTTAAGGATATGTTTCCTTCCTAAAGAGAAAATCAGCAACCCAATAAACATCCCGACTCCCGCTGTAATAAATGCTTCGCCCCAACCAAATTTATTCCTCATAAATGCTGCGATGATGTTGCAAACGAAAGCACCAATATTAATTCCCATATAGAAAATGTTGTAACCCGCATCTTTATTGGCTTTGTAGGGTTCTTCTTCGTACAGATTTCCGAGTAATGTGGAGATACTTGGTTTGAAAAATCCGTTTCCTAAAATTATTAAACCCATCGATGCATAAAACATCGGAATGTCCTTGAAAACGCCTAATCCGATATATCCTAATCCCATCAACGTGCCTCCGATGTAAATCGCTTTCATGTAACCCAAAAGACGATCTGCTAAAAATCCGCCCAAAAATGGAGTTAAATAGGTGAGTGCTATGAAAGTTCCGAAGATATCGTCTGCATTTTTGTCGTTAAAAGCCAATCCGCCAGTTTCTTTTGGATCGATCATGTATAAAACGAAAATTCCGAGGATCAGATAATACCCAAATCTTTCCCACATTTCCGTGAAAAAAAGATAGGGAAGCCCCTTTGGATGTTTGGCAGTAGATTTTTCCATATAAAATTGAATTTGCCCAAAAATAGGATTTTTAATTTAATATGAAAGTCGTTCCAGCCATTTTTTAAATTCTGCGGTGGAAGAAGCGCTGGTAATTAAAGCGACTTTGTAATTTTTAAGTCTTATGGAAAGTCGGTCACCAAAATAAGGCTCGATCCTTTCAATAAAATTAATGTTGATAATTTCACTACGATTGATTTGGAAGAAGGTTTTGGGATCAAGTTCTTGCGCCAAAACTGAAAGTTTATATCGAAATCCGTGCTCTTTTCCTTTTTCATCTATGGCTGTTAATTTTCCGGCATTTGAGAGGATTGCGGCAATGTTTTCGGTGTTCAGGATATGAATTTCTTTTGCAGTTTTAATGATGATTCTTTCTTTGTATTCTTTGGTTTTTTGATGTAAAAGTTCAGAAATCAACTTCCAGTCCGGATTTTTTTCGGAGGAATTGAGGCTTTCAAATTTTTTCATGGCCTGGGAGAAACGTTCAAAACTCACGGGCTTCAGCAAATAAGCGATACCGTTTACATCAAAGGCATCCTGATAAAACGTGTTGTAAGCCGTGGTGAAAATGATAGGAGAGGTAATAATATTTTCCTTCAGCATCGAAAAAACATTGCCATCCAACAATTCAATATCACTGAAAACCAGATCTGCCTGTCCGTTTTTTTGAATCCAGTTTTTAGTTTCTTCCTTACTTTTTAAATAAGCCAAAATTTCAATTCCCGAATCATAATATTTCAGATGTTCGGCGATGATTTCGGCGTTCAGTTGTTCATCTTCTATGATTAAAACCTTCATATTATAAGTTTTGGCTAAAGCCAAATTGTATTTTGATTATTAAAACGGGCAAAAGCCCGCTCCTATTGATTAGATAACGGGTATTTCAACAATATATTCGCTTTCATTTTGGCTAAAAGTTACTTTTTTTCCAAAATTAATGTCATAACTTTTTTCTAAAAACTGATTTCCCAAGCCGGAACCTTTAGTGTAATCCACAGGTTTGAAATCGTTTTTTATCTGAACAAAAGCATTCTTCCTTTCAATATTAATTTTCAATGGACTTTGTTCCGAACCGCGGTTGTGCTTAATTGCGTTTTCAACACACAACTGCAACGAATAGGGAAAAATGTACCCGTTTTGATTATCAATTTTAATCTCAAACGAATAAGCGTTGCCAAACCTCTTTTTCATCAAAGAAATATATTTTTCAAGAAAAATAATTTCCTCTTTGAGTGAAACCAGTTCTTTCTCGCTATGGGTGAGGTAGTAGCGGTAAACATCCGATAAATCAGCAATAAAACCTTCCACTTCGCCAGGTTTTTTCTTCACCAGGCCGGAAAGAACGCTTAAATTATTAAACAAAAAATGGGGTTCCAGGTTCTTTTGAAGGATTTTTTGCTGTAACATTTCTTTTTCTTTCTCGGTTTGCAGAAGTTCAATCTCTGTTTTCGCACTTTCACGGAAATAAAAATAAGCCAATGTCAAACTAGTCATGGTCGGAAGAAATTCCGGCCATTTTTTATGACTAAGTTTTGAATACCTTTCCGGGGTCTCCGCCTGCAAAAATGATAAGTATTTCGGTAATCATATCGCGAAGTTCCATGGCAATGCGCCTTTTTGCGGTTTTGTAGCCTAAAGCGTTGGCTTTTTTGTAAATCAGCAAAAGCATTGAGGCAATCATCGTCATGTATACCATCACTTCGATGCCGTTTTTGTTGAGCGAGACCAAATGGCTCAGATTGAGTTCCTGCTTTAGGAATCT
>NZ_JASZ02000032.1 GCF_000735695.2 Kaistella haifensis DSM 19056
CTGCACGATTTGCTTTGTGTTCTTATCCAGCCATCTGCGTCTTTTAATATGCAGGTAAACGGCGTTTCCACGCAGGGGAAAATCTTGAATAGTAATCTCCTTATGGAATCCGTGTGCTGTTAAAATTCGATTTGAAACTTCTTTGGGTGGGTTATTTTTCTCCTCAAAATAAAGGTGCATCACTTCACCCTCGGTGGTTTGCTTCGTTAAATCAAAATGTTCAATTAAAAATTCAGGCAGAATATGTTTCAGCAGTTCCAGATAATGATCCAATGTTCTTAAAGTTTACTGCAAAAATCGAAAACTTATTTCAATTTGCACACAACTTTTGAGATTGATCCGCTATTTTTGTGTAAGAATATTTTAGTACGTTATCTATGACTAACTTCTATATCGCAATATATATTCTAATGGTAACCTTTACAATCCTTGTCCCCTTCTATCTTGCAGGGCGGCTTTGGTTTGAGTTCAGTCCGTTTGCGATAAACTATTACTCCAAGGAAAAGGCAAACTGGTATAACGAGTGGAACACCCAGCGGTTTTTAATCGTTTTGAATTTATTTTTGGTTTCATTGTCGCTTTCCTTTTTCTGGGGCGGGAAAATACTGGAAGATATCCATGCCGAGAAGATCGACTTTACCCAAATCCTATTCTATATCATTCTTCAAATTCTTGCCGTAGTACTGTTCGAGGTAAAAATGGAACACCCATTTAAGCCAATTCAGGCATTCAAAAAATTCAAGAAAAACAGTTATAGCGAAAGGTTTGAGTTCCGAGAGAAGCAAGACGCGGCAGATAAAATAGAACACCATTCCAATGAGTTAAAAAGAGAATTTTTGAAAGTTGGCACTAAGATTTCAAACGAATTAAATAATCAACAAATCATTTTATCTGAAACCAACGAACTCGCAAAACACAACAATAATATCCTACAGGAATCCGATTTTGCTTTTGAAATAAAAAAGAATCCGAATATGGTCATTGATGACATTTTGCGGGATTATTTTATTTCTAAAGATTCCGAGAGGGTTTTATCGGACTTTTTACTGCGGAAGAAAAACTCTGGAAAGATTCTGTTTACAAAGCCTGCAAGGAACGGCGTGAGCGTACAGCCTATTTTGGACTTTTTATCGGCCTTTACTAATGTTATGGAAAGTTGTAAATCCGGCACAATAACCCAAGCCGAAACCTGCAAAATTATCAACGCCGTCACCTCGGCAAAAGACAGGCTCGGAAATATCGCAGAAGAGCCAATAAACAGCAGGAACCTCTCAAAATATCTTTCCAACAGCGATGTTCAGGATGATATATAGTCTAAAATCCAAAAAAACATTTTCTCTTTAAAAATCATATTTGTTTGATAACCATAATTATAAAGGCGACAGTTAGTCGCATTTAATGGTTTATTGACTAAACCATTATCAAACAAAACCTCCTATTGAACGCACATTTCTTTAGGTTGTTTTATTTTACAAAAAACTTTTTAAGTCGCTTTTAGGCGGCTTTTTCTTTGGGAAATATCTTGGCCTCAACAAAATTCAACGAAATGAAAGACCAAGAAAGACTAGCTGCGCTAGAAAGCCAAATGTCCACTTTGGTAAACTCACAAAAAGAGTTTACCTCGAAGGCGCTACAGATGCTCGCCCTCGGAACCAAGAACATCTATTCTAAGGAAGAGGCCGCGCTGTTCCTCAACCTGGATCCGGACTATCTCTACCAACTCAAACACCACGGCAAATTGAAGGCCTACAAAAAGAAGGGGCAAAAGAAAATCTACTTTCGCAAAGAGGACCTCGAAGCTTATCTTCTGGGGGATAATGTGGAGGAAATACAAAATGATGACTACGATGCATTCGAGCAGGAAATTCTGGAGAGATGGAAGAAATAACCAACAAGCCGGCTGAAGAGCAAAAAATCCCAGTACTCTACCAAACCGCTTCCGAGACCACTACCATTTTCGATATGGTGATGAAGTATCTTGAAAGCAAGTATGACCTTCGCTTTAACGCCATCGCCCTGGAGATAGAAATATCGCTCAAGGGAAAGGACGACTGGACAGAGCTAAACATCAACTCCCTGCTGATAGAACTCGTACAGGCCGGGATGCAGATCACCATGCAGAAGTTGGAGATCCTCGTACGGAGCCACCTGATAAAGAGATACAACCCGATAGCGGAATACTTTAAAAAACTCGCGGGCTGGGACGGCGATGACCATATCCGGAAGCTGGCGGGATTTGTTCGGACCAACGACAGCGAAGCGTTCCGCTACCATCTCGAGAAGTGGCTGACCCGCGCCGTGCTTTGCGCATTGAAGAAAGACTATGTCAACAAGCAGTGCCTCGTGCTGGCAAGCTCCAAACAGAACACGGGCAAAACCACCTTCCTGCGGTTCCTCATCCCGGACGGGCTCAGGGATTATTATTCCGAAAATGTCACAGTGGACAAGGACGGCATCATTGCCATCTGCAAAAATTTCATCCTCAATGCGGACGAGCTGGCCGTGCTGTCCAAATCGGATGTCAACACCCTGAAATCCTTCATCTCGATGGGCGGCGCAAAAGTAAGGGTGCCTTACGGGAGAAAGCCGGAGAACATGGATAGGATATGTTCCTTTGTTGCCTCAACCAACAGAACAGATTTCCTTACCGACGAGACAGGAAGCGTAAGATGGCTGGTTTTCGAAGTTTTAAGCATTGACTTCAATTATTCCAAGGAAATAGATATCGACCAAGTATAGGCGCAGGCGTACCACAATGCTTTTGAAAGAAAAAATTACCAACCGGAAATGACGCTCTCGGACATAGAGGCTAATGAGCTGAGGAACGAGCAGTTTTCCCAGCTTTCACTTGAGCAGGAAATCGTTTCCGCACACTTCGAGAAATCGAAGGACATTAAGGATTTTCTTACGGCGACGGACATCGTTGTGGCAATGAACAACGCCCTGAATTTAAGATTGAACAACATCAAGGTCGGAAAGGCGCTCACCAGGCTCAAGTATGAAAGAATCAAGCATCCGAAACTCCAGGTTTACGGCTACCTGATCCGAAGAAAGATTGACTGAAAGAAATTTTAAACCAAACTGGCAACACACCTACCTACTTACCTAAGTGGACTTACATAACTCATTTTCAAATTTTTATCAAGGTAATAAAATAGCTAAGACTTTACCTAAACTACCATAGTTGAAGAAGGGATCCAATTTACAGGTAACAACAAGGTAAGTCATAAAATAATATAACTAACTGATATTCAATATTTAGGTAGGCAGGTATAGAAAAACGGTGAAAATATAACTGGACATAAAGAAATAAATTTTAAAAACACAAAAAATGAACTGCAAACAAGCGAACGAGAATATCAGCATCAAAGAAGTAATGGAAAGTTTTTCTCTATTCCCAAGCAAAGAACATCCGAAAACCGCCTATTATTATGCTATCAATCGACAAGAACGAACGCCAAGTTTATTAGTGAATTATGTGAAAAATATTGCCTTTGATTTTGGCACTGGAATGATGTACGACAATGTCTCAATCGTCCAGGCCATTAAGCGATGCTCGGTATCGGATGCGTTGGAATATCTTTCCCGTTTCGATTTTTCTTATAAAAAGCAAAGTGTGACGGAAACGATAACTGCTGAAAATACAAATCAAATTCTCGAAGTAAAGGAAGTTAGTCATCCGGCATTGTTAGATTATTTGAAATCAAGAAAACTCGAGTCACAAAAATCGGCATTGAGCGAAGTACACTACCGGATTAACGACAAAAGATATTTTGGGCTGGGTTTTAAAAACGATTCGGGAGGCTACGAAATCCGCAGCAGTTTTTCCAAAATCTGTCTTGGAAAAAAGGATATCACCACGATAAAAAATAATTCTGAAAACCTCAAGGTTTTCGAGGGATTTACCGACTACCTCTCCTTTAAAATTTTAGAACCGGAAAAGACACCTTCCGACTATCTAATTCTGAACTCTGTCGCCATGGTTCACAAGGCATCAGGGCTTTTTGGAAATTATAAATCTGTCGAAATGTACCTGGATAACGACCGTGCCGGCGAACAGTGCAGGGATTCAATTTTGAAAATTTTCCCAGAGGCAGATGACCGGTCGAATGAATATTTCCCCATCAAGATCTGAATGATTTCCTGATATCACAGGAAGAAAAGACACTTGAAAATAAGCTTGAAAAAAATCAAACAGCCATACACGATGCCGAGGAAAACCGGAATATTTACAGGAGAAAAAGATGAAAATTCATATAAGCCGGCCTGCGCAAAATAAGCACAGGTGGAATGCTCTAAAAAGGCTGGGTAAAAACTTGCCATGTATTTAGTGCAAAAAGTACCCAATGTTTACAACAAGCGTATGCTTGTCGTAAAAATCGGGCTTTTTGGTTTCCTCCTATCGTCGGAAACACTTGTTTGGAAATGGAATTCAAGCCAGTAATTTATAATCATAAAAAAATTAAACACAAAATAAACACAAGATGAAAAATGACTTTTTAAAACAGTTTGTCAGACAGGTTTCCGAGCAGCAAATTGCAAAGGTTGCAGAAGAAAAAAGAAAGAACCGGTTCCGAGAAATTGGTCGAAAGGGAGGTTTGAAAAAGAAGACGGCGAACCAATTTTCGAAGGTAGTCTCAGTTCGTTTTACCGAAAAGGAGTTTGAGAAAATTCAAAAGGAGGCTGACTTCTACAAACTCAAAATATCAAAATATTTAAGACTCGTTTCAACCGAAAAAGAACTCAAAATAAACGAGTTTCAAACCGACGCGGTTCTGTTGAATTACGGCAACAATTTTATAAGGATATCCAATCTGCTCCGGAACAGAGAATGGAATGAGTTTGAAAACAAGAAAGAGATCCTTGAGGAAATTCAAACCACAACGAGGTTGATCCGGGATTACCTCTACCAACAAATCATCAAGCATGAACAATTCGGCAACGACGAGGAGGATCAGTAAGATAGCGATTGAATACAACGGCAATGACAAAGGCACGGCGGAATGTGTTTATTCCAACAACCTGCTTTCAACAACACCGGAGGAACAGTTTGCGGAAATGAAGTTTATTGCCGAGAGAAATCCCAATGTCAAGAAATGGGCTTTGACGGGTTACATTTCTCCACCAAAGGAAGTCGGCGACAGTCTGACGAACGAAGAGTTGAAGGAACTGGCTTTAAAATCATTAAAGGATGTGGGACTTACAGAAAATAACCAGGTCGTCCTGGATGTCCACAATTCCACGAAGCAGAAACATATCCATTTCATCGTGAACCGCATAGATGTTTTTGGTAAATGCACGGTGAAGTCGGCAAACATAGGCAAACGCTTTGGTGAATCGGTTCGAAATGTCTGCAAAGAGATGAATCTCAAAACAGATGTGGAAATCGGAAAGGAGAAAAAGCAGCAGATGCTGAAAGTGCTGCAAAACTGTCTGAAGGTCTCAAGAAATTTTGATGACTTGGTCGATTATATGCGGCGATGCGGTTACAGAGTGACGCTCTCGCAGAATGTGAAGGACGGTATTTCGGGGATGCGGATTGTTAGATTAAAGGACATAAACGACCAAACCCAGAGGCAGTACCATCCCGGTTACAAACTTTCGGAGATCACCAGTAAACTGAAGATTAAGGACATCAAAGAAATCCTAAACCGGAATGCGGAAAACCACTATTCGGCAATTTTCAGTCAGAGTAATCCACAAACGAACGAAATAAAACATCCGGAAAAATCAGCCCTCAAGGAGATTGAGAATGCCGTGAAGGAACTGCTCAAACCGAGCTACACACCGGCGGCTGACGACGAATTGCTGAGGAAGAGAAAAAGGAGGCGATAAATTTAATTAACATCAATAAAAAAACAAAATGAACAACAACGAATTTAACAACCAGGAGAATACAGAAAATTATTCTTCACAAGATGCAGGCATCGAACTTTTGCACCGCGTCATAGAAAGTAATAAGGCGGTAGAAATTTCGGGGAAGGCGATTTTCCACATGTACTGCGACATCAAGGAGGATGTGAAGAAAATCCAAGCACTGGCACATGAAGAAAATCTAAAACGGCAGGAATTGCTTAAATCCATCCCCAACAATATTTTCGCAGAATTATCTCCGGACGGTGTAAAGCATCTGGAAAACTTCCATCATAGATCACATACAGTTAAATATTGGTTTTTCGGAATTTTAGCTATGCTGCTGGTTGCATTTTTTATTTTAACAGCAACTGTTTATCTAGGAAAAAACTGGTACCGCGAAATCATCCGCACCAAGACCGAGGTTCGAGAGGAAATCCTGGAGGAGATCAAGGATGAAAACAAGGCGATTTATGAAACAGAGCAAGTAAAACAGCTGGAGCACAATACCGCACTAATGAAAAAATGGATGAAGAAAAATCCAAAGGACGCAGAAAAGTTTTTGAAGTTTAAGGAGGGGTATGAGAGTAGGTAGACTAAAAATTATTTGTCCATTCTAAAATAATTCCCTATCTTTGTGCTGTTTACTTACAATGGTCGGAAATTTTAAAATACTGTTGCTTTCCCTTACACTCGCGTTATTTCTGGCGCCAGGGATTTCTCAGGCTTGCAGTACAAAGGAGAAGCAGGTTATTAAAACCGCGACCAGTTCGCAAACTTTCATAAAACAGTCATTCGCACAGATACAGCCGTCTTGCGACAGCGGCGATTGCAAAGATGAGTGCTGTCACCCCAAATCACACAATTGTCAAACGGAAGGATGCTCAGGAAACTGTAGCGGAAACCTTTGCAGTTCTGCTCAATACACTGTTTTAGCGGATAGTAAATTTTTAGAGGATTCTAAAAATGAAGACTCCGGCTATTATAGCAACAATTCCAATTTCTATTATCAGAATCCCCATTACTCTGGTGGATTCCATACCATTTGGGAACCGCCCAAAATAGGTTAAGATCTTCTTTTACAGCCCGAATTGTGTCTGGTCGTGAAGTGTTTATGACACTTTCCGCAGATTATTTAGCGGTGCTGAATGTCCCTTCGAACTTCCACTTCTCGTTTAAGTAATCTTTTAGAAAAGAATGTTCTTTAAAGAACAACTTGAAGATCAGGATTTTCGTACACAGTCTCTCAAGACGGAGGCTCAAAATTAACCTTTAACGATAATTTAATGAAGAATATTCTTTTAGGAATACTCGCTTTTATAGCGGTGTTCCTCGTTTCCTGCAACAATTCAAAAGCTGAAAGTACACAAATTGCGGTCGCAAAGTTCACCACCGGTGACATTGTTCCCAACGATGAGGTATGTATGGTAAACAATGCCTATATGGGCAAAAAACAGCTCGAAGTAAAACATGACGGCAAAACCTATTATGGTTGCTGTGAAAACTGCAAACTCAGAATCCCGCAGGAAGAAAATGCCCGCATGGCATACGATCCCATATCTCATCAACTCATCGATAAATCAACCGCAATTATTGCGATCTCTGATAAAAATGATAATGTCGTGTACTTCGAAAATAAAGCAAACTACGAAGCCTTTTTTAAAAAATAATCAATAACCTTTAACCTGATAAAATAATGAAAACAATACTATTCAGCCTTTTGGCAATCGGCACTTTTGCATTCACTTCTTGTAAGGAAAACAAAGAACAGAAAAACACCACTGGTACAACCATGCAGCATGATATGAGTACAATGTCGGACAGTTCAGCGATGGACAATATGGCAATGGATGCTAAGGTAACCGTGACCACCGCCAAAAAAACTACCGCTGACCTTACGGAGCTCTATTCTCATTACACCCACCTTACATTCGCGTTGTCCGGTGATGATGATAAAGAAGCGGTGAGTGCGGCCAAAGGGATCCTCGCTTCTTTTCCCAAAATAGACAAAAACGGTTTTTCTGCTGAACAGAAAAAAGAATTTGCTGATCTCGAATCAAGCATCAGTGAAAACGCCGAGCACATTGCAGATAACGCCGGAAAGATTGATCATCAGCGCGAACATCTGGATTTAATGAGCGCAGATTTTTACGACCTGCTGAAAGATTTCGGAACTCCAAAACCGGTGTACAAAGTATTCTGCCCGATGTATAATGATAACAAAGGGGCCTTCTGGCTTAGCGATTCACGTGAGGTGAAGAATCCTTATTACGGCAAAGAAATGCTTTCATGTGGCGAGGTTCAGGAAGAAATTAAGTAAAACCGTACAGAACCATGATTCAAAATTTAATCAAACTGTCCCTCCGCAACAGGTATTTCGTTTTGCTGATAGCAATCGGCCTTTTTATCTGGGGTATTTTTGCGGTAAGGGACAATCCCATCGATGCAATTCCGGATCTGAGTGAGAACCAGGTCATCGTTTTTACGGAGTGGATGGGCAGAAGTCCCCAGATTATTGAAGATCAGGTGACTTTCCCGCTGGTCAGCAACCTTCAGGGAATTCCGAAAATTAAGAACATCCGCGCCTCTTCCATGTTTGGGATGAGCTTCGTGTATGTTATTTTCGAAGATAACGTGGACATATATTGGGCCAGAACCAGGGTAATGGAACGGCTCAATTATGCGCAGCGCTTACTCCCGCAGGATGTTACCCCTACTCTCGGACCGGATGGCACCGGTGTAGGTCACGTCTTCTGGTATCATTTCGATGCACCTAAAATGGATTTGGGAGACCAGCGCGCCCTCCAGGACTGGTATGTGAAATTTGCTCTGCAGACGGTTCCCGGCGTGGCGGAAGTAGCCTCCTTTGGCGGCTTCGAAAAACAGTACCAACTCATTGTAGATCCTGTAAAACTCCAGTACTATAACGTATCCCTCATGGATGTGATGAACAAAGTGAAAGCCAACAATAATGATGTGGGCGGACGTAAATTTGAGATGGCCGATATGGCTTATATCATTCGCGGCCTGGGTTATATCAAGAACGTAGCCGATATCGAGGAAATTGCTTTGGGAAATTACAACGGTATTCCCGTGCGGGTCAAAGATATTGGCTCTGTGCAGATGGGTGGTGATTTGCGTCTGGGTATTTTTGATGCAGACGGTGAAGGCGAAGTCGTGGGCGGTATCGTAGTGGCACGGTATGGCGAAAATGCGGATAAGGTCATCAACGATGTGAAAGAGAAAATGAAGGACGTTGAAAAAGGACTCCCTGAAGGCGTCACCTTCAAGACATCGTACGACCGCAGTACGCTGATTGAAGGGGCAATAGACAATATTAAAACCAAGCTGATTGAAGAAATTATCGTGGTGGCAATCATTGTTATTCTGTTCCTATTCCACTGGCGAAGTGCATTGAGCATCATCATTCAGATTCCAGTCACCATTGCCATCAGTTTTATTCTGCTCAATGCGTTTGGACTTTCCTCCAATATCATGTCCCTTACAGGAATTGCGCTGGCAATTGGGGTGATTGTAGATAACGGAATTATCATGTCCGAAAATGCCTATAAAAATCTCTCCGATTGGCAGAACCATCAACAAAATAAAAACCCATAACAATGAAAACCAACTGGTTAAAAAATATATTCAGAAAGAAAGATAAGGAGAAAGACAGTTACGTTAAAATTCCCGAAGACATTCGGATGAAGATTATCGAAAAATCATCCTTACAGGTATCCAGAGGCGTATTTTTTTCTACGGTGATTATCGTGGTTTCTTTTCTCCCCGTATTTATGTTGACAGGTCAGGAAGGTAAACTTTTTCACCCGTTAGCGTACACCAAAACTTTTATCCTGATCGTTGATGCGATCTTGGTGCTTACCCTTGCCCCGGTGCTCATCTCCTTTTTCATGAAGGGAAAATTTAAGGACGATAATAAAAACCCAATAAACAGAGGCTTGGAACGGATTTACGAACCGCTGATAAGATGGTGCATGAAATGGAAAAAAACCACGCTGGGAATTAATATTTTGGCACTGCTCATCAGTATTCCAATGATAATGAACCTTGGACGTGAGTTTATGCCGCCTTTGGATGAAGGATCCCTGCTCTTTATGCCGGTTACCCTTCCCGATATTTCAAACTCTGAAGCCAAAAGATTACTGCAGGTACAGGATAAAATCATTAAGGGAATTCCGGAAGTGGATCATGTCCTCGGAAAAGCCGGAAGAGCCAACACGGCGACAGATAATTCACCCATCTCCATGATTGAAACCATTATTTTGTTGAAACCGCAAAGCGAATGGCGCGAGGGCAAAACAAAAGATGATCTCATCAATGAGCTGAATGCCAAACTGCAGATTCCAGGCGTTACCAATGGCTGGACCATGCCGATTTCCAACCGGATCAATATGCTTTCAACCGGGATCAGAACGGATGTGGGCGTAAAAGTATACGGACAGAACCTGGACAGTATTGCCGTCCTTTCAGAAAAGATTAAAAAGGAACTCACAGGAATTGAAGGGATCAAGGACATGTATGTCGAACCGATTACCGGCGGAAAATATGTGGACATTCAAGTGAAACGCGAAGAAGTAGGAAGATACGGGCTAAGCGTGGATGATGTAAATGCCGTCGTGGAAAGTGCCCTTGGCGGAATGAAACTAACCACCACCGTCGAAGGCCGACAGCGATTCTCGGTAAACGCCAGGTACGGCCAGGATTTCAGAAATAATCTGGAGTCACTGAGAAGACTGCCTATGCAGACCATGGAATTTGGTTCCATCCCACTGAGTGCAGTGGCGGACATCCGCCTTACAGAAGGTCCACCAATGATTAATTCTGAAAATGCCATGTTACGCGGAACTGTTCTGTTCAACGTCCGTGATCGGGATTTAGGCAGTACCGTAGCAGAAGCACAGAAAAAACTCAACAGCATGGTCACCAAAATGCCTAAAGGCTATTTCGTGGAATGGAGCGGCCAGTACGAAAACCTGATTCGAGGAGAGCAGACTTTAAAAATGATTATGCCCCTCGTATTAATCGTGATCTTTCTTTCCATGTATTTTGCGTTCAATTCCTACCGCGAAGCTTTCTTTAATCTCATCAGTATTCCTTTTGCCCTAATCGGGGGTGTCTTTATGATTTCGATTTGGGGAGTGAATCTCTCGGTAGCTGTAGCAGTGGGCTTTATTGCCCTGTTCGGACTTGCGGTGGAAACCGGAATCGTGATGGTAATTTACCTGAACGACGCTATGGTTCAGCTTATTGCAAAAAATGGCAACTCACGGGAGACCATTACCAATGAAGAACTTCGTGAATATGTGATCAACGGTGCAGCGAAAAGATTAAGACCTAAAATTATGACGGTTTGCGTGACCCTCTTCGGACTCGTTCCCATCCTGTGGAGCCACGGTGTGGGAAGTGACATGATGAAACCAATTGTATTGCCGATGGTTGGTGGTGTTTTCACTTCGGCCATTCACATCCTTTTGGTAACACCCATTATCTTTTATATGCAGAAGGAATGGGAGCTGAATAAACTGGGGAAAATTGACGTCCTCGACGCTTCCCATTAATCCTAAAATGATTACAAAATGAAAAAATTCATAATAACAGGAGTACTTGCTTTGCTCTGCACCACCAGTTATGCTCAGCGGATGCCGTTGCCGTCAGTAATGGACAGTATCGCAGCCAACCATCCGGTGGTTAAAATGTATAATGCGGAAGTCCGGTCAATGGATGCTGCCGCAAAAGGAGCAAGAAGCTGGATGCCTCCAACCGTAGGAGCAGGTTTCTTCATGACGCCCTATAATGCAAAACTCTGGCAGCGCGACGGCGATATGCTCGGTATGGGCTCAGTAGCAGTTTCGGTAGAACAGATGTTTCCCAATAAACAAAAACTCGATGCCAACGAAAAGCTGATGAAGGCAATGTCTTCCGTAGAAAAAGAAAAGCTTTATGCGGCCCTCAATGAAAACTTTCAGGATGCGAAAAAACTGTATTACAGTTCAATCGTCCTGGATAAAAAGCTGAAGGTCGTTAAGGAAAACGAAAAGATGCTGGACTTTATGATTAGAAACGCCGAAATCCGGTACAAAAACGGACTTTCCAAAATATCCGCCTATTACAAAGCCAAAGCGGCCCTCGGAAGTTCAAAAAACATGCAGCTCATGTACGAGAATGACCTTCGCGTCAACCGGATCCGGTTGAATGCCCTCATGGGAAGAGACCCGCTCGCGCCGCTGGAGATTGAGCCCGAATACAACCTGAATGACTATTCTCTCGAGACTTTTGGTCAGGATCTATTTTATCAGAACAGAAGTGATCTCCGCGGCATCGACCGGGAAATCAATATTGCCAAACTCAAACAGGATCTGGAAAAGCAGAATCTAAAGCCGGAATTTGGCGTAAAGTTCGAAAACATGTTTGGTTTTGGTGGCCAGCCCATGCAGTTTTCTCTGATGCTGATGGCAAAACTGCCTTTCGTATCCTGGGCTTCAGGCATGAATAAAGCCAATATTGAAAGCCTGAAACTGAAAGAAGAAGCCTTGCAGGCACAGAAAGAAATGATGGTGAACGAATACAGCGGAATGGCCTACGGAATGCGCAATGAACTGGACCTGAATAAAAATCAGCTGAAACTCTATGAAGACACCATTATTCCGGCCTTAAAAAACAACTACAAATCCATGCAGTTGGGCTATGAGCAGAATACGGAAGAACTCTTCATGTTATATGACGCATGGGAACAGCTGAATATGGTCCAGCTGGAATATTTCGAGATCCTTACCAAAGCACTGCAGACGCAAACTGAAATTGACCGCTTAATTGAAAGAAGATGAGAAAAATTATAATATTCACTATGCTTTTATTTGGTTTGACGGCGTGTGACAAAGTTAAGTTCTGGGAAGATAAGCACTCGGCAGAAGCTGCAATGCATACTTATACCTGTCCGATGCACCCGGAAGTGATTTCAGACAAACCCGGCAAATGTCCCAAATGTGGGATGGATTTGGTCCTGAAAGATGCCCCTGAAAAAAAGGAAGAGGGGATTAAACTCGACGATCTGCTGAAACCAACCAATGAATTTGTAGTGTCGGAACAGCCCGTAATAAAAGTAAAAAGAGAAAACATACCCACCATGGTTGATGCTTTAGGGACGGTAGAATACGATACTCGACAGATTGGCAGTATTTCCTCACGCGTTGCGGGCCGTATCGAGAAACTCTATGTGCGGTATAAATACCAGAAAGTGTCGAAAGGGCAGCGTATTTTAGATATATACAGCCCGGAACTTTTAACCGCACAGCAAAACCTGCTCTTCGTTATTAAAAATGACCGCTCAAACAAAACAATGATCGATGCTTCACGCCAGAAACTCCTTCTTTTGGGAATGCCGGCTTCACAGATACAGAAAGTCATCCAGCGAGGGAAACCTGATCTCACAGTTCCGGTTTTCAGCAATTACAGCGGACACATTCAGCAGGCAGGATCGGCCGGAAGCATGGGGTCATCACCACAATCTGCACCCGCAATGGCTTCAAATAACGCGGTCACCGCAGAACTACCGCTGAAGGAAGGAATGTATCTTCAAAAAGGACAGAATATTTTCAGTGTCTACAATCCCAACAGAACCTGGGCTCTGATCAATATTTTCTCTGAAGACATCGCACTGGTCAGCAAAGGACAGTCAGTCATGATCATCCCAGAAGCTAATCCGGAGAGCCGCTTCAAAGGAACCATCGGTTTTATTGAACCGTTCTTCAGGCAGGGCAGCAAAACCGTAACGGCGCGGGTCTATTTTGATAATTCCACCGCAAAAATTCCTGTCGGAAGTCAGGTTAAAGCGGAGATTATGAGCCACAACAGAATGGCAGACTGGCTGCCGAAATCAGCGGTGGTTTCTTTAGGGATTGATAAAATCGCGTTCAAAAAAGTAGAAGGCGGTTTTATTGCCCATAAAGTTGTTACCGGCGCAGTGGTAGGCGATAAAATTCAGATCGTCAGTGGTTTGCTTCCTGAAGATGGAGTTGCCGAAAATGCACAGTACCTGATGGACAGCGAAAGTTTCATAAAAATTAACAGATAAAAATTGATAAGATGAAATTCAATATTTTAATGCTTGCCTTGCTGGTTTTTCTTTACTCCTGTAAAAAGGAGGAAGATCCGCATGCCGGCCACGATATCTACTACACCTGTTCCATGCACCCGCAGGTAGTCTCCGATAAACCCGGAAAATGCCCCATTTGTCACATGGATTTGGTGCCTGTGGAGAAGAAAAAGAATGCGGATCCTAACGAAATTGTTTTGAATGACGAGCAGGTTAAACTTGGGAATATCAAAACAGTCGCGCTATCTGATGGGTCTATGGCCGACAAACTTACCCTGACCGGAACACTCAATTTTAATCAGTACCAAATGCAGGCAGTAAGTTCCAGAGTAATGGGCAGAGTTGAACGGTTGTATTATAAAAACATTGGCGATTTTGTTCCGAAGGGGGCGCCGTTGGTCGATATTTACAGTGAAGAACTCAATAATGCAAAGCAGGAATATTTGCTGGCATTAGAAAGACGCAAGCTGTTCGTCGGCAATACGTCCATTGATTTTGACCAGCTGCTCCAAAGTTCGCGAAACAAGCTTTATTTATGGGGAATGTCAGAAAGCCAGATCAAACAGCTGGAAAGATCAGGAAAAGCCACACCTACTACTACCGTGTTCAGCAATGCGGCCGGTTACATCACCGATCTGAGCATTGCCGAAGGCGATTATCTTGCCGAAGGTGGTACCATCGTGAATCTGGCAGATCTTTCATCGCTTTGGGCAGAGGCGCAGGTGTATTCTTCCCAAATGGCTCTCCTTCAGAAAGACAGCAAGGTCACCGTATATATTCCCGATCTGGATAATTTGAAGATTAATGGGAAGATTGATTTTACAAACCCTGAAATAAGCGCCTCCAGCAGGATAAATCTGGTTCGCGTTTCCGTGCCTAACAAAGGAAATCTGCTGAAACCCGGCATGCCGGTATATGTTCTGGTGGAAAACAAATCCCGTGATGGTCTATCAATGCCTGTGGATGCGGTAATCAGGGATGGCAAATCTTCCACGGTGTGGGTGAAAACCGCGAAGAACACCTTCGTCAACAGAATGGTGGAAACGGGTCTCGAATATGAAGACAGAATAGAAATCACATCAGGAATTAAGGCGGGAGACGAAGTAGTGGTCTCCGGGGCCTACCTTCTGAACAGCGAATATATATTTAAGAAAGGGGCAGATCCCATGGCGGGTCACGATATGAGCACAATGTAATATGAGAAAATTGAATATGATAGGCTGGCTGGCGGTGCTAGTGGTGGCTATTGTTTTAGTCATTCAGGTCATACCGGTGGAGCGTAATGTCTCCACCGTTCCGCCAGGTCAAAGTTTTGAAAAAACCGAAAAGGTGCCCGCCAACGTGGCTGCAATCCTTAAAGTTTCCTGCTATGACTGTCATTCAAATAATACCCGTTATCCCTGGTATTCGGTATTACAGCCGGGCGCGTGGTTCATGGCCCGGCATATTAAAAAAGGCAAAGAAGAACTCAATTTTGATGAGTTCAATAACTATTCAAAAAGACGTAAAAAAGCAAAAATAAAAAGCATCATCAGCCAGATTGAGAAAGACGAAATGCCTTTAAAATCATACCGCATGATGCACGGAAACGCCAGATTATCAGCGGATGAAAAAAAAGAACTGTTAGATTTTTTTCGTGACAACGAATATAGTAAGTAACGCAGAACATAAGAAATGACGCTCGACTTTGGTTTTTAGAGTATCAGAAATGGCCGTTTAGAATAAAAAAGGATCGGAAAAGAGTATGCTGTAGAATCAACAAAAATTAAAAACAACGTGATGAAATTAAATATTAAAAATATGGTTTGCAGCCGATGTCTCAAAGTGCTTAGGCAAGAGCTTGAACAACTGGGAATTAAGGTTTCATCAATTGAACTCGGGGTATTGGTAATCGACGAGATGGCTGGTAATCATACTGAAATCTTGGCGAAAATTGAAAGCGTTCTCCACACCAATAAATTTGAAATAATCCATAGTCCAGAGGAAGTGCTCGTCGAAAAAATCAAACATTTTTTACTTCGTAAAATAGAAGAGCCCCCTCTCGATTCCACGGTAAACCTATCTCAAATTTTAAGCACGGAGTTCAACCACGAATATAAGTCACTGAGCAAGTTGTTCTCACACTTTGAAAATACAACGCTCGAAAAATATTTTATTAAATTAAAAATTGAGAAAGTAAAGCAACTTATTCAACTCAGGCAGTACACCTTTTCAGAAATAGGGCATCTCCTGGATTACAGCAGCGTAAACCATCTTTCGAGACAGTTTAAAGAAGTTACCGGAGAGAGCATGACTGAGTATAAAAATGCTGAACTAGCCAATCGGAGACCCTATGATGAAATGAGTTAACCTTAAAACTTAAGCGTATGAAATTATAAATAGGAAATAGTTGCGAAATAGAAACGGCAATCACAGGGACGTTTGCGCAACTCTCGATAAACTTCAGGTATAGTTTTGATGTTACTTGGCCTTTTTTTCAAAGCGAAATTATATAGAAACTAACGAAAATTATGCAGAACATTCGTTTAAGAAACTTGTACTTTTACAGTAGTAATTACAGCCAGCTCGCTTTCAAAAAACTATTTTATTGCAACACGAGTTTGGCCAAGTAAGGCTCACAGAACGTATTTTAAAACGGATAGTCGGAAAGTAACAATATATAAAAGAATAAAATCAAACAAAATGAAACAACAAATTGAAATAACAGGAATGTCCTGCGAAGGCTGCGTTAAAAATGTCGAAAAAGCGTTGAAAGAAATTGATGGCGTACAGAATGTAAAAGCGAGTCTGCATCCACCACGCGCAGTTATTGAAGCAGAGAAATCGATTAATACCGCGCAGTTAACGCAAGCCTTGGCGAAAGTAGGTTATAGTATTGCCGGCGCTTCCGTAGATGAGAATTTAAAAAAGTCTGGTGGCTCCTGTTGCTGTTGAAAAGTATGAACTGCGCGGGCAAGTATAATGTTAGTACGATGTGAACGATAACGGTAGAAATGCTCCGCTGAAAACTAAGTGAAAGAAGCAAATAAATTTTTTAAAAAAATCAAAGTAGCCAGCAATAGCTTGCCTGATCAAACGCACTTATGATTGCGACAGGATCAGCGCAGGAACTGCATATTTATTGAAAAAACCAACCTATTTATTAACATAAAAACCAACAATTATGACAGGTTATCACACGTACCAAAGTTGTATTGAAGCATGTTTAAAATGTGCTGCAATATGTAATTACTGTGCTTCATCATGCACTGAGGAAGAAGATGTAAAAATGATGGCGAGATGCATTCAGTTAGACATGGAATGCGCAGCGATCTGCTATGCCTCAGCACAGTTAATGAGCCTCGGCAGCGACAAAGCAAAAGAAATTTGCCGCATTTGTGCCGACATCTGTGAAGCATGTGCTGCAGAATGTGAAAAACATGCACAACATGGAATGGATCATTGCCGTGAATGTGCAGAAGCTTGTAGAAAATGCGCCGAAGAATGCCGGAAAATGGCAGCGTAATTTAAAACGGGTGGTGATTTAAGAAGGCTCACGGTGTAGTAGTAAGCAACGATGGTAAATCAGTTTTTGTAACAAATACTATAGATAATACCGTTTCTGTGATTGATGTGGCAAGTCAAAAAGTAATCCACACAATCCCGGTTGGCAAAGGTCCTAATGGAATAAGCTATTGGTTTGAAACTGGTGGAATGCCATAAACAGAATATTAAAGGAAATACACATCGGAAACCTTTTAATTTAATCGATAAGCTAAATATATATATTATGGAAAAAATAAGAGTTGCCATTAACGGATATGGTGTCATTGGCAAACGGGTTGCCGATGCAGTGCATTTGCAAGAAGATATGGAACTGGCAGGTGTATGCGATGTGGTAACTGACTGGCGCATTCAAATGGCGGTATTAAAAAAATATCCCGTGTTTGCTTCCGATGACATGTTTAAAACAAAGATGAACGAAGCAGGCATAAATTCATCAGGCACGTTGAACGATCTGCTTGCATCCTCAGATATTATTGTGGATTGTACGCCCAAAAAAATTGCGGCTCAAAATATAGAGCTTTATAAAAAACTTGGTAAAAAGTTTATATTACAAGGAGGTGAAAAGCATGAAGCAACCGGTCATTCCTTTAGTGCCGAAAATAATTATGCAACTGCAATTAACCTTGATGCTACAAGAGTAGTTTCCTGTAACACTACTTCCATTGTAAGAACACTAACCGCACTGAAGAATGCAGGCTTGCTCTTAAAAGCAAGAGGCACTTTACTTCGTCGTGCAACCGACCCATGGGAAAGCCATTTGACCGGGATTATGAATACCCTGGTTCCCGAAAAAGAAATACCAAGTCATCAGGGGCCGGATGCGCAATCCGTTGACCCCTCTTTTGACGTTATCACATCAGCAGTTAAAGTACCGGAAACGTTAAGCCATCTACATTACTGGAATGTACAGTTGACCAGAAAGGCCGATAAGGAAGAAGTTTTGGATGCGTTCAATAAATCTACCAGAATTGCAATGATTAAATACAGCGATGAGTTAGCCGCTAATAATACAGTTAAGGAATTAATGCTTGCAATAGGCCGCCCTTATGGAGATATGTATGAAGTAGCCTTGTGGCAAGACATGCTGAAAGTGGTTGGAGATGAAGTGTTCTATGCTTACCTAGTCGATAATCAGGCTATCGTAATCCCCGAAACCATTGACGCTATCCGTGCCCTAACCGGAATTGAACCAGACGCTGAAAAGTCGATACTTAAGACCAACGAAAGCCTTGGAGTTAAACAGAGTTTTTATTAGGAGTAAGCAAAAAGTAAATTATCAAATTAATAAAACGGAATGTTAAGGAAAATGGTTTTGTACCCTGCAAATATTTGTAAGACGCGCACTTCCGCAAATGCCTATTTCTAAAATATATAGAAATTTAGGGATTAAATTAAAGTTTAAAAAAAATGAAAATGAACGATAACATTGCAGACTTATTAGGCAAGAAGGCAGCCTTCTATTTGGATCACGTTTGCCAAAAAATTACAAAAGATGAACTGCTGACTCCAGGCAAATACAGTCTGGAAAAGGTCTTTGGCGATAGCAACAGAAACCCGCAGGTTCTGCGGAGTCTCGCTCAACTTTACGGTCAGGGTAATCTTGGCGGCACGGGTTATCTGAGCATTCTTCCTGTTGATCAGGGTATTGAGCATAGTGCTGTATACTCATTTTATAAAAACCCCGACTATTTCGACCCTGAAAACATTTTAAAACTTGCACTCGAAGCCGGCTGTAACGGTGTGGCTTCTACCTTCGGCGGGTTAGCCTTGAATGCCCGAAAATATGCGCACAGAATCCCTTTCATTGTAAAGATTAATCACAATGAATTACTGAGCTTTCCAAATAAATATGACCAAACGCTATTTGGAAAAGTTAAAAACGCCTGGGATATGGGGGCCCTTGCCATAGGAGCAACCATCTATTTTGGTTCCGACGAAAGCGACAGGCAGATCACAGAAATTTCCGAGGCGTTTGAGCACGCCCATCAGCTCGGTATGGCGACTATATTATGGTGCTATCTTCGAAATGAGGCATTTAAAACAGCAGATCAGGATTATCACTCCGCTGCGGATTTGACAGGACAAGCCAATCATATCGGAGTAACAATTCAAGCTGATATTATTAAACAAAAATTGCCGACAAATAATTTTGGATTCAAAAACATTAAGTTCGGTAAATACGATGACGCGATGTATGAGGCATTAACAACTCCCCACCCGATTGACCTCTGCAGGCTGCAGGTAGCGAACTGTTACATGGGCAAAATCGGATTAATTAACTCCGGTGGCGATTCAAAAGGTGAGTCAGATCTGCTTGAGGCCATTACAACAGCGGTCATCAACAAAAGAGCGGGCGGCACTGGACTGATTATGGGTCGGAAGGCATTTCAGCGCCCGTTTAAAGACGGTGTGAACTTGCTACAAAGGGTACAGAGTGTATATCTCGATAATAAGATAACAGTTGCCTAAAATAAGTTTCAACAAACTATCAGAAAATGAAGATTCCCATTAGCATCGTAAAAAAGTCCGGAGATATTGTCGCATTTGATGTCGAAAAACTCATTAATTCACTTAGGCGCGCGTCTGCTGGGGAAAACGTCATTCAGCAAATCGTTGGTGAGGTTCAGTCCACGATTTACGAAGGCATGACCACCACAAAGATCTATAAAATTGCTTTTGATTTGTTAAAAAAATATTCCCGCGTAAGTGCTTCAAAATACAAACTCAAAAACGCACTCTTTGAATTGGGTCCCTCCGGTTTTCCCTTTGAAAAATTAGTGGGCAAACTGATGGCTCATGAAGGTTTTTCCACCCAGGTTGGGGTCATTGTTCAGGGAAATTGCGTGTCGCATGAAATAGATGTCATCGCTGACAAAGACGACCAGCACTGTTTTATTGAATGTAAATTTCACAGCGACCAAGGGAGATTTTGCAATGTAAAAATTCCTCTGTATGTCAATTCCAGATTTCTGGATGTAGAAAAACAGTGGAAAAAACAAAAAAGTAACGAAGGAAAAATATCTAAAGGAGGTGTGTACACCAATACAAGATTCACTTCTGATGCCACACAATATGGGAAATGTGCAGGTTTACTAATGGCAAGCTGGGACTATCCTTTTGGGAACGGTTTAAAAGAGAGAATAGACAAATCCGGTTTGCACCCATTAACCGCATTAACGACCCTGACAAAAAACGAGAAAACAAAATTGTTAGACCTTGGTGTAGTTCTTTGCAGAGAAATTTACGAAAACCCGGGGGTCTTAAACCAAATCGGACTTGCAAAACCACGCCATAAAAACATTATCGAAGACGCAAAAGAATTATGCACTCAGCACTAAATCAATCTGCCCAATGAAAAATACAAAAATTACCATTCATTTTTTGGGCGCTGCGGGTACAGTAACGGGTTCCAAATATTTAATCGATACAGGAGCACATCAACTCCTAATCGACTGCGGAGTTTTTCAAGGATTAAAGGAATTACGGCTTAAAAACTGGGAATATCCGCCTGTGGACGTTTCAGCCATTGATGCCGTTTTATTGACTCATGGCCATTTCGACCACACAGCATACCTTCCCCGATTGGTAAAATATGGTTTTAGTGGATTAGTTTACGGAACAAATCCAACTTTGGATATTGCCACAATCATTCTGAACGACAGTGCCAAAATACAGGAACAGGAAGCAGCGCGAGCCAATAAGGAAGGCTACTCCAAACACAGTCTCGCAGAACCGCTGTACGGCCTGAAGGATGTAGAAAAAACATTGCCCCATTTTAAGGAGGTTCCGCCATCACAGTGGATTCCTTTGTTTGATGGTATCAATGCACGGTTTCAGTACAATGGGCATATTTTGGGTGCAGCTTTCATTGAGTTGGATGTACATGGCAAACGTTTTGTTTTTTCCGGAGATATTGGACGCACAAATGATTTATTGTTGTTTCCACCCCTGAAACCAGAAAAGGCGGATGTTCTTTTCATAGAGTCGACCTACGGAGGAAGGTTTCATCCGGATGAAGTGGAAGCGGTTCCGGAGATTGAAAAATTAGTCAACGACACCATTAACCGTGGAGGCAGCCTGTTTATCCCAAGTTTTTCGGTTGAACGTGCTCAACTGATGATGCTTATTTTATGGAGGTTGCTTAACGAAAATAAAATACCCAAAGTACCGATAATCATGGACAGTCCGATGGGAGCCAGCATACTCGATCTGTTTTACCGTACCAGAGATTGGCACCGGTTAACAACCGACGAATGTGATGAAATGTGCGATCATTTCACGGTGGTCAGCAGCTATCAGGAAACCATGGAGTTGCGTTCCGACAACAAACCAAAAATTGTTATCGCCGGCAGCGGGATGCTCACCGGTGGCAGAATGCTCAACTACCTTGAAACCCAGGCACAAAACTATGATAATACCCTGCTTTTTGTGGGCTATCAGGCCGAAGGAACTCGGGGAAGAAAATTATTGGAGGGCGAGAAAGAAGTAAAAGTATACGGAAAATGGATCCCATTTAATATGGAAGTAGCAGTAATTGAAGGCTTATCTTCCCATGCAGACCATAATGAGCTCATACAATGGATGAATGAAATAACCAGCCAACCGAAAAGAATTTTCGTCGTACATGGTGAGAAAGAAGGCGCAGAAGCGCTGCAGCTGGGCATAAAAGAAACCTACGGCTGGGATTCCCAAATACCGCAACTTTATGATATTGAAGAATTATAATTTGGAGAGATGAATCATATAACGGACAGTAAAATCAAGCATTCAAATGAGACCAACTGGTATGTGATTACCGGCGGACCCAGTACCGGAAAAACAACGACCATTGATTTGCTTCAGAAGCAAGGTTACCTTACGACAATTGAGCACGCCAGGCATTACATTGATACCATGCATAATGAAGGAAATTCTGTTGAAGAAATCAGAAGCAATAAAACGAAATTTCAATTGGGCGTGTTAGATATGCAGATTGCCCAAGAAGGATCGCTCAATAAGGAGGATATGGTTTTTTTGGACAGGGCTATCCCGGACGCAATGGCTTATTATCAATTTTTAAACTTGGATTATGATGAAAAGTTACTTAATGCCGTCAACGGGGTTTCCTACAAAAAAATCTTTATTCTAGACCGATTGCCGTTTACCAAAGACTATGCGAGAACCGAAAATGAAGACGATCAAAAACTAATTCATCAGTTGATAATAGAAACATACACCAACCTCGGTTTCACTATCGTTTTTGTTCCGGTTTTGCCTCCCGAAGAAAGAGTGAAATTCATTTTAGATAATTTATGAACAAAAAATATTCATCCTAATTGTTAACATATAAAAAATTATTATTATGAAAAATTCAGAACATGATCACAACATGCTTAAGGATACTGATTCAACAACATGCAATCATTCCAAACATGAAATGGAATCGGGCAAGGAGTCTGTCCAGCACGCGCAAGAAAGCCATGCCTCTGCATACAAAAAGTTATTTTGGATGCTTCTGATTTCCTTTATTTCAATGTTTATACTAATGTATGCGATGGTGGACAAGCTGGCTAACGTAATTCCAAACATAAACCAGTTATACATGGCAGGCCTGATGGCTTCTCCTATGTTAATCATCGAACTGCTGTTAATGGGGAAGATGTATCCCAACAAAAAACTCAATAAAATTCTTATGGGCCTAGGAGTGCTGATGATGGTGCTGTTTTGGTCCGGGATTCGGCAGCAGACAGCCGTGGGAGATGTCCAGTTTCTAAAGTCCATGATTCCACACCATGCAGGGGCTATTCTTATGGTCGAAGAAAGTAATCTGGTCGATCCGGAAGTGAGAAAGTTGGGCGAGGAAATTATCAAAGCACAGGAGGAAGAAATTGCCGTCATGAGGGCGAAAATTAAAGAACTTCAAACCCGGAAGTAATCTCAAATAGCAGAATTTAACGCAAAAAAATTGAATTATGAAAAAATACACCTGTCCCATGCATCCCCAGATATTGAAGGACGAACCGGGGAAATGTCCACTTTGCGGAATGAACTTAATTCCCTTGGGAGGAACCGCCCGACCTGAAAAAGACGAACACAGCCATCATCATCAGAATCATGATCATCACTCCGAATCTGATAGTTCAGCGGCGGGATTTGACAAACATGCAGGTCATCATACTCCGGATTTTCTAAAAAGATTCTGGATTACACTGGTACTTTCTGTCCCGGTGCTGCTGCTTTCCCACATGATTCAGCAGTGGCTTGGTTTCACCATAGCTTTTCAAGGCGATAAATACGTGCTGTTGGTTTTGGGAAGTATTATTTATTTCTACGGTGGAATGCCTTTTTTCAAAGGGTTTTTGGGCGAAGTGAAAGCCGGAGCTATTGGGATGATGACGCTCGTTGCTTTGGCGATTACCGTAGCTTATGTCTATTCCGTTGCCGTCGTATTCGGGCTGCCGGGCATGGATTTCTTTTGGGAGCTCGCCACCCTAATTGTCATCATGCTTCTGGGTCATTGGCTCGAAATGCGTTCACAGATGGCAGCTTCAAATGCGTTACAATCCTTAGTGGCATTGCTACCAAATGACGTAACCGTCGAGCGTAACGGAAGTCCGGTAAAAATAAAACTGGAACAGCTGAAAAACGGAGATACCGTAATCATAAGACCAGGCGAAAAAATCGCCGCTGACGGTCTGATTGTCGAGGGCAGTTCCTATTTAAATGAAAGCATGCTGACGGGAGAAAGTGTTCCTGTAAGAAAAGAGGCCGGTGGAAAGGTTATCGCAGGGTCTATCAATGGAGACGGGGCTTTAAAGATAAAAGCAACAGGGGTTGGAAAGGATTCGTACCTCAATAAGGTCATTAATTTGGTTCAGGATGCGCAGGCAGCAAAGTCGAACACTCAGAATCTGGCGGATAAAGTAGCCAAATGGCTTACTATAGTAGCAATTGTGGTGGGAGTAGGAACTTTCGCTTACTGGTACATCACCATGGGAGATTTGGCTTTTGCTCTGGAACGGATGGTAACGGTAATGGTAACAGCCTGCCCTCATGCTTTAGGAGTGGCAATCCCTCTGGTGGTGGCCATTTCCACTACACTTTCAGCGACAAATGGTTTACTCATCAGAAACCGAACGGCTTTTGAAACCACGAGAAAATTATCGACCATTATTTTCGATAAAACCGGCACCCTTACGAAAGGTTCCCACACCGTGCAGAAAATCATTCCTCTAACTGAGCACTATTCGGAAAACGATTTACTCCAGTATGCAGCAGCAGTGCAGCAGAACTCCGAACATCACATTGCAAAAGGAATCATGCAGACCCTTTCCGAGAAAAAACTGGAGCTATGGAAGTCAGATAATTTCCGCTACATGCAGGGAATTGGAGTGACAGGAATCGTAAACGGTAAATCGGTTGTCGCGGCTGGTCCTAATTATTTTGTTCAAAACAATAAACAGGTACCTGCCATTCCGGAAGAAATCAACCAGGATGCAGAAACAGTGAACTTTATTTTGATTGATGACGTGCCCGTGGGTATTGTTTCTTTAGCAGATACCATTCGCGAAGGCGCAAAAGAAGCTATTGACCAACTTCGAAGCATGAACATTAAATCATTCCTGCTTACAGGTGATAACGAAAAGGTAGCGGCGGCGGTGTCAAAGCAGTTAGGAATGGACGGATATTTGGCAAATGTACTTCCGCACCACAAACAGGAAAAAGTAAAAGAATTTCAGGATAAAGGGGAAATCGTTGCGATGACAGGTGACGGCGTAAATGATGCACCGGCTTTGGCAGCAGCAGATGTAGGCATTGCAGTTGGCAGCGGAACTGATGTTGCTGCAGAAACCGCAGATATTATTCTGGTCAACAGTGACCCTCGAGACGTGGTGAAAATGATAGATTTTGGAAAGAAAACCTACAGCAAGATGATCCAGAATCTCGTATGGGCAGTGGGCTACAACGTCGTGGCTATTCCACTTGCTGCGGGTGTTCTGTATCCTACATTTGTCCTGAGTCCCGCCATGGGCGCAGTGCTGATGAGTGTAAGCACCATCGTGGTCGCACTTAATGCAAGTTTGTTAAAAATTAAATAATCACAAGATGAAATATATATTTTCGCTCTTTCTATTTATGGCAATGTCCATAAACAGTTATTCACAGAGCACCAAAACCGTGTACACCTGCCCGATGCATCCGCAGGTCGTGAAATCAGCACCCGGTAACTGCCCCATTTGCGGTATGACCTTGGTGAAGAAAACCGTTACTGAGAAAAAAACGGCGGCCAAATCCGCGCCCGCTCCTAAAAAGGCCACCGTAGTTAAAAAAACTACGGGTAAGAAACCTGAAATTACCGCTGCAAAAACAAAGACGGTAACGGAAGTTAAAAAACCGGTGATGCCAAAGACTAAAGCAGTACCGAAAGACCCAGCGAGCATCAAAACGCCGGAACATTCAACACCTGCTCCGCATCAGCATGAAGCAGCGCAAAAGATGTACACTTGTCCGATGCACCCCGAGGTGGTTTCGGACAAACCCGGAAAGTGTCCCAAGTGCGGTATGAATCTGGTCCCTCAGAAGGAAAGCGGCCGGCATCAGTCTACCGGCAAAACCCCGGAACATCAAACTTCAGATGCGCATCAGCATGAAGAAGCGCAAAAGATGTACACCTGCCCGATGCATCCCGAGGTGATATCGGACAAACCCGGAAAGTGTCCCAAGTGCGGTATGAATCTGGTGCCTCAAAAAGGAAAGAAGGAAGATCATTCTGCACACGGAAACATGCAGATACATGGTGAACACAAAATGGTCATGCCCATGCCCGAAAAGCACCTAAAAGGCGGACGCAAAGTGACCTACCATCTTTATGTGAAAGACACCCTGGTAAATTTCGCGGGCAAACAGAAACGCGCCATTGCCGTAAACGGGCAGATTCCGATGCCAAAACTGGAGTTTTATGAGGGCGATACGGCGGAAGTGATTGTCCATAATTTAATGGACGAAGAAACTTCTCTGCACTGGCACGGTCTTCATCTTCCAAATAAAGAAGATGGGGTTCCCTGGCTTACCCAGAAACCCATTCCACCACATTCAACCTACACGTATTCGTTTCCGATCATCCAAAACGGAACCCACTGGTATCACTCGCATACTGGCCTGCAGGAGCAGATTGGAATGTATGGGATGATGATTCTGAAAAAACGTCCCGAAGATCCTACCTTCCGGAAAGGGATAGATGATCTGCCCACAGAGCATCTTATCCTTAGCGAATGGACAAACCTGAACCCCAACAACGTCCAGCGGATGCTCCACAATGCGAACGACTGGTTTGCTATTAAAAAAGGCAGTACTCAAAGTTATGCCGAAGCCATTAAAGAAGGCCACTTTAAAACAAAACTCACCAACGAGTGGAAACGGATGCTGGCCATGGACGTGAGCGATGTATATTATGATGCATTCCTGATTAACGGTAAAATCGAAAGTCAACTCTCCCGATATAAAGCCGGTGATAAAGTTCGGCTTCAAATTGCCAACGGCGGTGCTTCCTCTTATTTCTGGCTTAATTATGCGGGCGGAAAAATAAAAGTAGTGGCCAGTGATGGATTGGACATTGAACCGGTCGAAGTGGATCGCCTGATCCTGGCGGTTTCCGAAACAGTGGATATCGTAGTGGAAATTCCTGAAAAAAACACTTCATACGAACTACTTGTTACACCCGAAGACCGCACAAAATCTGCGTCAGTGTTTATTGGAGAAGGAGCTACGAAATCCCATGATCCATTACCCAAACTCAAATACTTTGAAGGAATGAAGATGATGAACGACATGATGAAGATGA
This sequence comes from Kaistella haifensis DSM 19056, assembly GCF_000735695.2. Classification (GTDB taxonomy): domain Bacteria; phylum Bacteroidota; class Bacteroidia; order Flavobacteriales; family Weeksellaceae; genus Kaistella; species Kaistella haifensis. Next base: position 27,333 of record NZ_JASZ02000032.1, read on the forward strand.
ACGGTGACATGAAAGATATGGGCATGAAGATGAGTTATCAGACGATGGATATGAATCAGGTGATGTATCCTGAAATTAGTGCTGAAAATAATGCAGCAATGCCGATGGACAAGATGGACAACAACGATGCGCAAATGGATCACTCAAAACACCAGATGCCTGCTTCCGGGATTACCACATTGAATTATGGTATGATGAAATCGCCTTATGATACTTCACTCCCGAAAGACAGCCCAGTGCGCGAGCTCAAGTTTACCCTTACGGGAAACATGAACCGCTACATATGGAGCATGGACGATAAAGTCCTGGCGGAATCTGACAAAATATTGGTAAAAAAAGGCGAAATTCTCCGCATTACCCTATTCAATAATTCAATGATGCGTCACCCGATGCACCTGCACGGTTTTGATTTTCGGGTACTCAACAAAAATGGCGTTCAGGCACCCCTCAAAAATGTGTTGGATATTATGCCGATGGAAACTAATGTCATCGAATTTGAAGCAAAAACTGACGGGGACTGGTTTTTCCACTGTCACATCCTCTATCACATGATGGCGGGGATGAACCGTGTTTTTGCTGTTGGTGATTATCAGAATCCTTTGCTGCCCGATAAAGCTTCAGCTTACAAAAAGCTCCAGCGCGAAAGTAACATGTGGCATCTGATGGCCGAAAACGATTTCGCCACCAATGGTAACGACGGGATGGCGAGAATTTCAAATGCCCGCTGGGAATTGGGAACAGAATGGCGTTTAGGTTACAATCCCCATCACGGCTACGAGGTGGAAACGCAACTCGGCAGGTATGTGGACCGTATGCAGTGGCTGAAACCATTTATCGGATTTAACTATCATTATAGAAAGATTGACAGGTATAATATCGAAAAAAACCTTTTTGGACAGGCATCTACTAAAGATGAAAGAAAAACTTTCAGCGCTGGTATCATGTATAAACTCCCGATGTTGGTGGACCTGCAGGCAGAAATATTTACAGACGGAATTGTAAGGTTCCAGCTGAAACGTGAAGACATTCCGTTGACAGCGCGTTTGCGCGGGGCATTCATGGTCAATACCGACAAAGAATATATGGCAGGTCTTAAATATATCGTCACTAAAAATATCGGAATCTCAACCCACTACGACAGCGATATGAGCTGGGGTGCAGGGATTACTTTGAATTATTAAGATACTTGTTGATGAGCAATGTTTAATAGGGTGCAACACGTAAAATAAAGACCGGTTGCACTTTATTTTGCTCGTACGCAACCACTTATGTAATAAAGGAAGGGGGGAAATACTTATTACGAAGAAATTTGAAGTATCAATTTCTAGTCCCTACTTCTAAAATCAGGGACTAAATCGGGGATTGTTTAATGGTTTATACGATGCCTTTTGCTTTTATAAAATTATCTAACTTGCTTACTGTCAGTAAAATGATCACTTACATTGCTTTATTGGTTTAAATAAAAACTCCCTGTGGAACTACATGAGCATTTTGATGAAATTCACCCAAAAGTTTTAGATTTTTTAAATGACCATGAAGAGAAGATAATTGAGGGCTACGAAGAAAATGACGGGCACCCATTTCAGCATGTCTTTAATTCTTTTCTAAATTTATTTAAAGTAAGGTTTCCTCTTGTAACAAATTCAGAAGTTAACATTTTTAGATATTTTTTTGTTGAAAAGTTGCAAAGTCACTTCCGCAAAGAACTTCAGGACTCAATTGAAGTAAGCAGTCAAACATATTTTGGAAAATTACTACATAGTCGTTCCTTAACAAAACCCACTATTTAATTTATTTTTAAAAACAGGATTAGAAAACAGCATAATTTGTATCTTATAAAATAAGAAAATAATTTTCTGTTTCAGTAGTTCCATCATTTTCTTCATGTTCCAAGCGGTTGCAGCTAGTAATGCATTGATTTGTGGTCCCGTTTCTCCCATGAAGTAATTTTTTGCCAGCCTAAAATCGGTTTTTAAATGTCCGATGATAGGTTCTATTGCCGCTCTGGTTCTAAATTTTTTGCGC
>NZ_JASZ02000033.1 GCF_000735695.2 Kaistella haifensis DSM 19056
TTAGAACCAGAGCGGCAATAGAACCTATCATCGGACATTTAAAAACCGATTTTAGGCTGGCAAAAAATTACTTCATGGGAGAAACGGGACCACAAATCAATGCATTACTAGCTGCAACCGCTTGGAACATGAAGAAAATGATGGAACTACTGAAACAGAAAATTATTTTCTTATTTTATAAGATACAAATTATGCTGTTTTCTAATCCTGTTTTTAAATATAAATTAAATAGTGGGTTTTGTTAAGGAACGACTAAATAATGTTTTTGATGTAATTAATTCGAATACTGTTGGTCAGATTCCATCCATGAAATATTTCGATGCAAGTGGAGTGGAACTCACAGGAACCGAAATTACCAATTACCCAATCAGTAGTGGGATCCCTTATCTTGAAATCCAAAATGGTGTTTGTTTGCCACCATTAAAATTAAATTATAACATCGTAAATCAGCCATTTCCATTAATGAATCCCGCTAATGAAACCATTTGTGATGATAACGACGGAAATGCGGATGGTAAAGTTTCTATCAATATTGCGGCGGATAATTTTAAGCAAAAATTTACTTCTAATATTAGCAATGCTACTTTCAAATTTTATGATGGTGCAACGCTAATCCACACCAGTACTAACACCGGAGATACATTCAATTATTCGGTTTCCAATAACAAAACGATTACAGTTTCGGTTTCTAGCGCAACTTATTGTCCGGCAAATGCGGAGATTACCTATTTTGTGAATACCCCAAATTCGATACAGTTTTCCGGCAATAATGAACTTTGCTTTGGAGATGACCTGAATTTTACCATCGAAAATTTCAGTGATTTTTTATCGGTTAAACTTCTTTCTCCCGACGGAACTGAAATTTCGATTAGCTCGAATCATACAATTCCTTATTCGGAAGTTCGTTTTGGAGAAACTTATACCTTAAAAGCGGAAAATAGTTTAGGTTGTGTATCGGAATTCACATTTAAACCTTCCGACAGCAATCAGCCAAAAATCGGCCTGATCAACCAAACCAATAATTCCATCGAAGCGATTGCTACTGGAGGAACCACGCCTTATCTTTATTATTTCAATGGAGTAGCTCAAACTTCTCCAATATTAATGAATCCTACCGCAAATTCCTATACCGTTCAGGTGGAATCGGCAATGGGATGTTTGGGTGAACCTAAAACTATTTATTTCATTAAAATTCACAATGCATTCTCGCCCAACGGCGATGGAATCAACGACACCTGGGCCATTGAAAACCTCGACAAAATGGAAAGTTTCAACATCCAGATTGTTGATCGTTATGGCAACAAAGTTTTTGAATCTCAAAACAAGAACAACGTTGTATGGGAAGGTAAATCCAACGGACGCGCCTTACCAACCGGAACTTATTGGTATCATGTGGTTTGGTTTGATGCAATAACTCAGAAATCAGAACAAAGACAAGGTTGGGTATTGCTGAAAAACAGGAATTGATTATTTAGCGTTAGAGAGGAAAGAACCTTGATACCGCAAAACAATAAAATAATCTGGCAATTCCGGAAAATCTGCTAGAGATGTTTATGATTCTCGCGGATTGCACGAAGTAAAATTCTAAGCAATTGTCACATCATAATTCATGCTCTGTACATCACAAACAAGAGTTATCCACATTTCCACAATATGTAATTTTGCTTGTGTAGGCAATAAGTTTTATTTATTTTCGTTGATTAAATGTGGAAAGCGTTGGTCGGCTGAAAAGCTTTAGACAGCGCTTCTGATTCAATTCAAAACCTTTCTGAAAACCAGGATTAAATGAATTCAAAAAAAATTATTATTGCTGCCGCAATTTTCTATTACGGATTATCTGATGCCCAGCAATCCCAATATTTCAGCGACCGCGAAAACTATAGGTATAGCCTTGCTGAAAATCTTTATCAAAATAAAATCTACAACGCCACTCAGTTCGAATATGCGCGACAGTATTTCTACAACGAAGCGCTTTCGAATTCCCGGAAAGAAGCCTCGCAGTTCTTCGACAATGTGATTGGGGTGATCCTAAGAAAAAATCATGCGGAACAGGGTCTGCAAGCTTTTATTAAAGAATACCCTAACTCTGCGTATTTTGCCCAGGCAAATTTACCGCTGGCAGATTATTATCTGGCGCAGAAAGATTTTGATAAAGCACTGGAAACATTAAACAACGTAAATCAGTACCAGCTTTCGAAAGACGAGAATACACAATACATTATGAAATTGGGTTATGCGAAATTTATGACGGGCGATTCGGCTGGTGCGATTGAAGCTTTAGAGGAAGCCTATAAAAATGCAGAAGAAAGCGACAAAAATGACATCGCTTATATGTTGGGGCACCTTTACTACGCCGACAAACAGAATGACAAAGCATTTACCTTTTTTGATCAAATAAAAGATAACGAAAAGTATGCACACTTGGTAAAACCTTACTATGTGCAGATGTATTTTAATGAAAAAGATTACGACAAAGCCATTGAAGAAGGCAATTCTCTGATGAGAGAACCGATTTCATCGGATTACAAAAGCGAAGTTCATAAGATTATCGGCGAAAGTTATTTCATGAAAGGTGATTACACATCGGCTTATCAACATCTTAAAAATTATCTCGAAAGCAAGCCAAATCCTTCGGAAAGTGATCTGTACGAAATGGGATTTGTTTCGGCACAGCTTAAAAAATACGACGAGGCAGTTTCTTATTACAACCAATTGATAAACAGCAACTCCGCGACTGCCCAGAATGCATATTATCAATTAGGAAATGCTTATCTGGAAGTCGGCAAAAAACAGGAAGCGCTTTCTGCATTCCGTTCGGCTTATCAAATGAGTTATGATCCGAAAGTTCAGCAGCTTGCTCATGTGCAATATGCTAAACTAAGTTATGACATCGGAAATCCTTTTGAATCCGCACCGATTGTCATTCAGAATTACATCAACAAATATCCGAACAGTTCAGATACCCAAGAACTGAAATCACTTTTAGTGAAATCTTACCTTTATTCGGGAGATTACAGAGGAACTTTGAGCGCCATCGATAAGATGCCGAATTCCACACCTGAGCTCAACGAAATCGATCAAGAAGTTTCTTTCCTTCTGGGAACCGAAGAATTTAACAAAGGAAATTTCGACGAAGCAGAACATTATTTTTTGAGAAGTTTAGAATTTAACATTAATAAAGAATACAACACGCGCGCAACCTATTGGCTGGCTCAAACCTATTATCAGAAGGGAAATTACCCTTCCGCGATTGTGCGTTATGAGAGATTGCTGAACCAGGATTTCGCAGAAAAACAACAACTTCCGTACGATTTGGGTTATGCTTATTTTAAAGCCAAAAATTTCGATAAGGCCAAGCAATATTTCTCGGAATATTTAAAAAACCCAAAACCTGAGTTTAAAAACGATGCGGAACTTCGTTTGGCCGATACTTATTATGCAGACAATCAGCTGAATGAAGCAATCGCAATTTATGACAAGGCGGAAAATGCAGACGATTATACCTTATTCCAAAAAGCCATGGCGCTTGGTTTTAAAGGCGATACTGAAGCGAAAATTTCTTCACTTAAAAAGCTGATTTCGCAGTATAAAAACTCTGAATATGTTGATGACGCGCAGTACGAAATTGCTACAGCGTATGCTGCAAACGACGATTACAACAGCTCCAATGATTATTTTTCACAGGTGATCCGAAGCAGTTCTGATAAAGATTTGGTTGCTAACGCACAGATTTACCGCGCACAGAATTATATCGATCTCAACCAGAATGACAAAGCGCTTTCTGAATTAAAGTCACTCGGAAATCAGTATAAAAACACTGCTTATGCCAGTAAAATTGTTCAAGCCGCACGTCCGGTTTACGTGAAAAACGGTGATACTGCGGGTTACGAAAGTTTTGCAAGAAGTTTAGGCGTAAAAATCGATGCGTCTGAACTCGATGAAATAAATTTGAACAGTGCCAAAAACTATTACGCAGCCAAAGATTACAAAAAAGCAATTCCGCTTTACGAAAAATATTTAACCCAGAACCCGGCGGGAGACGGACTTTACCAGGCGCAGTATGAACTTGGCGAAAGTTATTACCAGACCGCAAACGCAGCCAAAGCACTTTTGGTTCTGCAGGAAGTGGCCAATGTGCAGAACGATTATCAGGAAGATGCGCAAACAAGACTTGCACAGATTTATCTGGAACAGAATAATACCAACGAAGCCAAAAAATATCTGGAGCCACTTTCGAATTCCACCAACGTGAATCTGAAAAACTTCGCGAATCTGGAACTGATGAAAATTTTTGCGGCAGAGAAAAACTTCACCAAAGCAGAATCTTTTGCGGATTTGGTGCTTGCCAATTCCAAAAATCCGGCGTCTGTTATCGAACAGGCCAAAGTAATTAAAGCAAGAAGCCTGATGAACAGAAGGAAAGACAGTGAAGCTAAAGCGGCTTACACAGCCCTGGAAAAATCATCGAATACCGAAGTTGCCGCGGAAGCTTTGTATGCGAAAGCATTTTACCAGAACAAGGCAAAAGCGTTTAAATCATCCAACGAAACCATTTTCAAACTTGCTAATAATTATGCATCCGAAGAATATTGGGGCGCCAAAGCTTTGGTCTTGATGGCGAAAAACTATATCGGGCTGAAAGATAATTATCAGGCGAGTTACACGGTGGACCAAATTATAGCCAACTACCAGGATTTCCCGGAAATCGTTGCCGAAGCCAAAGAAGTGAAAAGTCAGATTAAAAAATAACATTAAACCCCAAAAGGTTTTAAAACAGAAAATATGAATTTAAGAATTCAAAATATATTTTTATTAGGAATGTTGGTTTCTTCTACCGCTGTTTTCTCACAGATTAAAGAAGAAAAACTGATCCTAGACCGAAAACGCGAACCGGAAGTAAAGAAAATCGAGAAGAAAAAAACTTCAGTGGAAGCCGAGAAAAACTATCCACCCAAAGAAAAGAAAACACAAGATTCACTGAATCTAAAATACACCATCACTGATGTTCCGGCGGCTTCAGATTTCAAAACTTCTACTATTCAAGGCGAAGATATTTCACCTAAATTCAATGCCGATTATCAGAACAACTATTTCCAGATCGGAATGGGGAATTTTGGTAAAGTGCTTGCCGACGGAAATATTGCCACCACATTGGATAACCAAATGGAAGTAGGCGCAGATTTGCACTTCCTTTCTACCAAAGGTCTGAAAAAGGAATACAGCTGGAATTCCAGCCAAAGTTCAGCGAATATTGGCGCTTATTTGAATGGCTTTGGTGAAAAAGGAAAATTCAATATCAACGCTGATTATGGTTTGAACGATTATAATTATTACGGAATTTATGCGTTAACTCCCAATTCTGAGGCGAATTTGCAACAGAAAACCAATCGTTTTAAGGTGAATGGATATTATGATTTCTATTCCAATAACATTTTGAATGACGTTCGTGCAAAATCGTCTATTTTAACCGACAAGTTTGATGCGAAGGAAGCTCAGGCAGAAATATTGGTGAATCTTTCTAAACATGGAGTTGAAATTCCGATGGATGAGGTGACGATGAATGCGGATTTGGGAATTAATTTAGAAACGCTAAATTCCGAATTTTCGCTGCTAAATGAAAATTCTTCAAACTTCTTCAACGCGACTTTATCACCAAAAATAACATTCTTTAAAGGAAAATCTTATCTGATAATCGGTTCGGATTTCTCTTTCCTGAATGCTAAAAATTCAAATAATATTCTTGCGGAAGAAGTTCAGAACAACAAAACATACTGGTTCCCCAAAGCTGAATTACAATTTGCCGCAACCGATGAATTCAAGTTTTATGGTGGAGTAGATGGAGGCTTGAAACTGAATTCCTACGCAAATTTATTAGAGGAAAATCGATATTTGGTTTCCGATCAGGAATTGAGACCGACGGAAACGAAGTACAAATTCTATTTCGGAATTCGCGGTGATGTGGACCAAAGCATTAAATACGATTTACGTGCTGGTTTTGCAAAAGTGAATAATATTCTTTTCTTCAAGGCAAATGATTTATTTAACAAAGATTTCACGCTCGACAGAAATCCTTATGATTTCGCAAACACTTTCTCTGCCGCTTACGACAACGGTACAGTGAGCGAAGTGAAAGGAAGTATTCAGTATTTTCCATTAGCTAATTTGGTGTTAGATGGTGAATTGAGTTTTGCTAAATATAACCTCGATAATAACGAAAATATATACAATAAACCTTTGGTTGTGGCATCTTTGGGCGGAAAATATTCTTTATTGGGCAAAAAACTAAATCTTGGCGCCAAAGCGATTTTCAGCACCGACAAGACAACTAATTCCTTCACCTTTGCGGAAGCAGGTACCAAGCCGAATGTATTGGCATCTACCGAGGACAAAAACGATAAAATTGGCGGTTTTGCCGATTTAAATTTATCTGCAGAGTACAAAGTTCACAAAAATTTCAGTATTTTTGCACTCGGAAATAATTTACTGAACACCAATTATCAGACTTTCAAAGGTTACAAAGTTTTGGGAGCACAGTTTTTGGGAGGCGTAAAGATTTCTTTTTAGTAGTATCGGGTTGACAAGTTGGGCGTAAATTGAGTTATAAGTACTCAAAAACTCATCTATTCAAAACTCACTCACTACAAAATGGCTGCGTAGTTCAACTGGATAGAATATCAGATTTCGGCTCTGAGGGTTAGGGGTTCGAATCCCTTCGCGGTCACAAAAGCGGCAAACTTCTTTGAAGTTTGCCGCTTTTTATTTTACGTTTTACAGTGTACGATTAGTTATTAGTAACATTAAGCGTTACTTCAATATTATTTCTTGTTGCATTAGAGTAGGGACACACCTGATGTGCCTGTTCCACTAATGATTGCGCTTCTTCCAAGGATACCCCGGGTACATTTACATTCAGTTCCACTTCCAGACCAAAACCACCGTTTTCGGTTTGTCCGATTCCGACTTTGGCATTTACTTTTGTTTCGCCCGCCGCAGATTTCGATTTTTTAATCATCAGATTTAAGGCGCTGTCGAAACATGCCGCATATCCTGCGGCGAAAAGCATTTCGGGGTTGGCATAATCATCATTTTGTCCACCAAGGGATTTGGGAGTGCGCACATCGAGTTCCAGAATTCCGTTGTCACTTTTTACGTGTCCGTCGCGCCCGCCTGTTGCGGTAACGCTAGTTGTGTATAATGTTTTCATTGATTTTTTTATTTTTTATTTATTTTATCTAAAAGTTTAGAAATCGCCTGTTTCAGTTCCTGTACATCAGTTTCCGAAAGATCCAGCCTATCATTCATTTTTGCAGGAATCAGGCAAGCTTTGTCCTGAAGCCTTTCACCTTCATCAGTCAAAGAGATTTCTACAACACGCTCATCCTCAATTTTTCTTTGGCGTACAATATAAGATTTTGCTTCCAGCCTTTTCAACAACGGAGTTATCGTACCGCTGTCTAGAAAAAGTTTTTCACCAATCTGATTTACCGTAAGCCGCTGATGCTCCCAAAGTACCATCATTACAAGATATTGCGGATAGGTAATATCAAGTTCTTCAAGTAACGGACGGTAAAGACCTGTGATTTCCTTCGCGATAACATACAAAGGGAAACATAGCTGATTACCAAGCTGTGGAGTTTTGTGTTGATCCATGAGAGGATTTAGTGATTTTCTAAATTATTTTTTGATGATGAATTCATCCATTGGGATACGAACTTTTTTCATCTTTGAAAGCCAGTCGTTCTCCGAATCTCTGTATCCTAAGTACAGTAAAGTTACACTTTTGAGTCCCAATTCTTTTAAACCCAGAATTTCATCGACCACCTCATTGCTAAAACCTTCGGCAGGAGTGCTGTCAATTTTCAGTTCCGCTGCCTGTGCCATAGCTAGACCTAGTGCGATGTAAGTCTGTCTTGCAGTGTGAGCGAAATTTTCTTCTGCGGTCTGCGCGCCGTAGATTACTTTCAGTTGATCTGTATAACTGTTGAAACGACCGCGTGGCAACTCCCGTACATCGGTATGATAATCGTACACTTTGTCTATTTTTTCAGCGGAATAATTGTCCCAGGCTGCGAAAACCAAAACATGGGAACAATCTCTCATTACCTCCGGATTCAGGGCTCCCTTTACCATTTGCTCTTTCAGTTCCTGATTTTCTACTACGATTACGCGGAAAGGCTGTAATCCGGAAGAGGTAGGCGCCAGTCTTGCAGCTTCTAGAATTTTATTCAAATCTTCTTCTGAAACTTTTTTGGTAGAATCATACGCTTTTACTGCGTGTCTCCATTTTAAATCTTCAATTAATGACATTGTATTTTTTTTAAATTTTACTATTTCGAGCAGCAAATATAGACAAGAATTATATTGCGCACAATTTAATTGAACGATAGATATTTTGAATGAAAGATTAAAGGTTATTAAAAAAGAAACCGCCTGAGCAGTCAGGCGGTTTTTAGTAATAGTTTATTTTCTTAATCCATTTTCTTAGCATCAGCTACAAATTGTGCTAAACCACTATCGGTTAAAGGATGTTTAAGTAAATTCAAGATCGAAGCGAGGGGAGAAGTCACCACATCTGCGCCAATTTTCGCACAGTTGATAATATGCATTGGTGAACGGATAGATGCTGCAAGAATTTCAGTATCAAACATATAATTATCAAAAATAATTCTGATTTCTTCGATTAAATTCATTCCATCAACTGAAATATCATCTAATCTACCCAAGAACGGAGAAACATAAGTAGCACCTGCTTTTGCAGCTAGCAATGCTTGTCCGGCAGAGAAAATCAAGGTACAATTGGTCTTAATGCCTTTGTTTAAGAAATATTTAAGTGCTTTCACACCGTCTTTAATCATTGGGATTTTCACCACGATATTAGGGTGGAGCGCTGCCAATTCTTCACCTTCTTTGATCATTTCTTCATAATTTGTGCTTAGAACTTCCGCAGAAATATCTCCATCAGCAATTTCGCAAATGGTTTTGTAATGGTTCAGAATCGCCTCTTTTCCGCTGATTCCTTCTTTGGCCATCAGTGATGGATTGGTTGTAACGCCATCTAAAATTCCCAAATCCTGTGCTTCTTTAATTTGCTCAAGATTGGCAGTGTCGATAAAAAATTTCATAGGTTTAAAGTATATTTTTATTAGATTAAAGGGGGGCGAGAAATAAAAAATATTCAAATTTTCTCACCAACTCTTTCATTTTTTACAGGTTCACAAATATATGGTTTTAAGTGGCAATTAAAAAACCGCCTTTCCAGATAACGAGACTGAATTTTGATATAATAAGTAGCAGTTTGGAGTATTCGCTGGCAACTTCACGCTTTATATTTCCGCAATTTTCTGATAAATGTCAATTAAATGGATATTTTTTTTGTTGAAGAAATAATTATGTTTAATTTTGCTATTTAGATTTATTATAAATAAAAATTACAAACGAATATCCCAATTTAATATGAGAAAAACTTTTTTTGCAGCACTTTTTATTTTTGCTTCATTCCTTGGAAAAGCTCAAAAAAACACCTTGCTTGACGGTGGATTTTGGAAAAATAACCCTTCAATAGAAACCGTAAAAACGGAAATATCGAAAGGAAACGATCCAGCTCAACAGAACCCGGGATTTTTTGATCCGGTGGTAATGGCCATTAATAATAAAGCTTCCAATGAAGTAATTGAGTTTTTACTTGCCCAAAATGGGAATACAGTTGATAAGAAAACACACCATTCGAGAACTTATCTGCAGTGGGCAGCCGCTGCAGGAAATCTAGAATTGGTAAATCTTTTGATTAAAAAAGGTTCGGATGTTCATTATAAAGACAGCCACGGTGCATCGGTAATTGGTTACGCAGCAGAAAGCGGAAATCAGAATACCGCAGTATATGATGCGCTTATCAAAGCCGGAGTTGATCCAAAGGAGAAGAACGAAGACGGCGCCAATCTCATCCATTTGACTATTGCTAATGATGCGGATTTAAAATTATTGGATTATTTCACTTCAAAAGGTGTTTCCTTTAAAGAAAGAGATCAATACGGTCGCACCGCCGCTGATTACGCTGCCAAATTAGGAAATCTCCAAATTATTGATCAACTTATTGCTAAAGGTGTAAAACCTACCGACCAAGCGTTATTTTTCGCAACTCAAGGTTCGAGAGCAAAACAAAATGGTTTGGATATTTACCAAACTTTGGTTGAAAAGTATGGATTAAATCCGAAAGCAGTGAATCCGAAAGGTGCAACGATCCTTCACTCTTTGGTGAGAAGACCAAATGCGGAAATTATTTCCTATTTTCTTAATAAAAATGTTGATGTAAGCAAAGCCGATATCGAAGGAAATACTGTATTGATGATTGCTTCAGGTGGAAAAGATTTAAAAACCGTGGAAACTTTATTATTAAAAGCAAAAAACATCAATGCCAAAAACGAAAAAGGCGAAACCGCTTTGATGAAAGCTGCAGCTTCCGGATCATCTGAAATTGTAGCATTTTTAATTAAAAATGGAGCAGATTCAAAAGCAGTGGATCTTAACGGAAATAATCTCGCATATTATTGGTTTAATTCTTACCAACCTGCGGGAAAACCAGGACAAGAATCTCAAACTGATGATTTCTCAGCGAAACTTAATTTGTTAGAATCTGCAGGTTTAGACGTGAAAACTCCACAAAAAAACGGAAATACTTTGCTTCATCTCGCCGTTGACAAAGGCGATTTATCTTTGGTGAAAAAAGCCATCGAACTCGGTGTTGATCTTAATGCACAAGATGCTGATGGAAATTCCGCGCTCCATAAGGCAGCTCTTACCGCAAAAGACAATCAAAGCATGAAATTTCTCGTGGAAAAAGGGATTAAAAAAGATTTAAAAACCGAGTTTGAGGAAACCGCTTACGATTTGGCAAAAGACAATGAATTTCTTACAAAAAACAACATCTCCATCGAATTTTTGAAATAGTAAAACAATGAAAAACACTTGGAAAACAGCAGCTTTTGCCGCAATCGCATTATTTATTTCCACTGCGTTTGCCGCACAAACCACCAAATACAAAGTGATGCTGCAAATGCAGAATTATACCGGTAAAAACGCGTATGTTATTATTTCTTTAATCAATCCAAAAGGTGGATACGACAAAACTCTTTCTGTTCTTGGGGACGATAACGAGTGGTACAACACCTTAAAAGCTTGGGACAAATTCAGAAAAGTAAAAAAAGAAAAACTCAACGGAATTACGGGTGCTTCGGTTGCTGGTGGTGCTCGAGCTACAAGAGTAATCGAATTTGAAACCGCAAAACTCGACAAAGGCTACAAAATCCGTTTTGAAAGCGCAGTAGAAACTCAAAAATACCACACCAAAGATGCCGAAATCGCCTTGTCATCCGCTGCATTGGATAATCGAGAAGGCGTGAAAGGCAACGGGTACATCCGAAATGTGAGATTTATTAAAGTTCAGTAAGGCGTATGACATTATCTATTTGGAGGTATGCGCACTTGGCGCTTGCCCTTGTTTCAAGTGCTTTTCTTATCATACTTTCCGTTACAGGTGTTATTTTGGCTTATGATGCCATCGCCGAAAAAACTCAGAATCACCGCATTGAAAATTTAGAAAACATTACTCTTGCGCAGGTTTTGCCGGTTTTGCGTAACCAATATTCCGAGGTTCTCGAACTTAAAATTGATCACAATCAATTGGTTTCCATCGATGCGATGGACGAAAATGGGAATTCCATTAAAGCATATATCGATCCCAAAACCGGGAAAAAATTGGGAGAAATAAAACCCAAAAGCGATTTCATTCAATGGATTACCGCTTTGCACCGATCATTATTTTTAAAAGAGTCGGGTAGAGCAATCGTTGCAGTAGTTTCGTTTCTTTTGATGCTTATTTCCGTCAGTGGTTTAATCCTTATCATTAAAAGACAAAAAGGAATTAAGCATTTTTTCGATAAAATTAACAAAGATTTCTTTGCACAATATTTTCATGTTGCTACCGGAAGATGGCTTCTGGTACCGGTTTTCATCATCGCTCTTACGGGGACTTTGGTTTTTCTTGCCAGATTAGATTATTTCAAAGGAGAAAATACCGAAATCACATCGAAAACTTCATCTAATACAAAAGCAACTGAATTAAAAGATATTCCTTTTTTCAAAGAAACTCCACTTTCGAAGGTTGAACGAGTAGAATTTCCTTTTATTCCGGACGATGAAGCGGAACCTTTTATCATTCATTTAAGAAAAAAATCGGTGACGGTCAATCAAGTTACCGGAACCATCATTTCGGAGACGAAATATCCGTATTCTGCGGCAGTTGAAAAGTTTAATCTTGATTTACACACCGGTCGAACCAATGCAATTTGGGCATTTATTTTAGGATTGGCTTCGATGAATATTTTGTTCTTTATTTATTCAGGATTTGTAATTACTTTCCGCAGAACACGCACGAAAATCAAGAATAAAATAAAAGCAAAAGATGCTGAAATTGTACTATTGGTAGGCTCCGAAAACGGTACAACGCTTTTCTTTGCAAACCAAATTCATCGCCAATTGTTGAGTGAAGGAAAGCGGTCGTATTTGACTGAAATGAATCAGTTTCAAAGTTTTGAAAGTGCAAAAGAAATGGTCATTTTCACTTCCACTTACGGTTTGGGAGACCCTCCGAGCAACGCCAACCAATTTGAAACTTTGCTGCAAAAATTCCCTCAGCAAAATAAAATTGGCTACTCGGTGGTGGGTTTTGGCTCGAAATCTTATCAGGAGTTTTGCGCTTTTGCTTTAAAAGTAAATAATTTATTGGCAAAGCAAAATTGGGCAGAACCCACCACTTCGATTTTCATGGTAAATGATCGATCGGCAGACGAGTTTGCCACATGGGCGCATGTTTGGAGCGAAAAAACTCTGCATCCACTTGCAACAGCTCCCGCGGTTTACAATACTAAAATTCCAGGGCTTAAGAAATTTATTGTTATTTATAAAACAATGGTTTCTGATGATAATTCTACCTTTAAAATTGTATTAAAACCAAGAAAAAAACAGGAATTTTCTTCCGGAGATTTGCTGGCAATTTATCCTGCAAACGACAACAGAGAAAGGTTTTATTCCATCGGAAAAAATCAGGATTCAGTACAATTGATCGTGAAACTTTTCCCGAACGGTTTCGGCTCCGGATTTTTGAATAATTTAAAAATTGGCGATGAAGTTCCGGCAAGAATTATGGAAAATCCGAACTTTCATTTTCCACAAGCTGCCGAAAATATCGCATTAATCGCCAACGGAACTGGAATTGCTCCTTTTTTAGGAATGATTCAGGAGAATATTTTAAGAAAGAACATTTCGCTATTTGCAGGTTTCAGACATGATAATGATTGGGTAAATTCTTACAGAATTTTTGCTGAACACCAAATTAATCAAGGACAATTAGAACATTTCGATTTTGCATTTTCTCGTGAAGAAAACAAACAATATGTGATGGATCTTATCCGCAAAGACGAAAATTATTTTGCGAAATTGCTCGGTGAAAATGGAGTCATCATGATTTGTGGCTCTTTGAAAATGCAGAAAGATGTAGAAAAAATTCTCGATGAAATTTGCCAGAAATTCTTAGGAAAACCATTACAGCATTTTATTAAAAACGGACAAATACTTTCGGATTGTTACTAAAAAATTGCTTTTTCGATAAGTTAAAATTTGTTCTTGCGATGTTGTTCATCATCGCAAGTCAGATTTCGGTTGCTGCACAGGAAAATGTTTTGGTAGAAAGACAAATTACGTTGATGGGATCGGTTTTCAACATCACGGTTGTGGATCGCGATTCCGTTTTTGCAAACCAGAATATCGATAAATGCATTGCTGAAATCACTCGAATTGAAAATCTGATTTCTGAATGGCAACCGCAAACTCAAATTTCGGAGGTGAACCGAAACGCCGGAATAAAACCCGTAAAAGTGGATCGCGAAGTTTTCGAACTAACCGAAAGAGCCATCGAATATTCGAAAATGTCGGAAGGCGCTTTTGATATTAGCATTGTCGCATTAGATAAAATCTGGAAATTTGATGGATCGATGACCGAAATGCCTTCAGAGGAATCCATAAAAAACTCAGTTCGAAACGTGAATTACCAATTCATAAAGCTCGACCGAGATTCATCAACGATTTTTTTTCAGCAAAAAGGAATGAAAATCGGTTTTGGTTCGATTGGTAAAGGTTATGCTGCCGATAAAGGTCGAGAAATTTTGCAAAAATTAGGTGTAAAATCCGGAATTGTCGACGCTTCCGGAGATATTGCAACTTGGGGAACGCAACCGAACGGTAAACCTTGGGCAATCGGAATCAGAAATCCATTTAAAAATCATAAAATTTCCAAAATTTTAAAACTAAAACACGGTGCAGTAGCCACTTCAGGGAGCTATGAAAAATATGCAGAAATTGATGGAGTGCGGTATTCGCATATCATCAATCCAAAAACCGGTTATCCTGCAACCGGTCTCACGAGTGTTACGATTTATGGTTCTTCAGCCGAATTTGCCAACGCTTTGAGCACTTCAATTATGGTTTTAGGGAAAGAAAAAGGGAAAAAATTAGCGCTCCAATATCCTCAATATCGTTATCTTTTTATCACTGATGATGGGAAAACTATCAGATAAAGAAAAAAGAATTAATTCTTAATAATCAATACTTTAAACTCTTTTAAATTGATTTTTTGTTATATAATTTCTTGAAGTCTTTTAAGAAAAAAAAGAAATTTTGATGAATGATAAAAAATGGGTGTTTTCACGGTGAAAAATTTATTCCAGATTCTGTACATTTGCTACAGTAAACTACTTGAAACGAAAGGTTATGGTAAAAACTAACTCCATGAAAACTTTTTCCCTATTTAATAATTAACATCTAAACTGAAAATATTTAGAGAAAAATATTAAAAAAACACAAATGATGGGAAAATCTTTTAAAAAGGTGCATTTTTATTTAAATGCGCCTTTTATTGTACCAGTTTTTCACCACAGATTTTACAATAACGAGCATCATCATCTACATCATCATTTCCACATCTTCCGCAAATTTTTTCTAAATTCTGACGTTTGTTCCGCATCTCAGCAGTGACAATTCCCGTGGGAACCGCAATGATCGAGTATCCGGAAAGCATCAACAAAATCGATAAAAATTTTCCTAAAGGTGTTACCGGAGAAACATCACCGTACCCAACAGCAGTAATCGTAACAACCGCCCAATAAATGCTTTGTGGAATGCTTTCAAATCCCTCACGATGACCTTCAACCATAAACATCAGCGAACCTACAATCACACAAAATATCACCAAAAACAATAGAAATATATATATTTTGCGAGAGCTGTGTTTCAATGCACGAACGATCAGGTAGCCATCATTCATGAAATCCATCAAATTGAAAATTCGGAAAACCCTGAGCATTCTTAGCATTCTCAGAATGAGGAAATATTTGGTCACCGGAATAAATAAACTCAAATAAAATGGTAAAATCGCCAGAAAATCAATGATCCCGAAGAAACTGAAAATATATGACTTCTTATTTCGGATGGTGACGATCCTCAAAACATATTCAATGGTAAAGAAAATGGTGATGATAATTTCTAAAAATATAAAAAGCGAATGCAATTTCGCATCGAAAATACTCACACTTTCCATCATGACGATGATGGTACTGAGAACAATTAAAACCAATAAAATAAGATCAAAAAGCAATCCCAATTTGGTATCTGACTTAAAAATAATATTGAAAACCAAACGTTTCCATTTCGCTTCTTCAGGAATATAATTATGCTCTTTTTCCATTGATTGGTATTGAAAATTAAATTTAGATAAATAATTCTTAATTTCGTTGCAAACTTAAGAAAATGACAGTAAACGAGGCGATTTTTGAATTCGAGAAGAAAATTCCGGTTTCTCAGGCCGAAGATTTTGATAATGTAGGATTCCTCTGCGGAAATCCATCGCGGGAAGTAACGGGAATCCTGGTTTGCCACGATGCTTTGGAAAAAGTAGTTGATGAAGCGATTGCCAAGGACATGAATATGATTGTCACTTTTCATCCCATTATTTTTTCGGGCTTGAAATCGATTACGGGCAAAAATTACGTGGAGCAGGCGGTTCTAAAAGCCATTGAAAACAAAATTGCGATTTATGCGATTCATACCGCTTTCGATAACGATTTTTTCGGTGTTAATTATCGGATTTGTGAGGAATTAGGACTCATTAATCAAAAAATTTTGATGCCCAAAACAAAGAATTTAAAAAAACTCGAAGTTTATGCACCGCACGAATATTCGGAAAATCTAAAAAACGCACTGTTCAATGCCGGCGCCGGAAGTATCGGTTTTTATAATGAATGCAGTTTTACAGTTTCCGGGAACGGAACTTTCAGACCGGTGGAAGGTTCGAATCCTTTTTCTGGAACAAAAAATATACGAGAAATCGCTGATGAAGTTATGATTTCAGTAATTTTTGAACATGCAAAACAAAATCAAATTATCAGCGAAATGAAAGCTGCACATCCTTACGAAGAAGTTGCCTATCAAATCATTAACCTTGAAAACGAAAATCAATACACCGGATTGGGAAGATTTGGTGATTTAAAAGAAGAAATGGAAGAAACTGATTTTCTGGCTTTTGTAAAAGATAAATTTAATTTAAAAGTTATCCGTCATTCCGATTTTATTTCAAAAAAAATCAAAAGAGTAGGCGTTTTGGGCGGTAGTGGAGCAAGTGGAATTAAGGCGGCGAGATCCCAAAAATGTGATGCATATTTAACCGGAGATGTGAAATATCACGATTTTTTCCAAAGCGAAGGTAAAATCTTGATCTGCGACATCGGACATTATGAATCGGAACAATTTGTAACCCAACAATTAATTGAGATTTTATCGGAAATTTTTCCTAAATTTGCAGTCTCAAAATCTGTTGAGAAAACCAATCCTGTAAATTATTTTTTATAAAATATGGCTAAAAAAACTGTAGAAATCTCTGTTGAAGATAAGCTAAGAGCACTTTACGATTTACAAATTATCGATTCTAGATTAGACGAAATCCGCAATACAAGAGGTGAATTGCCGATTGAGGTGGAAGATTTGGAAATTGAAATTGAAGGCCTTGAAAAAAGAGCAGAAAAATTTCAAAACGAAATTAAAGAACAGAATGATGAAATCAACACGAAAAACGAAGTGATCAATCATGCAAAATCTTTAATCGAAAAATACAAAGCTCAGCAAGATACGGTAAGAAATAACAAAGAATTTGAAGCATTGGATAAAGAAATTGAATTCCAATATCTTGAAATTCAGTTGGCCGAAAAAAGAATCAAAGAATTTGGTGCTAAAATTTCTCATAAAAACGAAACTTTAGAAGAACTGACTACCAAAATCGGTGAGTTGAAAAACCACTTGAAATTCAAGAAAGAAGAACTGGAAAATCTTGTTGCTGAAACCCAAAAAGAGGAAGATTATTTGTTGGAAAAATCCAACGAATTTGCTCAAAATATCGACGAAAGATTGTTGGCATCTTACCAAAGAATCCGTAATAATACTCCGACAGGTTTAGCAGTTGTAGGTTTGGAAAGAGGCGCTCCAAAAGGATCTTTCTTCACACTTCCTCCGCAAAAACAAATGGAAATTGCACAAAGAAAGAAAATCATCATCGATGAACACAGTGGAAAAATCCTTGTGGACGATGATTTGGTAAACGAAGAAAACGAAAAAATGAAAGATATTATTAAATTTTAATACTTTCTGAATAGATAAAAAGCGGGTCGAAAATTTCGATCCGCTTTTTTATTTGAAGATTTTTTAAAATCAGCTTAATGACGCATTTTCCAAACAATCTTTAATTCTTTTCATCGCTTCTTTCAGTTCATCTTCCGATGCTGCATAAGAAAAACGAATACAAGTCGGATTCCCGAAAGAAACGCCTCCCACGGTTCCTACATGAGCTTCCTCTAGCAAGAACATTGCGAAATCATCAGCATCTTTAATAGATTTTCCGTTTAAATTTTTACCTATATAATAAGAAATATCCGGGAAAAAGTAGAAAGCTGCTTCCGGATAATTCACTTTGAAACCAGGGATTACCTTCACCAATTCGTATACAATTTCTCTTCTTTTCTTAAATTCATCAATCATATAACGGTATTCCGACGGATCAGTTTTCAAAGCAGTTACCGACGCTTTTTGCGCCATTGTATTGGCTCCGCTGGTCATTTGTCCCTGAATTTTTTCGCAACCTTTTGCCAACCAAGTTGGGCAAGCGGAATAGCCGATTCTCCATCCTGTCATCGCAAACGCTTTCGACATCCCGTTGATTACGGCAGTTTGTTCATAAACCTGTGGAAATTCCGCAATCGAAGTATGTTTTCCATCGTAATTGATGTATTCGTAAATTTCATCAGAAATAATAGTGATTTGCGGATATTTTGCCACCATATTGGCAATTTTTTCAAGTTCTTCACGTCGGTAATAACTTCCTGATGGATTGCAAGGCGAACTGTAAAGAAATGCTTTAGTTTTTGGAGTAATGGCTTTTTCCAATTGTTCGGCGGTCATTTTGAAATCATTATCGATAGAAGTTTCAATGAAAACTGATTTTCCGCCCATCATTTTCACCATTTCATCATAGCTCACCCAGTATGGAGCCGGTAAAATCACTTCGTCTCCATCATTGATAATGGATGCTAAAACATTGATGATGGATTGTTTTGCGCCATTGGAAACGCAAATTTGCGAGGGTTGATAATCCAAATTATTATCACGCTTCAGTTTATCGCAAATAGCTTGACGAAGATCCAAAAATCCCGGCACAGGGGAATAATGGCTAAAATTATTATCAATCGCATCGAAAGCAGCCGCTTTTATATTTTGCGGAACATCGAAATCGGGTTCACCGAGGGTTAAGCTGATGACATCAATTCCTTGGGCTTTCATCTCGCGAACCTTGTTGCTCATCACAAAAGTTTGTGAAAAGCTCAGTCTGTTCAGACGTGCTGAGTATTTTTCCATAATTATTGTTAAGATTTCCAAAGATAATTTTTTTATGCAGAGTTCTAAAGTTATTTTTTTTTAAATTTGTGGAAATTTTAACTAAAAATGGCAGTTGAACTCATCGAGAAATACTTTCCCAACCTTACCGAAGAACAAAAAAATCAGTTTGCAAAACTTGAGGATCTCTATAAGGAATGGAACGAAAAAATCAACGTTGTTTCCCGCAAAGATATGGAATCGCTATACGAAAAACATATTCTGCACTCGTTGGGAATCGCAAAAGTGATGGAGTTTGCGCCGAACACAAAAGTATTGGATATCGGAACTGGAGGTGGTTTTCCCGGAATTCCGCTTGCTATTTTATTCCCTGAAGTTCAGTTTACGTTGATAGATTCTATCGGAAAAAAGATTACCGTAGTTAAAGAAGTTTCCTCCGGTATCGGTTTGAAAAATGTAACCGCAATCCACGGAAGAGCAGAATCTTTGAAGGAAAAATTTCATTTTGTTGTAAGTCGCGCTGTTACACAAATGCCGGTTTTTCTTCGTTGGTTAAAGGGAAAATTCGAGAAAGAACAATTTAACCCAAAACACAATGGTGTTCTTTACCTGAAAGGAGGCGATTTGGCAGAAGAACTTGCTGGTTTGAAATGTGAAATTTTCTCGCTGCATGATTTTTTCGAAAACGAATTCTTCGAAACAAAAAAAGTAGTGTATTTATCGAAAGGAAACTTTAATTCTTAATTTGAGATAATAAAAAGTCAGCGGATAACGTTTTACAATTAAGTATTATTTACAATGGAAAAACTATACAGATTTGCAGTTCTTATTTTTTCAGTTTTCATGCTTAGCAGTTGTAATGATCGTTTTGAAGGCGATGAAATAACCAATATTGAGCAACTGAAAATCGACAGTGTGACGATTCCGCAGGATACGATGGATGTTTACAGCACCCAAACCATCAAAACCTATTCAAATTATTCTGCCAATTGTGAAGGTTTTTACGGCTACGATTATTTGCATACCAACCAGTTCGAAAGGGAAGTAACTTCTTATAAATTTAAAACTTCGGCGACGTGTGGAGAAGTGCTTACCAAAGCTTCTCAAATCAATTTCAGGCCGCAACAAACGGGAACTTTCACCTTTAAATTCTGGAACGGAACCAATGCTTCCGGCGAAAATATTTGGATTGAAAAGAGCGTCGTTGTAGAATAATTCTACCCGAAATTAATAAAAATCGCATCAGAATAAATCAATTTTCTGGTGCTTTTTTGTATTAAATTTTATATTTTTAAGGTTTATATGATTTATGAAATTTCTCAATAAAATTATCACCGAACTGCTTTCGCAAACATCCGATTTATCCAAATTCAATATTGTAATTCCAGGAAAAAGACCGATTGTTTTCATCAAAAAAATCTTAAAAGAAAAAGGTTATTCTGGTTTTTTACCCAATTTTTTCACCATTGAAGATTTAATTAAAGAAATTGCAGAAAAACAACCTGTGCAAGGAGTCGGATTATGGCTTTTTGCATTCGAAATTTGTCGAGAAATTCAGCCTTCAGAAGATTTCGCCAGTTTCTTAAAATGGTTTCCTACGATTTTAAAAGATTGGGACGATATCCTTAAATTTTCGGGAAAAGATGAAGCCGTTTTGCAATATATGTTTGATGAAGAACGTATTAAAAACTGGTCAGAAAACCTTGGCGATTCCGAAGAAATCCCGAGAAGAAAATTCCTGAATTTCTGGCAGAAAATGAATCTTTTTCTTCCGATTTTAAAGAAAAAACTTAACGAAAAAAACTGGGCTACTTCAGGAATGATTCACGAAGCAGCAAATGAAAAAATTGAAGATTTCGTACTGAAAACTGAAAAGAAATTCGTTTTCTGTGGATTTAATGCCTTTACTCCGGTTGAGGAAAAATTGGTAAAAAGTCTTTTGCAATGGGACAAAGCACAATGTTTTTTTCAGGCGGACGAATATTATATCAACGATACCCGACAAGAAGCAGGAAAATTTTTAAGACAACATAAAACTTGGAAAGAATTCAATGACAGTCGTGCTTTTCATTGGATTGAAAATGATTTCGCAAAAGATAAAACCATCAAAACCTACGAAGTTTCCGGGAATATCACGCAAACCAAAGTTCTTCCGGAGATTTTCAAGGAATTAAACGATCCAAATCTTTCGAATACCGCTGTGATTTTATTGGATGAAAACCTTTTACCAGCAACTTTGGAAGCAATGAATACGGTCGATCATCTGAACATTACGATGGGTTTTCCGCTGAAAAATTTGGGTTTCAGCAATGCGATGAAGCACATTTTTTATCTTCAAAAACAATTGGAAAAGAAGGATTCGTCATACTATTATCATGATGTTCTTTCGATTTTGGAGGAACTTCCAAATGAGCCCGACGACCAAAAAATCATTGCTGCTTTCAAAGCTAAAATTGAGGAAAGAAACATTGTGTATATTTCGAAAAACCAGTTAAAAGAGCTTCTATCCAGACTTTCTTATATTCAACTTTTCAGCAAACCCGATTCGGTAGTTGCGTTTCTCGATTTTCTGATTGATTTCTGTTATCAATTGAAATTCAAGGAATTGGATGATATTTTATTTGAAAATATTTCCCATTTCGAGAAAAGTTTTAAAATTATCAAAAATCAGATTTCTCCATATTCCTTTGATATCAAAATGGATACTTTGGAAGTTTTGATTAATCAATTGGTAAATTCAGAAACTATTGATTTTCAAGGAGAACCATTGCAAGGTTTGCAAGTTATGGGACTATTGGAAACTCGACTTTTAAACTTCGAAAACATCATTCTACTTTCTGCAAACGAAGGGAAATTACCATTGGGAAATACCCAAAACACTTATCTTCCGTTCGATGTAAGAAATCATTTTGGTCTGCATACTTTTTTAGAAAACGACAGCATTTATGCTTATCATTTTTATCGTTTGATTCAAGATTCACAGCAAGTTCATTTGCTTTTTAATGCGTTAAATTCTGGTGTAAATACAGGGGAAAAAAGCCGTTTTATTACGCAAATGGAAATTGAAGATCCACATCATACGATAGAAAACATCATCATCGAAAATACTTCTGATCCGATTATCCAGGAACCAATTCGCATTGAAAAAACGGCTAAAGTTCAGGAAAAACTGGTGGAATGGAAAAGCAGAATTTCCGCTTCACATCTCACTTCCTACATCTATAATCCGATCGATTTTTACTTGACCAAAATTCTCAATACCAAAGAATCCACTGAAATAGAAGAAGAATTATCGCAAAGAAGTTACGGAAATCTGGTACATTATTCACTTCAACTGATTTACGAAAAACTAATTGGTAAAATATTGTCAGTTAATGATTTAGAGCTCTCTAATCAAAAATTAAATGAAGTGATCAACGCAGCGATAGAAAAATTGAAACATCAGGTTGAATTCTACGAAAAAGGGATGAATTACATTCACCGTTCGATTGCAGAAAGGGTAGTGCGCAATGTTTTGGAATATGACCGAAAACTCATTGAAAATGGAAATACTTTGGAGATTTTGAGCGTGGAAGGAAATTTCGAAAATATTGGTTTTCATCTTGATGAAGAACAAAAAGACCAAGTATTTTTCTACGGTTTCATTGATCGAATAGATCGGCTGAACGGAAATTTGCGAATCATTGATTTTAAAACTGCAAAAACAAAAAACCTATCGATTTCTGAACCGAAAAAGCCCGAAGATGAAGAAAAACTGGAACGATTATTTTTCCGCGAAGATTATAAACAAGCCATGCAGCTTTGTGTGTATGCATATTCTGTTTTGAATGAGAAAAAATATCCCGACAACTTTGTAGAATGTGGAATTTGGAGTTTTGCGGAAGTGAATAAAGGAGTTCAAAATCTTCACATTTTCGGAAATAAAGATATTTCAGCAAATCAGTTGACAATTCCCATGAAATCGATAAAAACTGTGATTTCTGAAATTCTGAATCCTGAAATTGATTTTGTGGAAAATGAAAAGGTAAGTTGGGGAAACTAACACGATTATTGTTTTAAAATATTAATAAAATGTTTGATGCAAATTTTCAATCTTTGCGTTCAGAATATCTTTAATTGCAAATTGCGATGGTGGAGAAGTTATGTGTAAATTTGGACTTTAAAAAAAATTAATTTATTATGAATTTAAAAGGAAAAAACGCTATTATAACCGGTGGTGGAAGTGGACTTGGAAAGGCAGTTGCTATTGCTTTGGCTAATGAAGGAGTGAACATCGGGATTACCGGAAGAAACGAAGAAAACCTGAAAAATACCGCAGAAGAAATTAAAAAACTAGGTGTTAATGCTGCTTATTCTGTTTTCAGTATTGATGACGAATCGGCTGTTAAAACAGGGGTAGATGCTTTGGTAAAAGACCTTGGCGGTGTTGATATTTTGGTCAATAATGCAGGAATTGGAAATTTCGGAACGCTAGAACAAATGCCATCTGAAACTTGGGAACAGGTGATGAAAACCAATCTTTTCGGAGTTTATTACGCAGCACAGGCTGTTTATCCTTACTTTAAAGAAAAAGGACAAGGTGATATCGTAAACGTAGCATCCACTGCAGGTTTGAAAGGCGGTGCCAACATGTCGGCGTATGCAGCTTCCAAAGCTGCGGTAGTTTCTTTATCTCAATCGATGATGGCGGAATGGCGAAAAGAAAACATCCGTGTGATTACGCTTACTCCGAGTACTATTGCTTCCGATATGTCAATTCAAGGTGGGCTTACCGATGGAAATCCGGAGAAAGTTTTGCAACCTGAAGATTTCGCAGAATGGGTGAGAGATATCTTGAAAATGAACCGAAGAGCATTGATTGCCAACGGATCTATATTCTCTACTAATCCTTAATATTAGAAATTTTTATAAAAAAAAGCTGCGAAAATTCGCAGCTTTTTTTATTCTTGTAAAGAATGATTAGTGTCCGGAATGTCCATCGATTCCGTGTGCGTGACCGTGAGAAAGTTCTTCTTCGGTTGCTGGCCTTGTTGCCACCACTTCCACATCGAACTGCAAAGTTTTTCCGGCCATCGGATGGTTCAAATCTACGGTTACCACTTCATCTGTAACGTCAAGAACTACAGCATTTACTTGGTTTCCTTCAGGATCTTGCAAAGGTAGGATCACTCCCACAGGTGGCATCCCGCTTTCTTCAAACATTGATGCAGGCAATTGCGCGGTCGCGTTTTCTGCTTTTTCACCATAACCTTCTTCCGGAGTAATGGTAAAAGATTTTTTGTCTCCCGCTGCCAAACCGTGAAGGTTTTCTTCAAATTTTGGCAACATCATTCCTACTCCGTATAAAAATGCGAAAGGTTGATCGGCATCGGTTTTTTCAATGAACGTTTTTTCTCCATCTTCTTCAACGGAATTTAGCGTGTAATGTAGTGCTACTACGTGGTTTTTGTCTATTGTCATTATATTGGGATTAGAAAGGAATTTTTAAATCCTTTATTATTTTTTTAAGGAAGAGAAGATTTTCTTCTCTTTACTGTTTCAACAAAGGTAGTATTTTTGAATTTGAATTATGTGATACTGAAACAAAACGATTAATTTCTTTATCAAATCTATTTAAAAATCTTAATCGTAAAGTTCGACACTGTTATTTTCCGTTAAAGATAAAATCCCTTCAGATCGCTGATTTGGGTGTTCTGTAAAACCTTTCAATTTCGTCGTTTTTCCTTTTGAAATTAAATCTAAAATCTGCTTCTCGGTAATTTTTTTTCCGAAAATTACAAACGGAATTTTGAAATCGCAATTTTTAAAATTGGAACAGCCGACTGCTGTTTTCCCTTTTATCAGCGAGCTCGATTTGCATTTTGGACATTGCTGTTCTTCCCATTGAATTGTTGCCGTTTTCCGAGTAACTTTTTCCTTTTTAGGCAACTCTTTTTCCTCATTTTGAAAGGAGATAATTTTTGCCTTTTCGCTGATTACTTTTCGGGTCAATTCGTTGACCATCTGGATTAATTCATCCTTGAATTGAGCTGCTTCGTATTCACCCTTCTCGATTTTTCTTAATTTAAATTCCCATTCACCAGTAAGTTCCGGACTTTTCAAAAGTTCGTCTTCGATCGTGTCGATCAGTTCTACGCCGGTGGTTGTTGCAAGAAGATTTTTCTTTTTGCGTTCGATATACTTCCTTTTAAAAAGAGTTTCAATGATATTTGCTCGTGTGGAAGGTCGGCCGATTCCATTGCTTTTCATAAGTTCGCGAAGTTCCTCATCGTCCACTTGTTTTCCTGCTGTTTCCATCGCTCGGAGCAGGGTTGCTTCCGTGTAAGGTTTTGGCGCACTGGTTTTTCCCTGGTGAATGAGCGGGGAATGTTCGCCTTTTTCGCCAACTTTAAATTCGGGAATTAATTGTTCCTCCTCCTTATCTTTTTTCTCGGAATCGTCTTTTTTATCTTTTACATAAATTTCGCGCCAACCCAATTCTAAAATCTGTTTTCCGTTGGCTTTAAAAGAAATGGTTCCCACTTTTCCTTCAACAAGCGTATTTGAGATTTTACATTCCGGATAAAAAACCGCAATAAAACGCCTTGCAACCAAATCGTAAATCAGTTTTTCTTCTTTGCTTAAATTAGAAGAAGGAGGAATTTCTGTCGGGATAATCGCATGGTGATCGGTCACTTTGCTATCATCGAAAACTGCCTTGGATTTCGGAATTGGCTGTTCCAAAAGAGGTGCGGTATATTCGCTATAAAAATTCATGGAACGCAATATTCCCGGAATTTTCGGGTAAAGATTTTCGGATAGGTAGGTGGTATCTACACGCGGATAAGTCGTATGCTTTTTTTCGTATAAACTTTGGATGTATTTCAAAGTATTGTCCGCCGAAAAGCCAAATTTTCGGTTGGCTTCTACTTGCAGCGCCGTCAAATCAAACAGTCGCGGATTTTTTTCTTTCCCTTCTTTAATTTCAAAAGAAACGATTTCGAAAAGGTTTTGCTTCAGATATTCGAGTCCTTTTTCTGCTTTTTCCTTGGTCTTAAGTCGGTCAATCGCCGCACTGAAAATTACATCGCGGTATTTGGTTTTTAATTCCCAATATTCCTCGGTTTCGAAAGCATCAATCTCTTTTTGCCTTTGAACCAACATCGCAAGAGTAGGTGTCTGAACCCTGCCAATAGACAATACACCTTTGTTTCCGCCAAATTTTCGGGTAAAAAGTCGGGTTGCATTAATTCCTAAAAGCCAATCGCCAATTGCACGAGCATTTCCTGCGAGGTAGAGGTTTTGGTAATCCTCAGCGGGTTTCAATTGATTAAAACCTTCTTTGATGGCGTCTTCGGTCAATGAAGAAATCCACAGTCTTTTCACCGGTTTTTTGCATTTTGCTTTTTGCAAAACCCACCGCTGAATCAGTTCTCCTTCTTGCCCGGCATCACCACAGTTGATGACTTCATCGCATTCTTCTACTAATTTTTCAATGGTTTTAAACTGTTTTTCAACTCCTGAATTAGGAATTAGTTTAATCCCAAATTGTTCAGGAATAATCGGTAGGTAGATGAGATCCCAAGATTTGAAATGCGGACTATAATCGTGGGGTTCTTTCAAGGTACAAAGATGCCCGAAAGTCCAGGTGACACAATATCCATTACCTTCGAAATAGCCCTGTTTAGGCATATCTGCACCTAATACTTTGGCAATATCTCTTGCAACACTTGGTTTTTCGGCAATGCATAATTTCATTTTTACAGCTTCATTTTTTGTCGTTTGCAAATTACCGATTTTTTTTTGAATATCGGGTTGCGAACTCTTTCGTATGAATGTATTTGATGAGTAGAAATAGTAAGAAAACAGGATCTATTCTGATTGAAAAATAGGGAAGATATAATCATTGTGCTGTTCTTTATCTTATTTTAATACGGTAAAAGGAGGTTTGGAAAGATCATCAAGAGCTTGAACATCCAACAAAAAAGTGGTTCCAATGAATACCGGAACCACTTGAAATAAGGCCGTACATTTCATCAACTGATCAACACATTACCAGCGTAAACAGAGTCGGAAGCAATTAGCTCATCCTGAGAACGAAAAGCGAGCCAAACATGAACGGTTTTCCCTTGCCAATTTGGTGCGAGCTGTACGTCTAAAAGACCATCAGCACGAGAGGCCATATTTTCGATGAAGACAGAGCGTACATTGTCTTCCGCTACATAGAGTACCTGAGCAAGATCAGTTTCGCGATCGGGGTTACTGCCCGAATTGTTGTACCACTGGATCTGGAAAGAGCCGGGTGCAGGAGCAGCTAACCCCGTAATCACCGGTGCAAGAAGGCCGCCTTTGGCAAAGAAGATTTCCTGATAATCGGGGGTGATCTGCAAGGTTGCAAAGTCGATTTTAAAAGCATTGAGCAGATTTGTTATTGCCAAGTTATAGCAAGAGCGCATGCCCACTTTTACCCCAAAATGTTTTTTAGCAAATGCTTTGTAAGAGCTGATAAAATCATAGCACAGCTTCATTCTCTGCTGTACAATCATCTGATTGGGGGTAGATGCTGTAGTTCGTTTTTTTGGCCGAATCCGTAAAATTTCGGTACCAGCAACATTGGCTACAACTAAACGGCCAGTACGACCGTAGGAGCCAGACAGTAAGGAATCATTTAGTTTTCCCATAATAAATAATTTTTATTGGTTAATGATGTAAAATTATTATGAAAACTGATTTCAAATTTTAACCTTTCCGAAATTTTCTGAAATTTTCCATTTAGCCTATAGAACTATTGGATTTGTTCTCATTTTCTTTAAGAAGTGTATATCCTTTTTATATCCTTGCTATAGGGTTTGTAAAAGGTTTGTAGTGGCATTGTATATCCTAATGTATATGAATTTTGTTTGTTTGATTTTCGGAAATCGGGTGTTTTCTTGGAATGATGAGTTCAGCGGTACTGAATTTTAAAAAATATCAGTTTGCGGTTCTTTTTTGGATTTTGCTTATTCCATATGCATCAATAAGCTATTTATTTTGTGATTTTATCATTTTTTTTAATTTTGTGCTAACAATTAAAAAAAAGCCATGAATCACTTACATCAAACCAATACCGCCCAGCTGAATGAGTGGATAAGAGAAATGGATTTGTTTTTCCAGCAATTAACTCAAAGCGAGTTTCCGCTGGATGTTTCGCAACTATATGAGGAACATGAGGTATGCAAGTTGCTTAGAATAACCCCGCGGACGATGCTTACTTACCGGAAGCGCAATTATTTTCATTACATCAAATTGGAAGGCAGGGTTTATTACCTAAAACCGCTGCTGTACATTGATCTGGTGAAACTGAGCATGAACCATAGGTAGTGTAGAGATTGCAAATCCGCGCCATAAGGGATTATTTTAAAATAAAAAACCGTCAAGGGTTCCAAATCCTTGATGGTTTTTTTTTTGAGGAAATTTTTTAACCACAAAAGTGACAAAAGTTTTTTCTTTTTTAGTTATTCAAAAGAGCGAAAAAGGAGAGTGGGCTGGATTCTTAGATTCAAGTCTAATATCTAACCTCTAATTTTTTTAACCACAAAAGTGACAAAAGTTTTTTCTTTTTTAGTTATTCAAAAGAGCGAAAAAAGGAAAGAGGGCTGGATTTTTAGATTCAAGTCTAATATCTAACTTCTAACCTCTAATTTTTTTCTACCGCAAAAGTGACAAAAGTTTTTTCTTTTTTAGTTATTCAAAAGAGGGAAAAAGGGAAAGAGGGCTGGATTTTTAGATTCAAGTCTAATATCTAATATCTAACTTCTAACCTCTAATTTTTTTCTACCACAAAAGTGACAAAAGTTTTTTCTTTTTTAGTTATTCAAAAGAGGGAAAAAGGGAGAGAGGGCTGGATTTTTAGATTCAAGTCTAATATCTAACTTCTAATTTTTTTCTACCGCAAAAGTGACAAAAGTTTTTTCTTTTTTTAGTTATTCAAAAGAGAGAAAAAGGGAGAGCTAGAGATTATAGATTTTAAATTATAGATTCTCATGGAATTTTATTTAGCAGGGGAGCGGGGGAGGAATAAGTGTATCTTTTATCGGAAAAATGAATTAAAATACTTCGTTTTTTGTATATGTTAAAATATCTTAAAAACACTAACATTGAAGTGAATTTATAGAAAAACAATCTATAATACGCAATGTAAAATTAGACATAATCCTTTATAAGACAATACATTGCTTAATTTATTTGATTTGTTTGCGAAAATATTTGGTAATTTGGGAAAGATGCGTATATTTGAGAGTTGTACGACATAGTAAAACCCACCTCGTAAAAATGAAAGTTCGTGACGAAAAACTAAAAGCAATAATTGATTGGTCTAAAAATAACCGAGACATAAGAGCAGTATTATTGACAAGTTCACTTGTAAATCCATTAGCACCTGTTGACGATTTTAGCGACTTAGACATTGAACTTATATTCGAAAATAACGCCAAATATATTTCAGACAATACTTGGACAGAAAATTTTGGAAATCCAATTGCAATGGTTGAAGAAGACGAAACCTATTTCGAAGGTAAACACGCTATGAAAATGGTTTTATATGCTGACTATGTCAAAGTAGATTTCAAATTATACAGCAAACCCGAATTTTTACTTGACGCAAAAAAAAATGAATTACACGAAGATTGGGATATTGGCTATAAAGTTTTGGTGGATAAAGAAGGGCTAACAAATAGTCTAAAAAAGCCTACTCACCAGATTTTTATAATAAAAAAACCTACAGAAAAAAAATTCAAACAAGTTTTAAATGACTTTTGGTGGGACATTGCTCATACCGCAAAATGTATTATTAGGGATGACTTGTTTTATACAAAGTTTATGACTGAAAATAATATCCGAACAGACTATTTAATCCCTTTAATCGAATGGTACATTTCAAGCGAACATAATTGGAATATTACAACCAATAAATACGGCAGACTTTTTAAAAAATACCTGACTACCGATTTGTGGGAAACAATAGAACAAACATTTTCAGGAAGTAAAAAAAATGATAATTGGGATGCTTTATTTGCAATGGCTGATTTAGTTTCAAAAATTGGAACTGAATTATCGAAAAAACTAAATTATGATTATCCCAAAAAATTAGAAAAAGACATACGAAAATATTTGGACGAATTAAAAACTAAATAAATAACTACGTCGTACAATAACTAAGCTTTCGTTTTGTCTGCAAGACAAGAAATGAAAGCCCGTTGAACGGAAGCTCCGGTAGCTTTTCAGCAGTATGATGGTCCTCTTATGGGGATGTCGTTTTTAGAATATAGAGGTGCAAAGCAGTTTTTTCGGAAGGACTGCTTTTTTTGTGGCGTT
>NZ_JASZ02000034.1 GCF_000735695.2 Kaistella haifensis DSM 19056
ATAGACCAATTCCCATTTCGGAAAATCATTGGGTAACATCCTCCATTGGCAACCGGTTTTCACCAAATACATTATGGCGTTCCAAATGGTTCTTAAACCATATTTTCGCTTTCTGTCATTGAGGTTCAAAGTCTTTTTTATAAATTGCCACTGATTGTCAGAAATGTTTGTCGAGTAATTTTTCACTGTAATTTAATTGATTAGTAACCAACAAGTTACGGAAAATAAACAACATAAACAACTGACAATCAGTTTTTTATAAGATTATTTTATAAAATAAACGCCGTACGAATTTTTCTAATTTAATTTTTAAACAGGCTCTTAATAATAAAAATTTCGCGTTGTTTTTTATAAAGTATATTGGAATTTAATTAAATTCTTTCGTTTTTAATTTCATCCACCACTTCGGGATTCAAAAGGGTAGAGGTATCCCCAAAATTAGAAAAATCCCCTTCCGCAATTTTCCTTAGGATTCTTCGCATGATTTTTCCGGAACGCGTTTTGGGTAGTCCCGAAACAAATTGAATTTTATCGAGTTTTGCGATTGGACCCACCGTATCACTTATTAATTGATTAATCTCTTTTCTCAAGTTTTCGCGATCTCTGCTTTCCCCTGAATCTTTTAGAATGACATACCCGTAAAGCGCACTTCCTTTGATATCATGCGGATAACCGACAATCGCAGATTCTGCAACCGCCGGATGTTGGTTGATGCTGTCTTCAATTGGTGCTGTTCCCAAATTATGCCCGGAAACGATAATCACGTCATCGACTCTTCCTGTGATCCGGTAGTAGCCTGTTTCGTCGCGTAAAGCTCCATCTCCGGTAAAATATTTTCCTGGAAATGCAGTAAAGTAAGTTTCTTTATACCGTTGATGATCGCCCCAAATGGTGCGTGCAATTCCCGGCCAAGGGAAACGGATGCAAAGATTTCCATCCACCTGATTTCCAGTAATCTCGTTGCGCTTATCATCCATCAAAACGGGCTGAATTCCCGGCAAAGGAAGTGTCGCGTAAGTTGGTTTAGTAGGCGTTACAAAAGGAATTGGCGAAATCATAATTCCACCCGTTTCGGTTTGCCACCACGTATCCACTATCGGACATTTTTTCTTTCCAACATGGTCATTATACCAATGCCAAGCTTCATCGTTTATTGGTTCACCAACGGATCCTATGACTCTTAAACTTGATAAATCATGTTTTTCAACCCATTCGGAGGATTCTTTTGCTAAAGATCGAATTGCGGTAGGAGCGGTATAGAATTGGGTAACTTTGTGTTTTTCAATAACTTGCCAAAAACGATCTGGTTCTGGATAAGTAGGAACTCCCTCAAAAATCAGTGTAGTAGCGCCATTGGCAAGCGGGCCATACAAAATATAGGAATGTCCGGTAATCCAACCGATATCTGCAGTACACCAATAAATATCGTTTTCTTTATAATTGAATACATTTTTGAAAGTGTAGGCAGTGTAAACCATATATCCTGCACAAGTGTGGAGCATTCCTTTTGGTTTTCCTGTGGAGCCTGACGTATATAGAATAAACAATGGATCTTCAGCATCCATAATTACAGAAATAAAGTCTGCAGGCGCTTTTTCGTATAAAGGTTCAAGCCAGAAATCTCTGTCTTCTTTCATTTTTACTTCGCTGCCGGTTCTTTTTACCACCAAAACTTTCTCTACTGATGGGCATTTTTCTATCGCTTCGTCGATGATTCCCTTAAGATCGATGGCTTTATTGGCACGATAGCTTCCATCCGAACAAATCACCATTTTTGCACCGCAATCATTAACTCTTGATGCAACTGCAGATGCGGAAAATCCTGCAAAAATGACGGAATGTACGGCACCCAATCGTGCACAAGCTAACATGGTTACGGCCAGTTCCGGAATCATCGGAAGGTAGATGCACACGCGGTCGCCTTTTTCTATTCCCATGTCACGTAATACATTTGCCATTTTGCAAACCCTATCGCGTAATTCATTATAGGAAATATGTTGGGCTTCTTCATTTGGATTATTCGGCTCCCAAATTATCGCGGTTTTTTCTCCACGAATGTTCAAGTGTCGGTCGATACAGTTTTTGGTGATGTTGAGTTTTGCGTTTTTAAACCATTTTATTTTGGCTTCCTGCATATCATAATCTACCACTTTGCTCCATCTTTGGTACCAAACGAAATTCTCGTCTGCAATTTTGTCCCAGAATTTTTTCGGGTTTTTGATGGATTTTTTATATTGTTTAAAATAATCGGGTAGGTCATCAATGAAATAATTCTTCATGTTTATAGATTTTTTATTAGTTTGAAGTTGATGATGTTTTTCTGTTCAGTTTCTTTTGTTTTTTATTTTGAAAATAATCCAACTTCGGTTGAAAATTGAGTTTAAATTTAAAATAAATTGCTTGGTTTTAAAAATATTTAGGCCTATTTTTTTTCATTTTTGTACGCATCAATCCTTTGTTGTAATTCTTTTACAATGCTTTCATCATCAATGGTTGATGGGATTTGATAATCTTTTCCGTCGAGCATTGTTCGAATTAGTTTTCTAAGGATTTTTCCGGAACGTGTTTTCGGTAATCTGTTTACCACCATGGCGTTTCTTAAACAAGCAACCGCCCCAATTTTTTCTCTTACCAATGCGATGATATCTTTCTCCAAATCTTCTTGACTGGCTTTGGAACTAGATTTTAAAACGGCAATCGCAAAAGGAACTTGTCCGCGAAGATCATCATCAATACCCACAACACAGCATTCAGCAACGTCTTTGTGAGCGGAAACGACTTCTTCCAATTCGGCAGTAGAAAGGCGGTGTCCCGCTACATTGATAACGTCATCTACTCTTCCGGTAATGAAAAGGTATCCGTCTTCATCCTGAATTGCGCCGTCTCCGGAGAAATAATATCCTGGAAATCTCGATAAATAACCAAATTTAAAGCGTTCCGGATCGTTCCAAATTCCTGATAATGCGCCTGGTCCCAGCGGAAGTTTAATAACCAAATACCCTTCTTTGTGTGCATCGAGTTCGTAACCTTCTTCGCTAAATATTTTGATATCGTAACCTGGAATTGGTTTTCCTGCTGAAGCTCGTTTTATTTTTACTTCTTCTACACCCGGCATTAATCCCAGCATTGACCAACCGGATTCCGTTTGCCACCAATGGTCGATTGCGGGAACTCCCACGTGTTCATCGTACCAATCGAGTGTCGCAACATCGCATCTTTCGCCTGCCAAAAACTGTGTTCTTAGGGAAGACAAGTCGTATTTTTTTACAAATTCTCCATCTGGATCTTCTTTTTTAATAGCTCTAATTGCTGTAGGCGCGGTAAACATTACTGCAACTTTATGATCACTAATTACTCGCCAATAGGTACCTGCATCCGGTGTTCCGATTGGTTTTCCTTCGAAAATTACGGTCGCATTTCTGTTAATCAATGCACCATAAACTGATAAACTATGACCAACTGCCCAACCAATATCGGATGCAGCCCAGAAAGTTTCATCTTGTTTTGCACCATAAATATTGCTCATCGCAAATTTCAGCGCAACTGCGTGACCACCGTTATCGCGAACTACGCCTTTCGGTTTTCCGGTGGTTCCGGAAGTGTACAAAATGTATAACGGATGCGTAGATTCTACCGGTATGCAATCCACAGGATCGGATTCTGCAATCAATTTTTCGAAATCGGTGAGGTCTTTATCATTTTCAAAATCGATGGTATTTCCCAAAAGTTTTCTGTCGAAAGCAACGATATGTTCCGGTTGATGATCGGCAATTTCGATGGCTTCTCGCACGAAAGGCAGATATGGAATTCTGCGCGCAACTTCCATTCCGGATCTCGCGGTGATGATGGCTTTTGGGTTGCAATCATCAATTCTTATGGCGAGTTCTGTAGGTGCAAAACCTCCAAAAACTACCGAATGCGTCACTCCTAATCTCGCGCAAGCGAGCATGGCAAATAAGGATTCCGGAATCATGGGCATATAAATAATCGCAGTATCGCCTTTTTGTAAACCTAATTTCTGTAATCCTCCTGCTAATTTTGCGACCTTTTCACGCGCTTCACTGAAGGTGAATTTTTGAATTCGATTGGTTACCGGGGAATCATAAATGATGGCTGTATCATCCCCAAAACCGTCATTAATATGTTTATCAAGCGCCAAATAGCAAGTGTTTAATTCACCATCAGAAAACCAAGTAGGGTAATTTTCCCCATCATCGGTGAGGATGGTTTTTGGTTTTTTGAACCATTCAATATTTTCGGCTTGCGATGCCCAAAATTGCTCCTTGTTTTCCACACTTTCGCGGAACATTTCATTTGCATTCATCTTTAGGGTGTTTTTTGTTTTAAATTTGAGTTCAGGAGAAAGTTAATTCAGAAGTTCTTCAATTTTTTCGGTAAGTTTTTTAATGGAATAAGGTTTTGTGATATAAGCATCAGCTCCTAAATCCAACCCTTTTCTGATATCGCTTTCACCCGTTTTGGCTGAAAGAAATATGATTTTTATGCTGTTCCATTTTTCATTTTTTTTAATTTCGGATAGGGTAGAATATCCGTCTAAATTTGGCATCATCACATCGAGTAAAATGGCGTCCGGGGTTTGGTCTTTTAAAATTTCCAAAACTTCGGAACCGTCTCTAGCAATGAAAACTTCGTATCCTGCTTTCCGGAAAGCGTATTCCAAAGTCATCAAAATTTTGTGTTCGTCATCAGCAATTAATATTTTCTTCATGTGCTATTCATTTAATTGGCAAGAGTATTTCAAATGTTACTTCGATTTCTTTATTTTTTACGGTGATGGTTTCGCCGTGTGCATTAATTATTTTTTTGCAAATCGCTAATCCAAGACCACTTCCGAGAGGTTTTCGAATGTTTTGGTTTTTGCTTTGATAAAATTTTTCAAAAATGAATTCCAGATCTTCTTCCGGGATTTTTTTTTCCGGTATTGAACATTGAAATTTTTAACATTCCTTCCTTTTCCTGGAATTTTGTTTGCACCATTCCTTGTTTATTGGTAAATTTTAGTGCGTTTCCGAGAATATTCTGAAATAATTGAATCATTTTCATTTCATCAAAATAAAGATACTCATTTTTCAAAAGATTCACTTCCGAATGATGAAGATTTTTCTGATCAAATAATTGATGCAAAGGTTTTAGCGCTTTATTATACGCTTCTGTAATATTTTTATGTTCAATGTTTAAGGGCGTAGTTCCAGCTTCTAATTTGTCGAGATACAGAATATCGTTGATGATTTCAGCGAGGCGGTCGCTTTCGGAAATAATGTTTCCTATAAAAACTTTTTTTTTCTAAAGGCATTTCTTGATCGTCCAGAAGCAGTTCGCTTTTTCATCCAGTGGAAAAAGATTCAAATTATATTCTCTGGAGTATGCAGATTGCCGACTGTCGAAGTTTTATTCGGTTCTTACCCAACCTTATAAAGAAACGTCCCAATCTTTTGTTTTGTTTTTTTCGGCTTCCAATGCTTCAATTCTTTTTAGAAGATCTTCTGTGTAAGGATTCTCTTGCGCTAAGAAAGATGTTTGGAAGATTATCGATGAAATAATTCCTAATAAAACTGTTGATTTCTTCATTGATTAATAATTTTTAGTTTGTTTTTTTGTGATAACTAAAGTGAAACTAAAAAATCGCTTGAAGAAATTTAATATATATTTATGCTAATAGTATAGGTTAATGAATTTTTGAAAGTAAAACTAACAGATTCTGCACTATTTTTTAAATCTTTCCCACCTGATCATCATGTATTTATCTCCAAACTCTGTGATGATGAGGCCGGAGCCTTTAATGTTTTCTTCGTTTTGAATAAAGGTAATGAGCTCGCTTTGCTTAAAAACTTTATAGCTTGTGTGGAATTCAGAATGTGGTGGTCTTTTGATGTTATATTTTTTGATCCATGAACTTATGGTAACGTGAGAAACACCGATAATTCTTTCAATTTCGCGAAAAGATAAACCTTCGAGATATAGTTGGAGTGCTTTTGTAACGTAATAATCATCAATTTGTTTACCTAATTTTTTAACCGTGAAATAATAATTGCAATCTCTGCATAGAAAGCGTTGTCGCTCTTTTACGATTCCACTTTTTACAATATTACTTTGTTGGCATTTCGGGCAAGAATTGGACATAACTATACTTTTTTAGCAAATATATATTAATTTAGCATTAAAATGAACAAAAATTTATGGGTAGGTAAATTTAAAAGGTGAAAAAATAGTTTATAGCGATTGATCTCCGGATAAAAATTACTTTTGTAAATTATACGTTGCAAAAAATCATCTTTGTTGTTCAAAATAAATTTCTATCTTTGCACCTAATGAAAAGATTATTTCCATTAGACGATTTACAGACAGGCAATTTTGCCGATATCAACAATATTTGTTTTTTATAACGAAGCTTTTTTGGCTTCGTTTTTTTTTGACCTAAACCGAAAAAATTATGCTTACAACCGCCGATTTAACTGTAGAAAAAATTAATTCATTATTAATTGCAGCTGACGAATTTTCAAAAGGAAAAGTTTTGAAACCCACAAAAGAAATTTATGTTTCCAACCTCTTTTTTGAGGACAGCACCCGCACCAAAACCAGTTTTGATATCGCGGAACGAAAGTTGGGACTTCAAGTCGTACCGTTTGACGTGACATCAAGCTCAGTGAATAAAGGCGAAACACTTTATGATACCGTGAAGACCCTTCAAAGTTTGGGGGTAAATCTGTTGGTAATTCGTCATAAGCAAGATCAGTTTTATAAAGAATTAAAAGAAATCGACCTTCCGATTATCAATGGGGGCGATGGAAAAGGAAATCATCCATCGCAAACATTATTGGATTTGATGACTATTCATCAAGAATTTGGGAAATTTAAAGGTTTAAAAATCGGAATCGTGGGCGATGTAAAACACAGTAGGGTAGCAAATTCCAATGCAGTTGCGCTCAGAAAACTGGGAGCGAAAGTTTATTTTTCCGGCCCTGAAAAATGGTTTGATGAGGGCGCGATTATCAATGGAACTTATCTCTCTATCGATGATTTGATAAAAGAAGTTGATGTGCTGATGTTGCTTAGAATTCAGCATGAAAGACATGATGAGAAAATGAAAATCTCACTCAATAATTATCATAAAAAATTTGGGTTGACACTGGAAAGAGAAAAAACAATGAAAGAAAATGCAATCATTATGCATCCAGCACCAATTAATAGAGGAGTGGAGATCCATGACGATTTAGTAGAATCTCCGCGTTCCAGAATCTTTCAACAAATGAAAAATGGAGTTTTCGCGAGAATGGCGATCCTGAAAGATGCGCTGGAAAGCAAAGGTTTTGAGTTTTTGTAAAAGAAATAAAATGCTAATAAAAGGTGCGAAATAAATAAAATGAAAAAGAAATTAATATTAGAATCCGGTGAAGTTTTTCACGGAGAAGGTTTTGGTGCACAGCTCGAAACTGAGGGCGAAGTGGTTTTCAATACCGGAATGACGGGCTATCAGGAACTGATTTCCGATCCGTCCTATTGTGGCCAAATGGTTTGTATGACTTATCCGTTGATCGGAAACTACGGCATCAACCGTGACGATTACGAATCCATAGAACCTGCTATTAAAGGTTTGATCGTGAAGGAACTTTGCGATTTTCCTTCCAATTTTCGTCATCAAATTTCTTTAGACGAACTGTTTAAAAAGAAAAAATTATCTGGAATTTCGGGAATTGATACCCGAAAATTAACCCGAGTTTTACGAAGCAAAGGCGTTGTAAAAGGCAGAATTGTAGATGAAAATGCCGATGAAAATGAAGCAATACAATCCCTGAAATCTACTGAATTTCCGACCAATCAAGTAGAAATGGTTTCTACGAAAACTCCTTATGCCAATCCAGGTAGAGGTTTGAACGTGGTTTTAGTGGATTTCGGTTCGAAATTGGGAATTCTGCGCGAACTTACCCAAAGAGACTGCGATGTGAAAGTGGTTTCCCAAAATGTCACCGCCGAAGAAATCTTGTTGATGAATCCCGATGGAATTATGCTTTCCAACGGTCCCGGCGATCCGGAAGATGTGAAAGGAGCATCTGAACTCATCAATGGATTACTTGGAAAAGTGCCTATTTTCGGAATTTGTTTGGGACATCAATTGATTGCATTGGCTTGTGGCGCCAAAACTTTTAAGTTAAAATTTGGTCATCGAGGTGGAAATCATCCGGTTTTAGATTTAGCCAAAAATAAAGTGGCGATTACTTCCCAAAATCACGGGTATGCAGTAGATCAAGAAAGTTTGAAAAATACCGATTTAGAAGAAACACACATCGCTTTGAACGACCGTACCAACGAAGGTTTGAGGCACAAAATCCATCCATGTTTCAGCGTACAATATCACCCTGAAGCAAGTCCGGGTCCGGAAGATGCAAATTATCTTTTTGATGAGTTTATTGAATTAATGGAGGATTTTAAAAAGTAATTATTTTGAAAACCTTATTTCTAGCTTTAACTGCGGGGATTTTATTAAGCTGTAACACGACAAAAGTTGCTGATACAAAACAGTTGTCTCACAAGATTGACAGTTTAATTCAGACTAAAAATCCGAGAGCATTCAATGGAGTGGTGGTGATTACGAAAGATGGAAAAAATGTCTATGAAAAAGCTTATGGATTTTCAAATATTGAGAATCAAACGAAATTGACTCTTGAGGACAAATTTTCTTCAATGTCTATTGCAAAGCAAATTACTGCAACTTTGGTAATGCTGGAAGTTGAAAAGGGAAATATCAATCTTAATCAGCCAATCAATACTTATTTGAAGGATTTGAAGTATAATTGGGCAAATAAAGTGACTGTTCATCATCTTTTGAATAATTCATCAGGGATTGATGCGTGGGAATTAAAAGACGAACTGCTTTTTGAGCCGGGAACTCAATTCAAATATTCGAATATTGGTTATGGAACACTTGGCAGAATCTTGGAAAATGCCACCGGAAAATCTTATGAGCAATTGGTTACAGAGCTTTTCGCCAAGTATGGACTGAAAAACTGTTTTTATCCCAATTCGGAAAATCAAAAAAAACTGGTAAACAGTTTTGCGATTACCAAAAACAGGACAAATTTGGTTAAAGAATTTCCTTACTCATCAGAACTTTATCCGGGAAGTCATTTGATGGTCACAGCGAGAGATTTGGCAAAATGGAATGACCTTCTTCATAACGGGAAAATTCTGAAAAACGAAAGTTATCAGAAAATGATTAATTATTCTGTTACCAATATTCATACGCTTTTCAGTGAGAAAGAAATTGGTTACGGTTATGGATTAAGAATTAATGACAAAGCGGATGTTTTTGAAATCGGGCATACGGGATTTTCTCCACCTGCTGGATTCACTGCGGTTAATTTATATTATCCTGAGAAAAAAGTTTCCGTCATCGTATTGGAAAATCAAGCGACAGATGATTTTGATATCGCTTATTATTTTGAGCAGGAAATCAGAAATATGGTTATCAAAAGTGACCTTCTAAAATAAAATTTTAAATAAATATAAGTCTGGAATTTTGATTCTCGACTCTAATATCTAATAAAAATGAAAAGAAACGACATAAAAACAATTTTAGTAATCGGTTCCGGACCAATCATCATCGGTCAAGCTGCGGAATTTGATTACGCTGGAACTCAGGCTTGCTTGGCTTTGAGAGAAGAAGGTTACAAAGTAATTTTGATCAACTCAAATCCGGCAACCATCATGACCGATGTGGAAATCGCCGATAAAGTTTATATCGAACCGATTTCTCTGCAGTTTGTGTCCCACATTATCCGCAAGGAAAGACCGGATGCACTTTTACCGACATTGGGAGGACAAACCGGCCTGAATATGGCGGTAGAACTAGAAAAAGCGGGAATTTTGGAAGAGTGTAAAGTGGAAGTTTTAGGAACCAAACTTTCCGCAATTAATCAGGCGGAAGACCGAGATTTGTTCAGAGAATTAATGAAGGAACTCAACGAACCTGTACCCGAATCCGACATCGTAAACACCGTTCAAGGTGCTCTGGAATTTGCACAAAATATTGGCTATCCGGTAATTGTTCGTCCTGCCTTCACAATGGGAGGCACCGGTGGCGGAATTGCGCATAACGAAGATGAATTAAAGGAAATTACAAGCTTTGGACTGAAATATTCTCCCGTAACTCAATGTTTGATCGAGAAATCCATCGCCGGCTTCAAAGAGATCGAATACGAAGTAATGCGCGACAAAAACGACAATGCTATTGTGGTTTGTAATATGGAAAATATCGATCCAGTTGGGATTCACACCGGAGATTCTATCGTGGTGGCTCCTTCGCAAACACTTTCTGATCGAGAATATCAAATGTTGAGAAATTCTTCATTGAAAATTATTCGTGCATTAGGGATAGAAGGTGGTTGCAACGTTCAGCTGGCTTTGGATCCGCATTCTTTCGATTATTATATTATTGAAGTAAACCCACGGGTTTCGCGTTCATCAGCATTGGCGAGTAAAGCAACCGGTTATCCGATTGCAAAAATTGCTGCAAAAATTGCTGTGGGATTGACTTTAGATGAAATCATGAATCCGGTTACAGGAACCTCTTACGCTTGTTTCGAACCAGCTTTGGATTATGTGGTAACCAAGTTTCCGAGATTTCCTTTTGATAAATTTGAAACCGCAGACCGCCGACTTTCAACCCAAATGAAAGCGACGGGAGAAGTGATGGCAATCGGTAGAAATTTCGAGGAATCTTTGCAAAAAGCAATCCGTTCCCTGGAGACGGGTTTAAGACATATTGGACTTAAATCAAAACAAGCAGAGGCTTTAACCGATGAAGAAATCGAAAGGAGAATCCACGTTTGTGATGATGAGCGATTGTTCATTATTGGCGATGCTTTACGAAGAGGTTACGATTGGGAACAAATTGTGGAATGGAGTAAAATTGATAAATTTTTCATCTGGAAAATCAAAAAGTTAATCGATTTTGAAAAGGTAATCGCTGAGAATAAATTCGATAAAGAAACATTACTTCAAGCAAAAAAACTTGGATTTTCGGATCTTCATATCGCTCATTTATGGAATTCTAATCAAAAAGAAATTTTTGAATTCAGAAGAAGCAATGGCGTAATGCCGGTTTACAAAATGGTAGATACTTGCGCCGCCGAATTCGAAAGTGAAACGCCTTATTTCTATGGAACTTACGAAGAAGTAAACGAAAGCATTCCTTCAAATAAAGAAAAAATCATCGTTCTCGGTTCCGGTCCCATCAGAATCGGGCAAGGTGTAGAGTTTGATTACGCCACAGTTCACTCGGTTTGGGCGATTAAAGAATTAGGGTATGAAGCGATTATCATTAATAATAATCCGGAAACCGTTTCCACCGATTTCTCGATTTCCGATAAATTGTATTTCGAACCATTGACCGAAGAAGATGTCATGAACATCATCGAACTCGAAAAGCCAAAAGGCGTCGTAGTACAGTTTGGCGGACAGACCGCGATTAATTTAGCCGATAAATTAGCAGCGCACGGAGTTCAAATTTTGGGAACATCTCTCGAGGATTTGGATCGCGCCGAAAACCGAAACAAATTCGAAGCGGCTTTGCAGGAACTTGGAATTCCGCAACCTTTGGGAAAAACTTGTTTTACGAAAGAGGAAGCTTTAGTCATTGCCAATGAAATTGGTTTCCCGGTTTTGGTTCGTCCGAGTTATGTTTTGGGTGGAAGAGCCATGGAAATCGTGTACGACGAGAAAGATCTGAACCACTACATGACCAATGCGGTGAAAGAAAACTCTGAACATCCAATTTTGATCGACCGTTATTTAACCGGAAAAGAAGTCGAGGTTGATGCAATTTCTGATGGAGAAACTGTAGTAATACCGGGAATTATGGAGCATATCGAAAGAGCGGGAGTTCACTCCGGAGATTCCATCGCGGTATATCCGCCACAGAATATTTCGCAAAAACAAATCGATACTTTGGTAGATTATACCAAACGATTAGCAAAAGGACTCAATGTGGTTGGGTTAATGAATATTCAATACGTTTTATATGAAAATGAAGTATTTGTGATAGAAGTTAATCCTCGTTCATCGAGAACGGTACCGTTTTTAAGTAAAATCACCGAAATTCCGATGGCAAATTTGGCCACCAAGGTCATTCTTGGTCAAAAATTAAAAGACCTTGGATACAAAAACGGATTAGCTCCAAATAAAGAAGGAATTTTCGTGAAAGTTCCGGTATTTTCTTTCTCAAAATTAACCAAAGTTGATATTTCTCTCGGCCCTGAAATGAAATCCACAGGAGAAGTGATGGGGAAAGATACCACCCTTGAAAAAGCACTTTACAAAGGACTCATCGGTTCCGGTAGAAAAGTACCACTTCACGGTGCAATATTATTCACAGTTGCCGATAAACACAAAGAAGAAGCTTGCGAAATTGCTAGAAGATTTCAGGAAATAGGCTTCAAAATTTGGGCAACAGAAGGAACTGAGAAATTCTTTGAAGAACATGGAGTAAGAACAAAAATTGGTTATAAAATAGAAGAAAATCCGGAAATTAATCTCATTGATCTCATTCAAAGAGGGAAAGTTCAATACATTGTAAATACCATGACTAAAGGAAAACAATCCGAACGTGATGGTTTCCAAATCCGCAGAACGTCCGTTGA
Source organism: Kaistella haifensis DSM 19056 (assembly GCF_000735695.2). Lineage (GTDB taxonomy): Bacteria > Bacteroidota > Bacteroidia > Flavobacteriales > Weeksellaceae > Kaistella > Kaistella haifensis. Next base: position 12,657 of record NZ_JASZ02000034.1, read on the forward strand.
AAACGGAGTTCCTTGCCTCACTTCAATGGATACCGTAGAAGCCATCTTGAAAGTCATTGAAAGTATGAGTTTTAAAATGGAGAAAATGTGATTTTGTAAGATGTAAAAATGATAAAAAAGCCGTCTCACAACTAATGAAAACGGCTTTTTTTTTGTTTTATCCCGACCTTCAGATGGAGAGAGATTTTTCGTTTAGACGATACTCAGCTTACCTCATTTGGTTTTGGGAAAATTTTTTTAATCTATTTTTCAAATTGTTTAGGCGGTGGCACCACATTTTTTACAGGTTTTATCGACTTCAAATAAGCAAAAATACCGCGCACATCTTCATCTTTCATTTCGGAATAATTGAACCACGGCATGGGCGGTAGCAGCGGCCTGCCGTTCTCCATTCCTTTGTATTTTCCTTGGGTAATCGCAGTTTTGAACTGTTCAAAAGTCCAGCTTCCAATTCCGGTTTCATCGGGTGTGAGGTTCGCGGCAAAGGAAATTCCCCATGATCCGGCAGCGGCGGTCATATCAGGACTCATCTGTGCAAAACCGCTTTTCGCCCTTTCCAAATCAAATTCGGGGACGGCATTTTTGCCCTGATAGCCGGAGAGCAGCAGTTCGGTGATTAATTCCGGGCCTTTCGGTCCCATTCTTTTCGGTGTATGGCAATCGTTGCAGCCGGTGATGGTGACGAGGTATTCACCTTTTTTAACCAGTGAGGCAGAATCCTGTTTTGCAAATGGTTTTTGATCAATATCCGGTTTTTCGGTTTTTTGGCAGGAAGTGGCTGAAAATAAGCCTGCTAGAAGTATATATAGGTGTGGCTTTTTCATAATAATTGGTTTTTAATCAAACTAATCCCGGCTACAATTCCGGGATTTGTTCCTGAAAAATTATAATTGTATGAACTATGATAAATTAAAAATTAAATTGTTTGCTCCAGTTTGCTCCATCTGTTGCAAGATTTATAGTCTCATTTACCTCTTCTTTTCCGTTTTTTTCAATCTTGTAAGATCCCGTGATAGCACCACCGTAGTTGATGATCTGTCCTCCCGCTGCTAAAGCAATTACTTTAAAATTAGTTTCCAGAACGTAGGTTTTGGTACTTCCTGTAAAATTGGTTTCATTTAGGCCTACACCAACCTGCCCATTTTGTGTTACACCGTTGATCTTCCAGACCGAGGTGGTAGCTGCAGCATCAGACGCTGCTGCGGCTAAACTGACAAAATCATTAGCATCAACACCGTTGAGCGTTATGGTAATTTTATACATATTTCCATCATTGCCGGAACCGTCACCATCATCATCTCTGCTGCACGACGAAATTCCAAACACAAGGCCTAAAGCAATTAGAAGCATCATGCTTCTCAGTACGATTTTTTTGTACATTGTTTTCATAAAATTTTTTATTTAATTGTTATTTTTTTTCTATACGATTTCACATTAAAGAACATTTTTCTGTGCTTCTAAATAGAATTCACCGTTTGTGATACTAACCGTCTGCCCGGTTTCGTAATTTTTTCCAACGAATTCAAAAGTTCCTCTCACTCTATGATCCTTAAATTCGGTTATAACCATGACGAGAAGCAGAAAATAAGACCAAGTGCCAAGTATAGAATTACAGATCTCATAGCTTCAAGGTGACAAGGCCATCTTCCATTTCAGCAATATTTCGGCTGGTGTATACACCTTTAGCTTTTGCATTTATTTTACGCATTAGGTTTTGGGTATCGCCTTTATGCATAACTGTAATCGTAGATTTCCCACTGCTGTATTTCATTTTAGTTGATGTTACCCCGTCTGTATTTTCTAAAAGGTCATGCAGTTTCTGAAATTTTTCCATCTCCATGCCGGTTATGGTTATAACCGTTTTGTTCTCTCCATTTGCATCAATGAGAGAAGCTGTTGAGTTTTCTTTTTTCTTTCCAAGCATTCCTGCTAGTTTTCCTCCTGTTTTTCCTGCTCTGTCTGCTGCGTTTGCAGCTCTGTCCACCTTGTAGGTGGCACTTTCTACCTTTCCGGCGAGCCTGTCTATTTTATCGAAAATGCTTTGTGCCTGTGCAGTAAGGGTAAACGTTACTGCTAAAATTGCTGATAATACAAGTTTCTTTTTCATAATAATTGTTGTTTGAATATTGTTAAAATTAGTTTACCATAGTATGATAAGGCAGATATACCTCGCCATTTTCTATCGTCAACACCTGCCCGGGCTGGTTTCAATTTTTTAAAATTTTACATGTTCAATTTTTTATTTTTTCTGTCATTCAAAGTTTCTGCATTTCGAGATACGCTTCAATCAGGAAAAATCTGTATTTTTTTCTACTTGTTTTTAGGTATTTTTTTATAAGTTTTCAATTAATATTTTTGATTAATTTTATTGGAAAATGACAATGATGAGTTTCAGACTGTTTTTATTCTTTTTCTTCCTGATGTCTTTTGCAGCATCGCAGGAGCGGGACAGTCTGGAAACGCTGATCAGTAAAGAAAAAAATGCTGAGAAGCGGGCAGACCTTATGCTTGAACTCGCCGATTATCTGTCGGATGTGGATACTGTGGAAGCAATAGTATACATTAAAAAGGCACAAAAAATAATACCTAAAAACAATAAGGTCCTGCAAGGAAAAGTTTATTTTACTTTCGGTCAACAGTTTTTTGGTGTTGAGCTTAAAAAAGCGCAGAAATTCTATAAAAGAGCAATTAATCTCTTGGAAAATCAGCAGACGAAAGATTCCTATATTTTAATGGCAAGAGCATGGCACAATTATGCAGCCCAGGAGCAGTATCAAGACAATTCGGACATTTTTATTTCCATTATTTTAAACAAATCAATTCCACTTGCCGCAAAAGCAGGAAGGAAAGATTTAGAAGCACAATATCTGAATGATATAGGTTCCGAAATGTACAACCGCAAACTTTATGAAAAATCCATTTCTTATTTTGATCAGTCGCTTAAAACTATAGAAAAAGAACCGGAAAATTATAATGTTTTAGAGCGTAAAATTGAATTTAATGTGAACGCTGCACAGTCTTATCTCTACCTGAACAACAGTGCAAAAGCAAAAAAATACCTACAAAGTGCAGAAGCGATTATTAGACGCTATCCCCAAAATCCTCTTGCAGTTTCCTTTTATCTTGTAAATGCCAAGTATTTTCAGTTGAACGGGGATTTTGAGAACTCTCTGCGGAACCTCAACAAAGGTTTGGCCGCACCAGCAATTGCACCACAAGATTATTTTGGACTTATTTACCAAAAAGCTTTCAGCCTAAGAAATCTGAACAGGCCCAAAGAAGCACTTGCCGTTTTGCAGACGATGATCAACAGGAAAGACCTTATCTCTACGAAACATGATGCCAGAATCCTGCATAACGAAATGTCCAAAATATATGCAGAATTAAACGATTATAAAAATGCCTATGAGTATCAACTGCAAACCAAATCTTTAAGCGACAGTTTATTGGCTGAGGAAAGAGACTCAAAAGCCTTAATGATGGAAACCAAGTTCCGCACCGCTGAAAAAGAAAAACAGTTGGCGGTGCAGGAGCTTGAAATCAACAATAAAAACCAATATATGTGGACATTTATCATCACCACGCTGGTCTTTTTGGGCAGCGGCCTGTATACTTTTTTTTATTACCGCAACAGAAAAAAACTTTCGGAGCAGCGCGAAATCAACCTTCAGCAAAAACTTAAAGAAAAAGAACAGACCGAAGAACTGAAAGTTACAAAAGCCATTCTCGACGGTGAGGAACGCGAGCGCGAGCGCGTAGCCAAAGACCTTCACGACGGGCTTGGCGGGATGCTCGCCGGTGTGAAGATCAACCTCTCAACCTGGAGCAACAACCATCTGGAAGAAAACCAGTACGAAAGCTTCCATAAGATTCTGAACCAGTTGGATTCTTCGGTTTCCGAATTGCGGCGCGTCTCCAGAAACTTGATGCCGGAAAGTTTGCTGAATTTCGGTTTGGAAATCGCACTGAAAGACCTGTGCGAATTTTATATAAAAGACGGACTTTATATTGATTTTCAGCCGATTAATATTCAAAAGGATTTACCGCTGAATCTGCAGGTCAATATTTACAGGATCGTTCAGGAACTTTTAGCCAACGCCGTAAAACACTCCAGCGCTAATAATATTTTGGTGCAGTGTTCGCAAAACGGGAACGAGTTTTACATCACCGTCGAAGACAACGGCAAAGGCTTCACTGAAGACGAAATGAAAAAAGTGAAAAGCCTCGGCCTGAAAAACCTGCAGAACCGGGTAAATTTCCTGAAAGGAAAAATCGAAATCCAAACCGCACAAAACCAGGGGACATCAGTTAATATAGAAATCAGTACAAATGTCGCATAACATCAATATCGTTATTGTAGACGATCATCCCATCGTGATTCAAGGTCTGAAAATGATGCTCGAAAATCAAAAATTTTTCCATATTTCCGCTACTTTTAATGATGGTGCCGGAATTCGAAATTTCATTAAAACAAATGACGCAGATATCGTTCTGCTGGATATCACTTTGCCCGACGCCAACGGAATTGAACTCTGTGCAGAAATCAAGAAAAAATCTCCGCAAACCTCCGTAATTATGCTCAGTAACCGATCGGAGCGAAGCATCATCATGCAGTGCCTCCAAAACGGAGCAAGCGGCTACCTGCTGAAAAATGCCACCATCGAAGAGCTGAGCAGCTGCATACGTGGCGCGCTTTCGGGCAACATAGTTTTCTGCAACGAAGTGAAAGAAATCATCAGCAAACCGTGTCAACGTGAGCTTTCGGGTATTCCCCGCCTTACCAAACGGGAAAAGGAGATCCTGAAACTTTTAACCGAAGGAAAAACCAGTATTGCAATAGCTGAAGAACTATTTTTAAGCCCGCTCACCGTTGATACCCACCGCAAAAACATCATCCACAAATTTCAGGTGAAAAATGTCGCCGAGCTCATCAGTGTGGCGAAACAGAATAATATGGTTTGAATTTTTTGGGTTTTTCAAATGCGAATTTTGAATTATCTTTAGCAAAAATAATTTTATGAAAAAACTCCTTATTACAGCCTTGCTCGCCATTTCAGTTTCCGCTTATTCCCAATTTACACTTCCGGCGGCTAGTCCGAGACAGAAAGTTGAGCAACAATTCTCAATGTCGAAAATCACTGTAGATTACGGAAGACCAGGTGTAAAAGGTAGAAAAATCTTTGGAGACCTCGTTCCTTTCGGGAAGGTTTGGCGCGCAGGAGCGAATTCATCAACAAAAATTACCTTTGAACAATCGGTGAATTTTGGTGGAAAAACCGTTTCAGCAGGAACTTACGGATTGTTTGTCATTCCAACTGAAAAAGAATGGAAAGTGATTCTCAATAAAGATTCTCAGCAATGGGGCGCTTACACATTTGACGAAAAACAAAATGTGGTTGATGTAACTGTTCCGGTTCAGAAACTTGCAGAAAAACAAGAGTGGTTCGTTATCGAGCTCAATCCGGTTGATGATAATTCGGTGAATTTGGTGATGAAATGGGATTTTACCAAAGTTGAACTTCCTTTGAAAACGGGTAAGCCAGAAACCGTTGCGAAAATTGTTGAAAAACTAAAAGAAATAAAGCAAATCGAACGAGATGCAGCGAAAAATTAAATTGAAGCGAACTACGGTTCGCTTTTTTTAGGATATTTTTCAGGGTTTTGCGAAGTGTGGAAAAGTCGAGAAATTACAATGGTATTTTTCTCTGCATCAATAAAATAAAAAATGATAAAAGGAAATTTTTTTAAGGGAAATCCACGAAAATCATCAAACCAGATTCGAAAATACGGGTTTTTGGCGATAGAATTTTTAGTGGTTTCAAAGGATTTGAAAAATTGGTAAGCGACTTTTTTATTCGCAAATTCTCTGTAATAAAGATAATGTTCTTCTAAATCAAGTTGAGCCTCAGCTGAAATTACAATCTTAAATTCCATACTTGGATTTCATTTCACTTACAAAATTTTCCACGTCGGTGTGCTCTTCCAAAGGACGGTTTTTTATTTTGTGAAGACTATTTTTTTGTTCTTCTGTCAACTCAAAATCCGTTTTTTTTGAATTTTTGTCTTCTAAAATATCTTCCAAATACGCCAAAACACGATCCAAGATTTCCTGCGGCTCGTTTTCTAGCTTTTTATTAATGATATTTAAAGTTGAAGAATTCATCGCTGATATTTTTATCAAAATTAATTAAAATTTTCTTAGAGAAAATTAATCTTCAAAAATACTTGTCACTTTTTCGGTTGCGCAGTTTATTTTCCGAACCTAAATTTGCTTTAAATTTACAAAATGGAACTTTCTCCCGAAATCATGTATAAGGCTTCGCTCAACAAAAATCCCGATTTTGAAGGCGTTTTTTGGATGGGTGTAAAAACCACCGGAATTTTTTGTCGCCCGATCTGTCGTGCCAGAAAACCAAAACCGGAAAATGTCGAATTTTTTTCTTCTACAAAAGCAGCGATCTTAAAAGGTTACAGACCTTGCAAAATATGCAAACCACTTGAAAATCCAGATGAAACTCCCCAATATATTCAGGAGATTTTAGAAGAATTAAGAGAGAATCCCGCACAGAAATTCAAAGATTACGATTTGGTAAAACGTGGAATTGAGCCGGCAACAATGCGAAGATGGTTTCAGAAAAATCATGGAATGACTTTTCAAGCTTTTCAACGAATGTTCCGATTGAATACCGCTTTTAAAAAATTGCAACAGGGTGATAATATTATAGAAACAGCTTACGACAGTGGATTTGAGAGCTTAAGTGGTTTCAGTGAAAGTTTTAAAAATATCTTTGGAGTTTCACCAAAAAATTCAAAAGAACAGAGAATTATCGACCTGAAAAGAATTGAAACCCCACTTGGAACGATGTACGTTGCTGCGGTGGAAGAGGGAATTTGCATGTTGGAATTCACCGACAGAAAATTGCTCGAAACGGAATTCAAAGATCTAGCAAAATCGCTGAATGCGACCATTGTTATAGGCGAAAATCCGAATTTTAAGCTTTTGGAAAAGGAATTAAAATTGTATTTTGAAGGCAAGCTCAAAGAGTTTTCTATTCCGCTAAGTCCTGTTGGAACGGAATTTCAGAAAAGTGTTTGGAAAATTCTGCAACAAATTCCATATGGTGAAACTTGGAATTACCGGAAACAATCCCAAGCGCTGGGCGACGCGAAAAAAGTTCGTGCAGTAGCGAACGCAAATGGGATGAACAAAATTTCCATTCTAATTCCATGTCATCGGGTAATCGGGAGCAATGGAACTTTGACCGGTTACGGCGGCGGCATTTGGCGAAAACAAAAGTTGCTGGAGCTGGAAAAAGCGATTCTTTTTTAAGGAAATTTAAAATATTTTTATTTAAAATTTAATTTTACTTTTGAAAAAAAAAACGTCCATGAATTTCTCGATCCAACCGATTTTAGAAAACGAAAATTTCAAATTAATTCCATTAAAAGAAAACGATTTCGAAAGATTATTTGAAGTAGCTTCTGATCCTAAAGTGTGGGAGCAACATCCGAATAAAGACCGCTACAAAAGGGAAGTTTTCGAAACTTTCTTTAAAGGTGCCCTCGAAAGTAAAGGCGCTTTTCTGATTATTGATAAGCAATCGAATGAAGTTTTAGGTTCGACGAGATTTTATGATTTTAATGAAGAAAAAAACTCGATTTTAATTGGTTATACTTTTTATGGAACGAAATCTTGGGGAAAAAACATCAATCCGCAGGTGAAAAAACTGATGTTGGATTATATTTTTCAATTTGTAGAATCGGCGATTTTCCATGTCGGAAAAAATAATATTCGTTCGCAAAAAGCAATGGAGAAACTGGGTGCCAAAAAAATTAGCGAAGAAGAAATTGCCTATTACGGCGAATTACCGAAAATTAATGTGATTTACGAAATCCGAAATTCCGATTGGTAAATTATTTACCGGAGCAATCCTGAAACATTTCAGCACCGAAATAAAAAACGAAAAGCCACGCAATTCCTTTTACCGTAAAGAAGATCAAACCACCAATTCCCACTCGCTTGAACCAGGTTTTAAACTTGGAATTATTGTTGTTTTCAGGTTGCTGATTTTCCATTTTCTATACTTTTTTTTCAAAATTACTTAATTATTTTTAATCGAATTGTTCACATGAAAAGAATCATGTGGAATTTATGGATATAGTATCTATTATAAAAACTTATTTATCAGTTTTTAATGCAAATGATTAGAGAAAATTTTCAGATTTGAGCAAAATTCTTATCTTTAAACACAACTCAAATTTAAATTTATGTCCCAAAATAACGATAATTTCGGAATTGAAAAAACACTCAAAAATTTAGGAATTTCAAAAGAAAATAACGGAGTCTCCACCGGTGGAGATTACTTTGCCAACGGAAATTATATAGAAAGTTATTCACCAACCGACGGGCAATTGATCGCAAAAGTGAAAATTGCCAACGCTCAGGATTATCAAAAAGTAGTGGAAACTGCAAAAGCGGCTTTTAAGGAATTTCGAATGATTCCAGCGCCGAAAAGGGGAGAATTAGTTCGCCAATTTGGATTGAAACTTCGGGAATATAAAGATGATTTAGGGAAATTGGTTTCTTATGAAATGGGGAAATCTTTGCAGGAAGGCTTGGGTGAAGTTCAGGAAATGATTGATATCTGCGATTTTGCCGTAGGTTTATCGCGACAGCTTCACGGTTTCACGATGCATTCCGAAAGACCTGGACATCGCATGTACGAGCAATATCATCCGCTAGGAATTGTGGGAATTATTTCCGCGTTCAATTTTCCGGTTGCGGTTTGGTCGTGGAACACAGCATTGTCTTGGATTTGCGGAAATGTTACCATCTGGAAACCTTCTGAAAAAACACCACTTTGCGGAATCGCTTGTCAAAATATCATCAGTGAAGTTTTAAAAGAAAACAACCTTCCAGAAGGAATTTCCTCAATGATTGTGGGCGATCACGAGATTGGAGATCAATTAGTGAAAGATAAAAATGTTGCACTGGTTTCCTTCACCGGATCGACAAAAGTTGGAAGAATCGTCGGGAAAAATGTAGCCGAAAGATTCGGAAAATCGATTTTGGAATTAGGTGGAAATAATGCCATCATCATCACCGAAAATGCAGATTTAGATATGTCGATTATTGGCGCGGTTTTCGGCGCAGTGGGAACTGCAGGGCAAAGATGTACTTCCACAAGACGATTGATTATCCACGAATCGGTTTATGATGAAATGAAAAATCGTTTGGTAAAAGCTTACGGACAATTAAAAATCGGAAATCCTTTAGATGAAAATAACCACGTTGGTCCACTCATTGATCAAGATGCGGTTAATCAATATTTGAATTCCATTGAAAAATGCAAAGCCGAAGGAGGGGAATTTGTGGTAGAAGGCGGCGTTCTCGATGGAGCGCAATACGAATCCGGCTGTTATGTGAAACCATGCATCGCCGAAGTTGAAAACTCTTTTGAAATTGTACAACACGAAACTTTTGCACCGATTCTTTATATTATGAAATATAAAAATCTGGAAGAAGCAATCGAAATGCAGAATGATGTTCCCCAAGGTTTAAGTTCCGCAATTATGACGCAAAACCTTCGCGAAGCTGAACTTTTCCTTTCTCAAGCAGGTTCAGATTGTGGAATTGCCAATGTCAACATTGGAACTTCAGGTGCGGAAATAGGTGGCGCTTTCGGTGGTGAAAAAGAAACCGGCGGCGGAAGAGAATCCGGTTCTGATGCGTGGAAATATTATATGAGACGACAAACCAATACGATTAATTATACCACAAGTCTTCCTTTAGCGCAAGGAATTAAATTTGATTTGTAATTCATTGTAAAATAACATTTTAATAGAAAAAATAATAGTTTCTGTATTTTCAATAGAAATTAAGCACCAAAAAAATATTGTATGAACGACACAATTGCATCTCAACCACAAACGACCAATAAGGTCAAAGAAATTCTCGGAAAACATCTTCTCGCCGATGGATTTGATTTCGTGATGGACATAGAAAAATCCCACGGAAGCTGGATTCACGACCGAAATACCGGCAAAGAATTCCTTGATATGTTCTCCATGTTTGGTTCCGCATCGGTTGGCTACAACCATCCATATTTAGTAGAAAAATCGGCGTGGCTAGGGAAAATGGCCGTCAATAAACCTACTTTGGCCGATGTTTATTCTCAGGAATTTGCTGATTTCATGGAGGTCTTCTCCAGAGTTGCGATTCCCGAAGAATTGCAATATACTTTCTTCATCGAAGGCGGAACGATGGGTGTGGAAAATGCAATGAAAGCTTGCTTCGACTGGAAAACCCGCAAAAATTTCGAAAAAGGCATTGATCATGAAGCTGGAATTTGCATCCATTTCAAACAGGCTTTTCATGGAAGAAGTGGTTATACATTGAGTTTAACGAATACTTCTGATCCACGAAAATATCAATATTTTCCTAAATTCGATTGGCCAAGAATTATCAATCCACACTTGAGTTTCCCTATTACAGAGGAAAACTTACAGGAAACCATTAAAAATGAACAACTGGCTTTGCTCAATATTCAGGAAGCGATTTTGGCAAATCCGAATCAGGTAGCATGCATCATCATCGAACCGATTCAGGCAGAAGGTGGCGACCACCATTTCCGCGATGAATTCTTTGTTGGGTTAAGAAATATTTGTGATGAAAATGAAGTACTTTTAATCTTTGACGAAGTACAAACAGGAATCGGAATTACTGGTAAAATGTGGGCTTTCCAACATTTTACAGCGAAACCTGATATTATTTCTTTTGGTAAAAAAACACAAGTTTGTGGCGTTTTGGCAAATAAAGAAAAGTTTGATGAAATTCCGCAAAATGTGTTCAGAGAAAGCTCCAGAATCAATTCAACTTTCGGGGGCAATTTTATTGATATGTTACGTTTTCAGTTGGTTTTAGAAGTAATTGAACAGGAAAATTTGGTAGAAAATGCCAGACTTGTCGGCGATTATCTTTTGGAAGAACTTCAAAAATTGCAACAACAATTTCCGGATAAAGTTTCGAACGCAAGAGGAAGAGGTTTGATGTGTGCAATTGATTTGCCCAACGGTGCTGCTCGCGACAAAATTAGAGAATTATTGTACGAAGATGGTTTAATCATCCTTGCTTGCGGCGATCAGTCGATTCGTTTTCGTCCACATTTGAATGTTTCAAAAGAAGAAATTCAAATTGCCATCGATAAAATCGCAGTGGCTGTGCAGAAGATTTAAAGAGCTTTTTTCATAAGAATAATTACTTTTTTTTAAATTTAAGAAATGTTAACATTTAGTTTGTTAAAAATTTTGTATTTTTCAGATTCAAAATTGAAATGAATAAGAATATGGAAAGAGAAACAAGAGTAAGTGTATTTGAAAGCGAAAATCCTGTGGAAATACAATTGATCAAATCAAAATTAACTCAGGGCAATATTACAAGTTTTTTGAACGATAAATATATGTCATTTACTACTACTCCTACAGCGAAAACCATCAGATTAATGGTGAATTTGCAAGATGAGCAAAAAGCATTTGAAATCATTGATGCTTATTTGAAAGAAACGGATTTAGACCTTAATATTAATTTTAAAAACTAAGTTCATATTTTAAATTTTACGTTTTACAGAAATCGGAGTCAAGTTTTTTTGGCTCCGATTTTTTTTATCATTTTCCAACTTTTAATTCTTTTTTGCTTTAGAAATTTGTTCCAATAGAGGCACTTTTTTGAATTGAAGATCGGCCCGGTAATCAAAATAGAGCGGGTTTTGGTGAATTTTATTTTCCATTGCAAGCAAGAATTACCGTTTTTTTTGAAATGTTGTACTGAAAATTCCGGCTTATTAATCGGTTCTTTAGCGCATGGATAAAGATTTCTTAAGGTTGGTCATCAACTAATCTGGAAGGTTCTCTCAAATTTATTTATATTTGTGAAAATTCAGATATTTATGGAGGCCACTTATATAGAAACGCAACAGATTTCTTTTCAGGATTTTAAGAAAAATGTTTTAGAAGATTATAAAATCGGAAGAATTTCTCGCGAAATGTCTTATCTCGGAAGAAGAGAAGTTTTAACTGGAAAAGCAAAATTTGGGATTTTCGGAGATGGAAAAGAGTTGCCACAATTGGCGATGGCAAAAGTTTTCAAAAACGGAGATTTTCGTTCGGGATATTACCGGGATCAGACTTTTTCTTTGGTAATTGGCGCAGTTACGGTAGAAAGCTTTTTCGCACAATTATACGCAGATACGAGTGTTGAACGCGAACCTGCTTCAGCGGGCCGACAAATGAATGGTCATTATGCAACACGAAGTTTAAATGAAGATGGAACATGGAAGAATTTAATGCAACAAAAAAATATTTCATCGGATATTTCGCCTACAGCAGGACAAATGCCAAGATTATTGGGACTTGCACAAGCTTCGAATATATACAAATCGGTGAAATTTGAAGGCTCTGAAAAGTTCTCAAACAACGGAAACGAAATTGCTTTTGGAACCATCGGTGATGCATCCACTGCGGAAGGTCATTTCTGGGAAACTTTGAATGCTGCCTGTGCGCTTCAAGTTCCGATGATTGTTTCTATTTGGGATGATGGTTACGGGATTTCCGTACCAACTCAAAATCAAAGAGCAAAAGCGGATATTTCCGAAATGCTTTCAGGTTTTCAAAGAAAAGAAGGCGAAAACCAAGGTTGCGAAATTATTCAGGTAAAAGCATGGGATTATGCAGCGCTTCTGGATGCGTATGCAAAGGCGGAACATTTTGCCAGAACTGAAAGTGTTCCTGTGGTTGTACACGTTGTGGAAGTTACTCAGCCTCAAGGACATTCGACTTCCGGATCGCACGAAAGATATAAAAATGAAGAACGTTTGAAATGGGAATCCGAATTCGATGGGCTGGTTCAGTTTAAAGAATGGATTTTAAATTATTCTATCGAAATTGAAGGAAACGAGCAGCAGTTGGCTACAGCAGAAGATTTAGAAACGATAGATTCGGAAGCAAAAAAATTCGTAAAAGACGGTCAGAAGAAAGCGTGGGAAAATTATCAGACCACCATTCAGAACTTGAAGAATGCTGTTTTTCCATTAATTGAAAATTTAAAAACTCAAAATACTGAAATCGAAAATGAGATTGAGAAATTCAAGAAAATCATTTCGGCTTCAAAGAAAGATATTTTTCATTTGGTAAGAAAAACTTTATTGCTAACCAGAGGAAATAATAGCGTTGAAAGAGCAAATCTCCAGGCGAAATACAATGAAATTTATGCCGTAGAAAAAGATAATTATTCATCTCATCTTTATTCGCAATCTCAGTGGAAAGCAACCAATGTTAAGGAAGTTGCGCCGATTTATTCGGAAAATTCTGAAACCGTAGATGGCAGAGTAGTGGTGAGAAATAATTTCGATAAAATTTTTAGCAAATATCCTGAATCTTTGGTTTTTGGTGAAGATGCCGGAAATATTGGTGACGTGAACCAAGGTTTGGAAGGACTTCAGGAAAAATACGGTGAGGTAAGAATTGCAGATACCGGAATTCGCGAAGCAACCATTTTGGGACAAGGAATCGGGATGGCGATGCGCGGTCTGAGACCGATTGCTGAAATTCAGTATCTTGATTATATTTTGTATTGTTTACAGGGAATGAGCGATGATTTAGCAACGGTTCAGTACCGAACAAAAGGTGGCCAAAAAGCTCCGGTAATCATTAGAACTCGTGGTCACCGTTTGGAAGGAATTTGGCATTCCGGATCGCCAATGGCAGGAATTATCAACCTATCGAAAGGGATTTTGGTTTTGGTTCCAAGAAATTTAACCAAAGCTGCAGGTTTTTATAACACAATGCTTCAAAGCGACGATCCAGCCGTAATTGTGGAGTGTTTAAATGGCTATCGTTTAAAAGAAAAACAACCGGATAATTTAGGAGAATTCACAGTTCCTGTCGGAAAAATTGAAGTAACTAAAGAAGGAAAAGATGTTACCTTGGTGACTTACGGATCTACTTGGAGATTGGTGATGGAAGCAGCAGAAGAGTTGCAGAAAATTGGGATTTCAGCCGAAGTGATTGATGTTCAATCTTTAATTCCTTTCGATTTGGAACATGAAATTGCTGAAAGCGTGAAGAAAACCAACCGATTGGTAGTGATCGATGAAGATGTGGAAGGCGGAACATCAGCATTTATTCTTCAGCAAGTCCTTGAAAAGCAAAAAGCATTCAAGTATTTGGATTCCGAACCCGTAACCATTTCTGCGGAAAACCACCGTCCGCCTTATGCAAGTGATGGCGATTATTTCAGCAAACCAAGTGTGGATGATATTGTAGAAAAAGTATATGGAATGTTCCATGAGAGCAACCCTGCAAAATTTCCTAAAATCTAATTTTACTATTTTCAAATAAACTAAAGCGGGCTTTTAGGTAGTCATGGTCGGAAGAAATTCCGGCCATTTTTTATGACTAAGTTTTGAATACCTTTCCGGGGTCTCCGCCTGCAAAAATGATAAGTATTTCGGTAATCATATCGCGAAGTTCCATGGCAATGCGCCTTTTTGCGGTTTTGTAGCCTAAAGCGTTGGCTTTTTTGTAAATCAGCAAAAGCATTGAGGCAATCATCGTCATGTATACCATCACTTCGATGCCGTTTTTGTTGAGCGAGACCAAATGGCTCAGATTGAGTTCCTGCTTTAGGAATCTGAAGAAAACT
>NZ_JASZ02000035.1 GCF_000735695.2 Kaistella haifensis DSM 19056
GGCGAATGGGAAAAGCTACCGGAGGTTTAGTTCAACAGCCGTTTTGCTAGCTTTGTAGCTACTGTTGCAAAGCTAGCAAGACTAAGTAAAAGATGCAAATGTCTAGCAATTTGTCACAAATATTTACTAAATTTGTGACAAATAATTTTCAAAAAGTGACGCAAAATACTCATAGTCAAATAGAAAACAAGATAAGGAAGTCTTCAAAGGGAAAAATATTTTTCGCAGAAGATTTTCAAAAATTTGGCACTTCGGAAAATATCCGCCAAGTCCTTCGTCGATTGGAAGAGCAAGGGGTTATCGTTCGCCTGGCTCATGGAATTTATTTAAACCCAAAAAAGGATGAGCTTTTAGGAATTGTTTATCCAAGTATAGAACAGATTGCTAAAGAGATTGCCAAACGAGATAAAGCCAGGATTGCACCTACAGGGGTTATGGCAATGTATCTTCTGGGACTTTCTACTCAAATTCCTTTGCACGCTGTATATTTAACCGATGGTGCGCAACGGGAAATCAACATAGGGAAAAGCAAAATTAAGTTCAAGAAAACTTCTCCGAGAAATTTGGCTGTAAAAGATGGCCTGCTACAACTTATCATTCAGGCATATAAAATTACTGGC
Organism: Kaistella haifensis DSM 19056; assembly: GCF_000735695.2. GTDB lineage: Bacteria > Bacteroidota > Bacteroidia > Flavobacteriales > Weeksellaceae > Kaistella > Kaistella haifensis. The sequence goes on from NZ_JASZ02000035.1 coordinate 621, forward strand.
GAGAAAAATATTTCACAAGCTTTTGAAGAAAAACTTATCCCATATATTAAGAAATTAGACGAAAATATCTTGAATTCTCAGTTGAAATTTGCACCAGTTTGGATTCAGAAAAGAATTAGAAATATAAACCTATCATAAAATGTGGCATCAACAACTTACTAAGGAACAACGGATTGAAACTTTAAATCGGTTAGGCTTATCTACCGGTTATGCGCCATTTGCAATAGAAAAAGATTGGTGGGTTTGTATGGTGTTACGCGCCGTTTTTCAGTCAAAATATAAGGATCAGATTATTTTTAAGGGTGGAACTTCTTTAAGTAAAGCGTATCAAATTATCGAACGCTTTTCCGAAGATGTTGATTTGATTATTGATAGAAATTTATTGGGGTTTTCTGCGGAGCCCGGCACAATAACACAAATGAAGAAACTGCGTAAAACTGCGGGGAAGTTTGTGATATCGGATTTTAGAGAAGAATTAGAATGCCAGTTGAAGAAGTTGGGTATTTCTCCAAACGATTACGAAATCAAATATTCAGAAATTGTGGACGATTTAAGTGATCCTAATCACTTAGAGTTGGTTTATAAAAGTGTAATGCCTCAAGAAAGTTATGTTCAGCAAAAGGTATTGATTGAAATGGGCGCAAGAGCAATGACCGAACCTTCCGAGAGAAAAATGGTTCAATCATTTATTGAAGATTATTACCAAGAAGCTCCATTTTCACTACCGCCATTTGAAGTATTGGTTACCGTGCCGACAAAAACTTTTTTGGAAAAAATTCTTTTGCTTCATGAAGAGTTCTCAAAACCGAAAGATCGAATTAGAAGTGAGAGGATGAGTCGGCATTTGTTCGATTTGTATCAACTTTATTATACCGATTATGGTAAAAATGCTTTAGCAGATGATGAGCTTTTTGAGAAGATTGTGGTATTTAGAGAAAAAATGAATCGTTCCAAATGGATTAATTATGAAAATCACAAAAAGGGATTTATCAATATTATTCCTCCCAAAGAAGTGATTAAAGAATGGGAAAACGATTATAAAATTATGCAAAGCAATATGATTGTAGGGGAAAGTCCAAGCTTTGAAATTTTAATTCAAACAATGGAAGAAATTATGAAGATATTAAATAATGATTAGATTATAGGACGAGGAATGTTCGATAAAATCACAACTTCAATGTCATTGAATACCAGTTTCGTTGAACAGAAAGTAAAATCCCTATTTAATAACATCCTCAATAATCTTATCCAGTTTTGCATCAGGTAAAGAATTGAGATAAGACATGGTAGAATTAATGTCCTTATGTCCCAATGCTTCACGGATGATTTCAATTGAAACATTATTAAACTTGAGAGCAGTTGCAAAGGAATGCCTTGCGCAATAGTAAGTAATGTTTTTGCTGATTTTTAGTTTTGACATCATCGTTTTCAGATAAGGATTTACATACACCTGTAAATATTTGGCGGACTTGTTTTTTACATAGGCTACTTCCGTATTGTTGTCCTTCAGAATTCTAAATATCAATTTAGATTCAGGCTCCGACTGGTACCGTTCAATAATTTCCTTGGAAATCTCGGTAAGTTTAAATCGTACAGCAACGCCGGTTTTAGTCCGCAGATAACTAACCGTATCATTGTAGATGCCATTCTTTTCTAATTTTAACACATCTATAAAATTGATTCCGCGCCCGTAATAGCTGAAGAGAAACATGTCCTTGGCAAATTGTTCGTACTCGTTTGCAGGTTCGTAATTGACAAGTTTGCCGATTTCTTCCTGCGTGAGAAATTCCTTTTTGCTCGTGCTTTTTACACTTGATATTTTATATTCTTTAAACGGGTATTGAGATTCCTTAATAATTTTAGACTTTATCGCCAAGTTGAAAATATAGCGGATCGTGCGAAGTCTCATTCCAATCGTAGCTGGTTTGTTTCCCTTCAAAACGCAATAATTCTCATATTTCTTTAGACATTGGAAAGAAAGCTCATTAAACCCAATATCTTTTTTGCCAAGAAAAGTTTGTAGCGATTGCAGCGTCTGCTTTTCAATTTTAGCAGAACCTAATTTGTCCAGAGATTTAAGATTTTCGGTGTTTTCAGAAATAAATTCGGTAAAAGTTTTTGTCTTTCCTTTTCCCTTAAAGTTTTTTATGCGGTCAATTAAATCAGGTAGGGTGTACTGGATATTCTCATCCTCCAAATCATCGATGATTTTTTGGATAATCACTTTATATTTTTCAATAAAAGTGTTGATTTTTTGGTATTCCGGATGACTCTTTTTTACCCGTTCTGTTTCAAAACTCCATTGTTCTTCTTTACACGATTTCTGAATTGATAAGCTGGTATTTTTGCGGTCTTTAATAAACAGCGCAACGATACTTTTTTCACCATTGGCTTTTGAACCATTTTTGAGAGTAAATTGAAAAGTAGTCATGATTTTATCTTAAATTTTTGACGAACATTTGACGAACATTTGACGAACATTTATGTTGTAAAAGTAAGATAAAATAAAATAATCTGAAAATTAAAACGGTGTAAAATACTGATAATCAGAGAGAAATAAAATATTATAAATTAAACTAAAAATATAATAAAACATAAAAAAAGTGACTCATAATCAGCAAGTCCTTGGTTCGAGCCCAAGCTGGGCCACTCTCTTTAAATAAAGCGTTTACAGAAATGTAGGCGCTTTTCTTTTTGGTATCAAGTACAACAATAGTATAACAATTTTGCTGATTTAAAGATAGTTATTGTTTTCATTTAATTGCAAAATATTTGTATTTTAGATGTCAAATATCTTTAAAATGGAAAAATTATATTTTGATACTATTGATCGAATTTTAAATTATAAAAATATTAAACTCAATTATACTTTGGCTTTTTGGTATTTTCCGTTCCTATTTTTAGCTTTAATTTTCTTTTCTCCAACAATGCCTTTATATATTTTTATATTGGTAAGTTTAGTGTTTTTAGTTATTTCACCATTATTGATGCAACCAGCATATTATGGGAGGCGAGGACAGGGATGGAAAAGAAAGTGCTTGGCAAAATCACACGACAGGAGAAGGATATATAGAAACTGTGAAAATATTTAAACCTAAAGTAGATGTCATAGGAAATATTGTCACAGGATTAGGAATAAATACAGGAGTTAAAGAAGTGCTTTTTAATCAATCAAAATTCGGTGACCTTAGTAAAGGAGCACGAAAGTATTTAAAATTCACAAAAGAATTGGGATTTGCAAGTGGAGTTTATGGGATATATGATGCGTATGGAAATTATAGTAATAATCCTTCATTATATAACGGAGTAAAATTAGGTTTAAATGCCTTATCTTTAGTAAACCCTTGGGTTGGTCCTGGGTTGGGGATTATGGATGCAACAGGTGCAACAGATTGGATACTAACAACAACAATTGGTAAATGATGTTAAAAGTAATCGTTTTTTTATATCAATATTATCTTGAGGTAGACAAGAGTGAAAAGTTGGCTTATCTTAGAGTTATGGGTTGGTTTTTTGTGGTTTTTGGGGTTTTCTTTACAACATCTTTATTAAATTTTTTTAGTATTAAGATTCCAATTATAGGAGAATTACATCAAAAAGGAAGAATGTATGGTTATCTTGAGGGTTTTTTGGTTTCTTTACCATATTTCCTTTTATTCTACATTTTTTATCCTCCTAAAAAACTACAATATTACAAAGGCAAATTTACATATCCACAAAACTACATTTGGTACTTGCGAATAGGGTTCGTATTATACATAGTTTTATGGATGCTAATTAGTAGTATTCGGTAATGCTGGTAATGGGTAATGCTCCAAACTTAGAGATGGATTAGTTTCATATACTTAACTATCTGAAATAAATTGGAAATAAGCCATTTTTAAGAACATTTTTTTTACAAACAATTTTGATACTTGAATTCATAATATAAATTTTAAAGTTTAACATGAGTACAACATGTTATACTTTTCTGTGAATTTTGATGAAACCAAATATACATCTCAAAAGTCGTAACGCCAAGAAAGTCAATAGTTTTGAGCTTCAATGAAACTAAATGAAACACTTCATTCGTCTTCTCATAATCAGCAAGTCCTTGGTTCGAGCCCAAGCTGGGCTACTCTAAAAATCAGACACTTACGAAATTTTGTAAGTGTCTTTTTTTTAAGTTTCCGGTTTTCACTTATCCAGCAATACAGTGCGCTTTGCATTAAATTACTAAATCACTATAAAGTTTTCCTACTAAAATTTCAAGTTTTCACTAATGTTTTTAATTTCAGTCTTAATCTCGCTGAACATGTTATGAATGCCATGATCAGAAAATTCCTCCGGTTCGTATTCTGACGTGTTAATACTGCATGCAAATTCCCAAATCTCATGGATTTCAGCAAGAGGAATTTTTAAAGGTTCATAAAAATTGTTGTCTGATTTCACGCAGATGTGGTTGCCCTCATGGAATTGAAATCTTTTATATACAATCCCATCGTTCGCGGTGATGAATACATAGGTTTTGTCGGTTTTCAGGTCGGCGAGGTTCTCCACATATTTTCCAACGATGTAGGTTCCATCTTTATATGGCGGCATGGAGTCTCCGGTTGCCGGAAAAGCCCGGAATTTTCCATTTCTTAGGAATGGAAGCGAAAGTGTTTGCAAGCCTTCAATATATTCGGGATCCTGATAGCCGTTCAGGTAACCCATAGATGCTTTTATGGGGATAATTTCAATTTTATTTTCTCCCTTGGAATCCACCGCTACAGGCACCAAAATTTTATTCTCTGAAAGCTTTATCATTTCCTCCAGAGGATATTTCTTGATGTCGATACTCAGCAAAAGGTCGATGCTCACTTTAAAATATTTCGAAATCTTCACCAATAAATCCATTGGTGGTTCCGAACTGCCATCTTCGTATTTCACATATCTCCCACGGGTAATATTCAGATCATTGGCTATGGTCTGTTGGGTAAGTTTCTGGCGATTTCTTAAATGCTTGATGTTTTCAGAGAAAATTGACATTGTTATAAATTATAACTACAAATATACTAATTTTTGTTATAAAACATAATAATTTTGCCCGTATGGAAAAAACAATTGCACACTTGGATTTGGATACTTTTTTTGTTTCCTGTGAGCGGCTTCAAAATTCGAAACTGAACGGAATTCCCGTAATCATCGGTGGTGGAGATCGTGGAGTAGTAGCTTCCTGCTCTTACGAGGCGAGATATTTTGGTGTTCGTTCTGCAATGCCAATTAGAATGGCACTGAAACTTTGTCCCGAAGCAAAAGTAATAAAAGGTGATCACGAACAATATTCAAAGCTATCAAATGAAGTCACCGAGATTATTCAGGAAAAAGTTCCCTTGGTTGAAAAAGCGAGTATTGATGAGTTTTATCTCGACCTTACGGGCATGGATCGCTTTTTCGGCTGCTATCAGTGGACCACGGAAGTGGCAGAATCCATAAAGAAAAATACAGGTTTGCCAATAAGTTTTGCGGTCTCTGCTAATAAAACCGTAGCAAAAATCGGAACAGGAGAGGCGAAACCCTTGGGCAAAATTGAAATTCCAAATCGGGAAATTAAACCTTTTCTGAATCCTTTGTCTATTAAAAAAATTCCGATGGTTGGGAATGTAACCTTTCAGCTTCTTTCAAGAATCGGAATCCGACAGATAAAAACTTTGGCTGAAATGCCCGTGGATGTATTACAACAGATGATCGGTAAAAACGGAGCAGAACTCTGGAAAAAAGCCAATGGAATAGATGATTCGCCCGTGGTTCCTTACTCAGAAAGGAAATCGCTTTCCGCCGAGCATACATTTGCACAAGACAGCATCGATTTGGAAAATATGCGCAGTATAATCTCCGGAATGGTGGAGCAACTTGCATTTCAACTAAGACAAGAAAAATGGCTGACCTCGGTGGTTACCTTAAAAATTCGCTATGCCAATTTCGATACCGAAACAAAGCAATGCCGCATATCCTACACATCTGCCGATCATACGCTTTTGAAATATGCTCTGGAACTGTTTAAAAAACTCTATACAAGGCGGATGCGCCTGAGGTTGATAGGAATCCGTTTTTCAGGATTGGTTCACGGCAGTCATCAGATGCTTTTATTCGAAGATACCGAAGAACTTATGAATCTTTATCAGAGTATGGACCGTATGAAAAACAGATTCGGAAAAACCGCAGTAGGTCGTGCATCAGGACTTTTAATCCAATAGATGCAAAAACCGAGAACCGAGAATCGAAAGGCAAGAACAAGAAACAGCAACCAACCAACAACATGTACCTAAACTGTCATTCCTATCACAGCTTGCGCTACGGCACTATTTCCGTGGAAGATTTGGTGCGCAATTCTGCAAGGATGGGAATTTCAGCATTAGCACTCACGGACATCAATACCATTACCGGAATTTATGATTTTTATAAACTGTGCAAAGAATTTGGCATAAAACCCATTGTAGGGGTAGATGTTCGGCTGGATAACCAACAATACTTCATTGTTTTAGCTAAAAATAATCAAGGGATTACGGAAATCTGTCGGATGCTCACAGCCCACAATTGTGATGGGGAAATATTACCAAGACAAAATCCAGACTTACCGAACTGCTTCATAATCTATGCATTAAAAAATATCCCCGAAGTATTAGAGAACAATGAATTCATCGGCATCCGTGCGGAGGAACTTCATGTTTTAATCCAAAAAAAGTGGCAACAATTTTCAGAAAAAATAGTAGTGTTGCAACCTGTAACCTTCCGCACAAAAAGGGAGTATAATCTGCACCGGATCTTGCGTGCGGTCGATTGCAACACTTTGCTTTCCAAGTTAGATGAAGGGGATGTCTGCCGGACTTCGGAAGCTTTAAAACCGCCTGCGGAAGTTTTAAATGATTTTAAAGACCATCCGCAGATTGTCATTAACACCAAAAAAATCATTGAAGAATGTGGTTTCGAGTTCGAGTTTGGTGTACCGAGGAATAAAAAGCATTTCACCGATAGCAAAGAGAACGACGAGAAACTCTTGCGAAAATTGGCTTACCAAGGTTTGAAATCCCGCTATCCTGAAAATAATGAAATCGCCGAAAAAAGAGTGGAAAAAGAACTGAAAGTAATCAATCAGTTGAATTTCAGCGGCTATTTCCTGATTACTTGGGATATTGTAGAATACAGCCGCCGCCGTGGTTTTATGCATGTGGGACGTGGTTCCGGAGCTAATTCCATCGTGAGCTACTGTCTGGGAATTACAGATATTTGCCCAATCGAACTCGATCTTTATTTTGAAAGATTCTTAAACTTAAACCGAAAATCACCGCCCGATTTTGATATCGATTGGAGCTGGCGTGAGCGCGATGAAATTCTGAAATACATCTTCGAAAAGTACGGCAGCGATCATGTGGCGTTCTGCGGGACGAATGTGGAGTTTAAGTACCGCTCGATATTCCGAGAGGTCGGTAAAGCTTTCGGTTTGCCCAAGGAAGAATTGGACGCTTTGACGAAAAATCCCATGGCGTTTCATGATGATAATTCTGTGGTGAAAATGGTGCAGAAATACGGGATGCTTTTGGAAAAATTCCCTAACCAGCGGAGTATGCACTCTTGCGGAATTTTGATTTCAGAAGAACCGATTACCAATTTTACTGCCCTGGAGATGCCTCCCAAAGGTTTTCCGATTGTGCAGTTTGATATGCATGTGGCAGAGTTCATAGGTTTTGAAAAATTCGATATCCTTTCACAAAGAGGATTAGGAACGATAGACGATGCCGTGAAACTCATTAAAAAAAATAGGGGAATAGACGTAGATATTCGCAACACTCGAATTTCCAAAAATGAAAAAACAGCCAACGAATTTTTAACAAAGGGAAAAACCATCGGCTGCTTCTATATCGAAAGTCCCGCTATGCGAGGACTGTTGCGACGGCTGAAATGCGATAATTATAAAACCTTGGTGGCGGCCTCGTCCATCATTCGTCCCGGTGTGGCGCAGAGCGGCATGATGCGCGAGTATATTTTCCGGCATAACAATCCCGGTCAGTTTGAATATTTTCATCCTGTTTTCGAGCAGCAACTTGGTGAAACCTACGGCATCATGGTTTATCAGGAAGATGTGATTAAAATTGCACTTCACTACGGTGGTTTGGCTGCTGCAGACGGCGATATACTCCGCCGTGCGATGAGTGGAAAAGGCAGGTCGCTTTCCGCTTTGCAAAAAGTAAAAGATCATTTTTTTGAATCTTGTAAAAAGCTCGGGCATCCTGAAAAACTCTCGCAGGAGGTCTATCGCCAGATTGAAAGTTTCGCAGGATATTCTTTCTGCAAGGCGCATTCCGCGAGTTACGCAGTAGAGAGTTACCAAAGCCTTTATCTGAAAGTGTATTATCCCATTGAGTTTATGGTGGCAGCGATTAACAATGGTGGCGGATTTTACCGAACCGAGGTCTATGTCCACGAATGCAGGATGGCCGGTGGAAAAATTCATAATCCATGTGTAAACAAAAGTATATTGCAAACAACCCTTTATGGCGAAGATGTTTATTTAGGTCTGATGCACATTGAAAAACTTGAGGCCAAAATTGCGCAATTTATCCCAGAGGAACGTCAGGAAAACGGTGAATACACTTCATTGGAAAATTTTATAAAACGAGTTCCGATCGGCATTGAAACCTTGCAAATTTTAATTTTTTGTGGCGCGTTTCGGTTTACGGGAAAACAGAAAAATGAGTTGCTGATAGAGGCACGGTTAATTATGGTAAATTTCAAACCTCAGAACCGATATCTTTCATTTTTTGAGGAACCAAGAAAGGATTATCAATTGCCACAATTGAAAAGAAATCTTTTCGAAGATGCTTTTGATGAGATTGAGATTCTGGGTTTTCCTGTTTCCTGCAGTCCGTTTGATTTGTTGGCGACGAAGTTCCGGGGCGATGTGATGGCGAAAGACCTTTTGAAATTCCATAAAAAACAAGTCCGCATGTTGGCTTATCTTATTTCTCGCAAGCACGTGCCCACCAAGAAAGGCACGATGTATTTCGGAACTTGGATAGATTCCGATGGGGAATATTTCGACACGGCCCACTTTCCTGACAATCTTAAAAACTATCCATTTCAGGGTGGCGGTTGCTACCTTTTGCTCGGTTTGGTGGAAGTAGATTTTCATTTCCCGACCATCACCATTTTAAAGATGGCGAAAATGCCTTTCATCCCAGATCCTCGCTATTCCGTGGACAGCGGAAAATCCTACGAAATTCATCAGAAAATCAATGAAGATGTGAGCATGACTTGGCGAAAGCCTTATCCACAGGAAAAAGAAATAGGACTTCCAAGGAAGAAAATGCTAAACTGATATTCTTATCTTCTATGGCCAAATCAAGGATGATAAATTTTAAATCTTAAAAAAAGAAATATGCTTCAATAGTAGATATTTACAAGGTTTTTATCATCAATTAATCATATATTCTTAAATAATTTTTAATTGCAATGAAAATTTTAATTAAAAAAAACGCTGAAAAATTTGCTGGTTTAAAAATTACGAGTTAGGTTTGCATCACAAAACAAAGAAAATGTACAACTCAATTATTATTTCTTCTATTATTATTACGGGTGTGATTTCACATTCCGGGGAGGAATAATTTTGATGTAATCGAAAGATATATTTGAAAGCCTCCCGAGAAATCAGGAGGCTTTTTTATGGAAATTAAAACAAGAAAATGAATTTATATAACAACAATATTATTATCAGCATTATTATTAGCTCGCCACCGTGAGAGATGCTGCTGTACGCCAAACTGTAAGCCTTTCTCACTTTCGGGAAAGGCTTTTTTTATTCCTTAATAGCAAATATCAACTCAATTAAAAAAAAACAAATCAACTATGTATTTCAACAACGAAACAGTGCTTTATTTAGACGGAAAATTTGTAAAGGCCACCGAATCTACAACCGATCTGTATGGTCAAACCCTTCATTATGGTTATGGTGCCTTTGAAGGTATCCGTTCTTATGAAACAGAACACGGAACCAAGGTTTTTAAAGCCGAAGAACATTACGAACGCTTAAAAAAATCATGCGAACTAGTGAAAATTCCTTTTGATTACAAGGTGCAAGAATTAGTTGAAGCAACCTACGAATTGCTGGAAAAAAACAATTTAAAGAATGCCTACATCCGACCGCTGGTATATTGCGCCCCAAATATGAGTTTGACAAAACCTACGAGCGTTTCGCTTATGATCGCTGTGTGGGATTGGGGAGCTTATTTAGGTGAAAAATTATTGCGGTTAACGGTTTCTTCCTATTGTCGTCCGCATCCAAAATCCATCCATATCGAAGCAAAAATCTGCGGTCATTATGTCAATTCTATCTTGGCAACTACTGAAGCAAAAGATAAAGGTTTTGATGAAGCCTTGCTGTTGGATAGCGATGGTTTTTTAGCCGAAGGTCCTGGAGCGAATTTATTTTTTGAAAAAGATGGAAAATTATTCACGCCGCAATTAGGAAATATCCTTCCGGGAATCACCAGATCTACGGTTTTGGAATTAGCCGAAAAATCAGGCTTGGAGGTACAGCAAGGAAATTTTACCAAAGAAGATTTATTACAAGCCGACAGCGCATTTTACTGCGGAACAGCTGCCGAAGTGGTGGGAATAGCATCAGTAGATGATTATCAATTTCCTAAGAACTGGAACGATTCCTTAGGTAAAAAACTTCAAAACGCCTATTCCCTTTTGGTAAGAGAACCATTAAAACAAAACCATTTCAACTAATGAAAATACTCAACAAATACAGCAGAACCATTACGCAAGATGAAACCCAACCTGCTGCACAAGCCATGCTTTATGCCATAGGATTAACGGAAGAAGATTTGCAAAAACCCCAAGTGGGAATTGTGAGTATGGGTTACGAAGGAAATCCTTGCAATATGCATCTCAACGATTTGGCGAAAGAAGTTAAAGCCGGTGTGCAACAAGAAAATTTAGTCGGTTTGATATTCAATACCATTGGCGTAAGTGACGGTATATCCAACGGGACAGATGGAATGCGATTCTCTTTGGTTTCCAGAGATATCATTGCAGATTCTATAGAAACAGTGGTGAGTGCACAGTGGTACGATGCAGTTTTGGCAGTTGTGGGATGCGACAAGAATATGCCGGGATCGATCATCGCTATGGGAAGATTAAACCGTCCTGCTATCATGGTGTATGGCGGAACCATCCATTCCGGAAAATGGAAAGGCGAATCGCTCAATATCGTTTCGGCTTTCGAGGCTTTGGGTAAAAAATTTGGCAACACAATTTCTGATGAAGACTACAAAGGAGTAATTAAAAACGCTTGTCCCGGAGCGGGCGCGTGCGGTGGGATGTACACGGCAAACACGATGGCTTCGGCGATTGAAGCTTTAGGAATGAGTTTGCCTTACAGTTCTTCCAATCCGGCATTGAGCAACAATAAAAAAATCGAATGTTTCGATACCGGAAAAGCCATTCAAACCTTGTTAGAAAAAGACATCAAACCCAAAGACATTATGACCCGAAAAGCTTTTGAGAACGCTATGACAATGGTCACCGTTTTGGGCGGTTCTACCAATGCCGTAATGCACCTGATCGCTATGGCAAATTCGGTAGATATAGAACTTACTTTGGATGATTTCCAAAAAATTAGCAACCGTGTTCCCGTATTGGCAGATTTGAAACCGAGCGGTAAATACTTGATGGAAGATTTGCACGAGGCAGGAGGAGTTCCTGCCGTGATGAAGTATTTATTGAAACACCATTTACTACACGGCGATTGCTTAACGGTCACCGGAAAAACCATTGCCGAAAATTTAGAATCGGTGCAGGATTTAACCGAAGGTCAGCAGGTATTTCTTCCCTTAGAAAATCCGGTAAAAGCAAACGGACATCTGCAAATGCTCTACGGAAATCTGGCTGCCGAAGGAAGTGTCGCTAAAATAAGCGGTAAAGAAGGTGATTATTTTGAGGGAACTGCCAAAGTGTTTGACGATGAATATACCGTGATTGATGGCGTTCGAAACGGAGAAGTAAAACCCGGCAATGTTGTAGTAATCCGTTACTGCGGACCGAAAGGCGGACCGGGAATGCCTGAAATGCTTAAGCCTACTTCAGCGATAATGGGTGCTGGATTAGGCAGTTCAGTAGCATTAATTACCGATGGTAGATTTTCAGGGGGAACCCACGGTTTTGTGGTAGGACATATTACACCGGAAGCTTTTGTAGGCGGAACAATTGCTTTGGTTAATGATGGCGATTTGATTGCCATTGACGCTAAAAACAATACGATCAACTTAAAAGTATCTGAACAGGAATTGGAAAAACGAAAAGCAGCCTGGAAGCAACCATCCTTAAAAGCGAACAAAGGAGTGTTGTATAAATACGCACAATGTGTTTCAAGCGCTTCTTTAGGCTGTGTAACCGATAAATAAATTAAAAAATGAAAACAACGGAATTAGAAAACCTCAAACAAACTACGGTGCTGTTGCAAACCACAGGTGCAGAAGCGGTGATACAAAGCCTGAAAGCCGAAGGTGTAAAAACAATATTTGGTTACCCAGGTGGTGCGATTATGCCCATCTACGATGCCCTGTTTGATCATCTTGAAGAAGTAAACCATGTGCTGACCAGACACGAGCAAGGTGCTATTCACGCTGCTCAAGGATATGCCCGAACTTCCGGAAAAACAGGCGTTGTATTCGCAACTTCGGGGCCGGGTGCTACCAATTTAATCACAGGTTTAGCCGATGCATTGATCGATTCGACGCCCTTGGTTTGCATCACCGGACAAGTGGCTTCTCACCTTTTGGGAACGGATGCTTTTCAAGAAACTGATGTGATGGGAATTTCAATGCCCGTAACCAAATGGAATTGCCAGGTCACCAAAGCAGAAGATATCGCTCCTGCTTTAGCTAAAGCATTTTATATTGCCTCATCTGGACGTCCGGGACCTGTTTTGGTGGACATTACCAAAGATGCTCAGTTTGAAAAGCTGGATTTCTCTTACGAAAAGTGTACGGCGGTTAGAAGTTTCCAACCGAAACCGAAACTGAATGCAGATCAACTACAAGCAGCAAGCAAGCTTTTGAATGAAGCAAAAAAACCGTTGATGATTGTGGGTCAAGGTATTATGCTTTCCAATGCGGAAGATGAATTATTGGTTTTTGCCGAAAAAACTGGCGTTCCGGTGGCTTCCACGCTTTTGGGATTGGGTGCTTTCCCCGCAAATCACCCCCAATTTGTTGGAATGGTTGGTATGCACGGTAATTACGCACCTAATGTAAAATCCAATGAGTGCGATGTCCTTTTAGCAGTCGGAATGCGGTTTGACGATCGTGTGACGGGCGATGTTTCTCGTTATGCAAAACAAGCAAAAGTGATTCACATAGACATTGACGCTGCCGAAATTAATAAAATCATCAAAGCAGATGCGCCCGTTTTAGCCGATGCTAAAGAAGCATTAGCATTATTAACGGATCTGGTAGAAAAGCAAAACCATCAAAGTTGGTTACATGAATTTCATCATGCAAAAGAAAATGAACTGCAGGTGTTGTCTAAAAACAGAAATAAAGATTTTTCTGATGAATTAAGAATGGATTTGGTCATCGATTTACTTTCTCAAAAAACCAATGGCAATGCAGTGGTAGTAACCGATGTGGGACAACATCAAATGATGGCAGCACAGTTTTATCAATACAATCAAACCAAAAGCAATGTTACCTCTGGCGGATTGGGAACAATGGGGTTTGCACTTCCGGCAGCTATCGGAGCAAAAATGGCCAACCCAGGAAAACAAGTAATAGCCATCATTGGCGATGGCGGTTTCCAAATGACTTTGCAGGAATTGGGAACCATCATGCAGAATAATATCGGGGTAAAAATTATCATTCTAAATAATGAATATCTAGGAATGGTGCGGCAGTGGCAACAAATGTTCTTCGAGAAAAGATATTCCTTTACGAACATTCAAAGTCCAGATTTTGTAGCATTGGCGGCTTCTTACAACATCAAAGGAGTAAAAGTGGAAAAACAGGAAGATTTAAGCAATGCTTTAGATCAGCTTTTAAACACAGAAAATGCCTTTCTACTCGAAGTAAAAGTAGCCAAAGAAGACAATGTTTTCCCGATGGTTCCCACAGGAGCTTCGGTTGCTGAAATTCGATTACAATAAATTAAAAAAAAATGAACAAAATGGAATCATTAGACCGCCCATTCACCGTATCCATATTTACGGAAAATACAATCGGAATGCTCAACCGCATCACCATCATTTTCACAAGAAGACACTTGAATATTGATAGTATAACCGCTTCGGAAACAGAAGTAAAGGATGTACATCGTTATACAATTGTTTTAAGAACGAGCAGGGAAAAAATCGAAAAAGTTGTTGGGCAAATCGAAAAATTAATTGATGTTCTGAAAGCCTTTGTGCACGAAGATGATGAAGTGGTACATCAGGAAATTGCTTTATATAAAATCAAAACAACAGAACTTAAATCAATTAATGTGGAGCAGGTAGTGAGAGAAAACAGCGCTAAAATCCTCACCGTAGATCCCGATTTTATCGTCATTGAAAAAACTGGATACAAAGCAGAAACTCAGGCTTTATTGGATAAACTGAAACCCTTCGGAATTTTAGAATTTGCCCGATCCGGCAGGGTTGCGGTAACAAAATCAATGAATGAATTAAGCACTTATTTAAAAGAATTAGAAATCAAATAAAAATAAAACAATAAAAATGGCACAATTAAATTTTGGCGGCGTAATGGAAAATGTCGTAACACGAGAAGAGTTTTCATTAGAGAAAGCAAGAGAAGTACTAAAAAATGAAACCGTTGCAGTAATCGGTTACGGCGTACAAGGTCCTGGACAAGCATTAAATTTGAAAGATAATGGTGTAAATGTAATTGTAGGACAACGAAAAGGAACAAAAAGCTGGGACAAAGCTTTAGCAGATGGCTGGGTAGAAAATGAAACCCTTTTTGATGTAGAAGCCGCTTGCGAAAAAGGCACTTTGCTAATGAATTTATTGTCAGACGCCGGGCAAATACAAGCGTGGGAAACAATGAAAAAACATTTAACCGCAGGAAAGTCATTGTATTTTTCACACGGTTTTGGCGTTACATTTCATGAAAAAACCGGCATCGTTCCGCCCAAAGATGTAGATGTGTTTTTGGTGGCACCCAAAGGTTCGGGAACCTCGTTACGAACATTATTTTTAAAAGGACAAGGGTTAAATTCCAGTTATGCTGTTTTTCAAAATGCTACAGGAAAAGCAGAAGAGAAAGCTTTGGCATTAGGCATTGCCATTGGATCTAATTTTGTTCGAAACAACATTTCAAAAAGAAGTATACAGCGATTTAACCGGAGAACGAGGGGTTTTAATGGGAGCAATAGCAGGAGTTTTTGAAGCGCAATACCATGTACTTCGTCAACGAGGTCATTCACCAAGCGAAGCATTTAACGAAACCGTAGAAGAACTAACCCAAAGTTTAATGCCTTTGGTAGCGGAAAACGGAATGGATTGGATGTTTGCCAATTGCAGCACCACCGCACAGCGAGGCGCTTTGGATTGGAAAGGAAAATTTAGAGATGCTACCACGCCTGTTTTTAATGAATTGTATGATGACGTGCTTTCTGGCAAAGAAGCAGCCATCGTGATCGAAGCCAACAGCAAGCCGGATTACCGGGAAAAACTCAACGCAGAACTCAAAGAATTACAGCAAAGTGAGTTGTGGCAAACCGGTATGCAAGTTCGAAAATTAAGACCTCAAACCAAATGATACATTTGACAAAAATACAAGAGGCAGCGGAAAATCTCAATGGCGTGTCGGTGCATACGCCTCTGGTAAAAAACGAAAACCTGAGTGAGCAATTTGCTGCTCAGGTTTATCTGAAACGGGAAGATTTGCAGCCCGTGCGTTCTTATAAATTGCGTGGTGCGTATCATAAAATCAGTTCGCTTTCCGAAAACGACAGAAAATTGGGCGTTGTATGTGCCAGTGCGGGTAATCACGCTCAGGGTGTAGCTTTTGCGTGTAGAAAACTCAATATAAAAGCCGTCATTTATATGCCCATCACTACACCTGCACAAAAAATAAAGCAAGTAAAACTCTTCGGAAAAGAAAACGTAGAAGTGGTTCTCAAAGGAGATACTTTTGATGATGCTTACAACGAAGCGCTGCTTTTCAGCAATGAAAATAAAGCAGTTTTTGTACATCCGTTTGATGATGAATGGGTGATTGCCGGACAAGGAACTGTGGGATTGGAAATTATTGAGGATACCAGAAATAAAATCGATTTTTTATTCTTCCCGATTGGTGGTGGCGGTTTGGCAGCAGGAGTAGTTTCGGTTTTTAAACAGTTAAGTCCCGAAACCAAACTTATCGGCGTGGAACCACAAGGTGCCGCTTCTATGAAAACATCGTTGGAAAACGGTAAAAATACTGCACTCACCGACATTGATAAATTTGTAGATGGAGCTGCCGTAAAACGAGTGGGCGACAAAACATTTGAAATCTGCCAACATTCATTAGACGACATCATTTTGGTTCCAGAAGGGAAAGTTTGCACCACGATTTTACAATTATACAACGAAGAAGCCATTGTGGTAGAACCGGCAGGAGCTCTGAGCATCGCAGCCTTGGATTTGTATCAAGATCAAATCAAAGGAAAAAATGTGGTCTGCATTGTCAGCGGAAGTAACAACGACATTACAAGAATGGAAGAAATCAAAGAGCGTTCCTTGATTTATGAAGGTTTGAAGCATTATTTCATCGTCAACTTTCCACAACGTCCCGGTGCATTAAAAGAATTTGTAAACGAAGTTTTAGGCGAAAATGATGACATTACTTATTTTCAATTTACCAAAAAAAACAACCGCGAGGAAGGTCCGGCAGTGGTGGGCATTGAGCTAAAATACAAATCTGATTTAGATAATATGGAACAAAAAATGAAAACAAAAAAAATCGATTATCAGCATCTGAATGAGCAGAAAGAGTTGTTTACGCATTTGATTTTGTAAAATTTAAATATTAAAGAAATTTCAAATTCTCTGTAATTCGGAAGAAGTGGAGATTCCTATTTTTTTAGGAGGCGAGGTGCCTGTTTATTCCCGTTAAAGTCCATTTTTTTAATTACCCATTCATTTTATTGTTATCTTTAAGGCTTACGATATTTTCCTGATAGTAATTAGCGTTTCCATAGTATAGTATATTTGGTATCCTTCAATTTTCTTTATTTTAAAAATGTCAAAAGTTTAAAAAACGAAAAATTGTATTTTTAGGACCTTTGGATAGCAGAGGTTCTGGCGAAACCTATGGTTTTGAAATTTTGGCGCAAAAAAGAACACTTAACGATTTTTACGGAATTGCATCGTACACTTTCGGACAATCGAAATTTAGCGACATCAACGGAGATTTGAAACCATCGAGTTGGGACAGCCGTCATATTTTGTCCTTAACCGCGGGGAAATATTTCAATAGAAATTGGAATTTCGGGGCAAGATTTAGACTGCAGAGCGGACTTCCGGAAACGCCTTATGATTTTGAAAGAAGCCAACTCGTGAATGTTTGGAATATCGCGAATTTACCGGTTTCGGATTATACTTTGCTCAATTCCGGACGCGGAAATTTGGTTCATCAACTAGATATTCGTGCCGAGAAAAAATGGATTTTCAACAAATGGCAGATAACGTTTTACGTCGATGTGGTGAACGTTTACGATTCCAAAAAACCCAGCGCTCTTCCTGTAATCGCCCTGGAACGTGATGCCAACGGAAACGGAATTATCCTGAATCCTTCAGCGCCGCAGAATGAGCAGATCTACCAATTAAATTTTGGCGAAGCAGACCGATCCACGCCGTTGCCTTATTTTGGATTTATTTTTGAGTTTTAAAAATTGAAATCATTATTTATAAATTAATAGTAATAATATTGAGGCTACAGATTTTTTTTATTTAATCATCATTTAAATTTTACTATTAAAGAAGTCCGCAACGAAAAACATTTAAATCTAAACTCAAGCTGCAAACAATTGATTTAATGGTAATTTCAGATCATTAAAGATTTCGTATTTTAGATAAAAAATTTTTAAGAATAATGTGGTTCAGAAATTTGATGGGTTTTAATGAAATTAATCCTTTACAAGTACAAGAAAATATTGCTATTGATGGAGAGTTGATGACTTCATTAGTTAACGGAAAGTCTTACCAACACGGAGTTTTTGAAGTTCCGACTTTGAAAGAATTAAAAAACAGAATCGATTTATCGGTATTTGATGGTAACATTAAAATCAAAGAAATTATAGGAAATGTTCGTGCACTTCATTGTTTGAGAGATAATGAAAATGCGATGTTTCAGGCAGCTTCGCAGTTCAATATGTTGGAAATGATTAGTCCGTCTGTAACTCCGGAAATGGGCGTTGATCGATATGAAAACGACCATACTCAAGGTCCGGCTTGTGCGATTGCATGTGGTGCGGGAACCATTTACCGAAATTATTTTGCACCAATCAATGGGAAAAAAGGACAAACTTCCGATAACCAACTGGATGGTTTGGAAGAAATTGGAAAGTTTTTCGGAAATGATAAATCAGCATTGTGGAAGATGCAGAACGGTTATTGTTTTCCCACAGAAAAGGGTTTGAAAACGATTTCTGAATCCATTCTAAAAATGAAAATCGAAGATTATGAATCTCTAAAAAGTCTCATGAAAACCGGAATTCAGTGGAATACTGAAGTAACCAATTGCGCGCAAAGACACCTCGTTTCTCAAATATATTGTTCGGCGTTACCGATTGGATATTCAAGTATTTATTCCGGCGATTGGAAGGAATTTGCTTCATTGGTTTTGGATGCAACTTACGAATCTGCCTTTTACGCTGCAACCGAAAACTACCAAAAAACAGGATGTCCAATCCTTTATCTCACTTTGGTGGGAGGCGGTGTTTTTCAAAATGACTTATCTTGGATTTTAAGCGCTATAAAATCATCTTTAGAAAAATTCAGGAATGTTCCATTGGATGTCCGAATTGTAAGTTACGGGAAAAGCGATCCGGTAATAGCGGATTTTGTGAAAGGATTTCGACGATAATTTTTAATAAAGATTATTTTTTAATTTAAATATTAACAATCTACAAAACCATACTCAACTGCACTCTTTTTCTGGCTTCATCTACCTCGGTTACCCGAACATGGACGTGTTGGTGGAGCTTCACCACTTCGTTGACGTCCGATACAAAACCTTCTTTGAGTTGCGAAATATGAACCAGCCCGCTTTCCTTGATGCCAAGATCCACAAAGCAGCCGAAAGCCGTGATGTTGTTCACGATTCCGGGGAGTATCATTCCGGGTTTTAGGTCTTTGATGGTTTTTACGTTCGGGTCGAATTCAAATACTTTGGCGGCTTTTCTCGGGTCGAGGCCGGGTTTTTCGAGTTCTTTCAGAATATCTTTAATTCCTAAAATTCCGATGGTTTCAGTAGTGTATTTTTCAGGGGTTATTAATGCGATTTTTTCTTTATTGGCGATAAGGTCGATGGTTTTTATGCCTAAATCTTTCGCCATTTTTTCTACAACCGGATACGCTTCCGGATGCACGGCGGAATTGTCGAGCGGATTTTTTCCGTTGGCGATTCTAATGAACGCAGCTGCTTGTTGATATGCTTTTTCGCCTAATCTGGGAACTTTTTTCAGATGTTTTCTGTCCTCAAAAGCGCCGTTTTCTGCACGGTAATTCACGATGTTTTCTGCCATTTTTTCACCGATTCCTGAGACGTAGCTTAAAAGTGATTTGCTCGCCGTATTCAGGTTGATGCCGACGGAATTTACACATTTCATCACGGTGGAATCCAGTTCGTTTTTCAGTTGGGTTTGATCGACATCGTGTTGATATTGTCCTACGCCGATAGATTTTGCATCAATTTTTACGAGTTCTGCCAACGGATCGGAAAGTCTTCTACCGATGGAAACAGCACCACGAACGGTTACGTCAAAATTCGGAAACTCATCTCTTGCAATTTTGCTTGCAGAATAAACCGATGCGCCTGCTTCTGAAACCACAAAAACTTGTGGTGGTGTATCGAAAGCAATTTTCTTGATGAAGAATTCGGTTTCGCGGCTTGCGGTGCCGTTTCCAATTGAGATTGCCTGAATATTATAGGCGTTCACCATCGACCTGATTTTCTTCATCGCCATTCCGGCTTCGTTTTGCGGAGCGTGTGGGAAAATGGTTTCGTTGTGGAGCAAATCGCCTTTCTCATCGAGGCATACTACCTTGCAACCGCTTCTGTATCCCGGATCGATGGCAAGAATCCTTTTTTCTCCCAAAGGCGGAGCAAGCAATAGCTGTCTGAGGTTTTCAGAGAAAATGCTGATGGCTTTTTCATCGGCTTTTTGTTTGGCTTCCTGCAGGGTTTCATTCGAGATGGCGGGTTCCAGCAAGCGTTTATAACTGTCACTGATCGCGATGGTGATTTGCTCCGTGCATTCGTTATTGGATTTCAGGATAGCGTTTTCGATGAGGTCCAAGGCTTCGTCTTTATCGATTTCTATTTTGGTCTTCACGAAACCTTCTGTTTCCGCGCGGAGTATTGCCAAAAGCCGGTGCGAGGGGATTCTGCTCAGGTTTTCTTCCCATTCGAAATATTGCGAAAATTTCTGGGCAGCTTCTTCGTCTTTCTTGGTTTTTACAACTTTGGAGGAAATCACGGCTTTTCTTTGGAACAATCGGCGGAGGTTTTTGCGGACATAGCCGTTTTCGTTGATCCATCTGCGATGATGTCTCTGGCTCCCTGAAGCGCATCTTCTACGGACGTTATTTCCTGATTCAGGTATTTCGACGCCAACGAATGCAGGTCGTTGGGTTTCTGGCTCATGATCATTTTTGCCAAAGGTTCCAGGCCTTTTTCTTTGGCGGCGTCGGCTTTGGTTTTTCTGCGTTTTTTGTAGGGTAAGTACAAATCTTCCAGTTCCTGAAGGTCGAAACTCTCCTCGATGCGCTGTCTCAGTTCGGGGGAGAGGGCGTTTTGTTCTTCAATGGATTTCAGGATGCTTTCTTTCCTTTTGATGAGTTCTTCAAACTGGGCATTCAGTTTTGCGATTTGTTCGATTTGCACTTCATCGAGGTTTCCGGTGGCATCTTTCCGATAGCGTGAAATAAAGGGAATGGTGCAATCTTCGCCCAAAAGTTTTAGGGTTGCATTGATATTTTTATCGGAAATAGAAAGGGATTTTTGAATAAAACCGGTCGCCGTCATACATAATTTTTAAGACCGCTAAAATAGGGAGAAATCCGCGAACGAATCAATAGGGAAGTGGGGAAAGGAAAATCTATCGCCGGACATTACTTATACTTTACTTTGACATTACTTTGACATTCCTTTGACATTGCTTTGCCTTTCTTGTATTAAAGTATAAAAATCCACTGATGATGGGTGTGTTGATTTCTTCTCAGTATTCTTAATTCTCTTAATTTCTTAATGGTTTTAAATATTTTATAATTGCCACAGAATATCATTGTGTGGTAATGAATTTATTGATTTGATATAAATTTCGATGTTAAATTGTAAATATATTAAGTATTTATACAAATAAATAAATTATCAATTGCAGAAATGGATAATCAATGTTGTTGTGTCATTTCTGCAGCTTGCGGAACCATTTCTGCAGCTTGCGGAACCATTTCTGTAACTTGCGGAACCATTTCTGTAACTTGCGGAACCATTTCTGCGGCTTGTGGAGTGAATTCTGAATGTTGCGGTATGAGTTCTGAAGTTTGCGGAAAGATTTATTGCTTGAAAAAACCTCCGACGTTCGGAGACTTCGGAGGTTGTGATTTATTACTGGTAGATTTCTTTGTAGTAGGCTCAACAGCCGGGGAGACTTTGAGCAGTGGGGTTTTAAGAACCCATTTCGGAAAATTAGGGTTGTGGGATAGTTGCTTCAATTAGGTGATTTTTATTTCTCAATTTGAACATCCACATTTATTGAAGGTTCACCTGTTGAATACTTCTTCCATTCTCCAAAGTAATTACGATAATATGTGTTTTTTGAAAAAGCAAATATATTTCCACCAAAGTAAAGTTTCCCATTCAAACTTTCTTCAACGCGCACAAGAACAAAAAAATCTTCATTTGTCCAAATATTTTTGTCACTTATATCAAGAGAAACTTTATTATTTTTAATATCGTTCTTGTTTATAGTTAATTTTAAGGTTTCATTCGTTAAGGACTTTTTGTCATCAGGAAATCCATTTGAAGCATTCTGAATGTCAAAGATTAAGGTTGCAGAACCTTTAACTTCAAAAGTAACTATATTTACATTGATTGTCTTTACTTTTAAATGCTTTTTGTTTTCCACTTTTATTGCATATTCGTTAAACAATCGGTCTTTTTTTTCGGAATCATAACCGCAATAATTAGTTTTTGCATTTGAAGTTCCAAAGTTTTTATATTTAGTCTCTCCTTAAACCACTTATAATTTACTGATTATTAGTATTTTGGGTTTAAAATAGCTTGTTTTTTATTGCAAGAATTTGTATATTAGAGCTTTAAAACCTTGCAAATATGTTAGGAAAAAATCCAGAAAAACTGCCAGAATTATTCCGCCCGATGTTGGTTGATTTTATTGATGATAAACACGAACTCGTTTTGCTTTCAGATAAAATAGATTGGAATTATTTCGAGAACGAATTTTCGCCGTTGTACTCTAAAGTGGGCAATCCGAGCCATCCGATTCGTTTTATGGTGGGCTGTTTGCTTCTGAAACATCTTTATAATTTG
>NZ_JASZ02000036.1 GCF_000735695.2 Kaistella haifensis DSM 19056
AAAGCTGTTGATTTTCTCATGAGAACTTTGGCATATTTCTTAAGTCCTGTGAAGATTATTCTTGCTGATGGAGGTTACAGAGGAGAAATCATAGAACAGGTGAAAAATAAGTTTGCTTATCTAATCAATGTGGTGATGAGAAATGATGAAAAGAAAACAGATTTTAAGCCCTTTTCTAAAAGATGGATTATTGAACGGACATTTTCCTGGTTTGATAACGACAGGAGATTATGCAGGAATTACGAATTACTAATGGAAAATTCTGAAAATATGGTAAAATTATCCGCTATAAAAAATTTATTGAATAAAATTTAAACAGGCTCTAAATTAATAACAATAAAAAACCCATCAAATAAATCTGATGGGTTTTCCTATTGTTGTTGTCTGAATTATTTTTTGTAAGCAGCGTCTTTAATTCTCGCTTTTTTACCTCTAAGGTTTCTGAAATAGTAGATTCTCGCTCTTCTAACTTTTCCTCTTCTGTCTAATTCAATTTTCTGAAGAGCTGGCATGTTCATTGGGAAAACTCTCTCTACACCTACATCACCACTCATTTTTCTGATGGTAAATGTCTTGGTAAGACCAGTTCCTCTCAACTGAATTACTGTACCTTTAAAGAACTGAGTTCTTGTTTTAGCACCTTCTTTAATTTCGTAATACACAGTGATGGTGTCACCGGCTTTGAATTCTGGGAATTCTTTTTTTGTGATGTACTTGTCTTGTACGTACTTTACTAAATCCATTTTTTTGTAAAAAAATTGTTTTGTTGAGCTAACCAACTTTCACGTCCTTCGTCAGAGGTTGATTAACAGGGTGCAAAAATAACATAATTTTTTCTGTCTGCCAATACTTTAAAAGATTTTTTTTTAAAAATTGCCATTCAATGATGATTTAAAAATATTTAAAAAAAGCTTTTGCAAATTTACAAAAACCGGAAATAGAATTTTATTAAAAAAAATTGTAATTTCAAGCCACAAAATTTCAATATTATAATGATCGATAAAAGAGTAAAAAATGCCCAGGAAGCCATGCAGGGAATTACAGATGGAATGACTTTGATTGTAGGTGGTTTCGGATTATCCGGAATTCCAGAAAATTCAATCGCCGAGCTGGTTGCAAGCAATATTTCCGGACTTACCTGTATTTCCAATAATGCGGGAGTGGATAATTTTGGACTTGGTTTGCTTCTTCAAAAGAAACAAATTAAAAAAATGATCGCATCCTATGTTGGAGAAAATGCGGAATTCGAAAGACAAATGCTTTCCGGAGAACTGGAAGTGGAATTGACGCCACAGGGAACTTTAGCGGAAAAATGTCGCGCTGCGCAACACGGAATTCCTGCGTTCTACACTCCCGCAGGTTACGGAACTGAGGTTGCGGAAGGTAAGGAAACCAAAGAATTCAACGGTAAGATGCATATTCTGGAGTATGCCTACGAAGCAGATTTTTCTATCGTGAAAGCATGGAAAGGAGATCACGCAGGGAATTTAATCTTCAGGGGAACTGCACGGAATTTCAATGCGCCAATGGCTGGAGCAGGAAAAATAACCATTGCCGAGGTGGAAGAATTGGTAGAGCCGGGCGAACTTGATCCTAACCAGATTCATATTCCGGGAATTATGGTACAGCGGATTTTTCAGGGAGAAAAATTCGAGAAAAGAATAGAGCAACGTACAACCCGAAAAAGAGAATCATAATGCTAACAAAAGAACAAATCGCACAGCGAATTTCAAAGGAAGTTAAAGACCGTTATTATGTAAATCTCGGGATCGGAATTCCCACCTTGGTCGCAAACTACGTTCCGCAGGATATTTCTGTTGAATTCCAAAGTGAGAACGGAGTGCTTGGCATGGGACCTTTTCCGTATGAAGGCGAAGAGGATCCGGACTTGATTAATGCTGGAAAGCAAACCATTACAACACTACCAGGAGCTTCTTTTTTCGATTCTGCTTTCAGTTTTGGGATGATCCGCAGCAAAAAAGTTGATCTCACTATTCTCGGAGCGATGGAAGTTTCAGAAAACGGCGATATTGCGAATTGGAAAATTCCCGGCAAAATGGTGAAGGGAATGGGTGGCGCAATGGATTTGGTTGCGTCTGCAGAAAATATCATCGTTGCGATGATGCATGTAAACAAAGCAGGAGAAAGCAAAATTCTGAAAAAATGTACCCTTCCTTTAACTGGTGTTGGATGTGTAAAAAAAGTAGTCACAGAGCTTGCTGTAATGGATATTACACCGAATGGTTTCAAACTTCTCGAGCGTGCACCCGGAGTTTCCGTGGAAGATATCGTGAAAGCAACAGAAGCCGATTTAATCATTGAAGGAGAAATTCCGGAGATGGTTTTCTAAGAAAAGAATTTATTTTATCATCAATTTTCAAGAAAAGCGCAGATTTTATCTGTGCTTTTCTTTTTTTATAGATATTATAATTAAAATTACGCCAGTTTATATAAATAAAATCTACATAGAATTGTTTTTAAACAAAATTTATCTATTTTTGCGCTTTAATTTAGATAAAAGTGGAGTTAAATAATAAATTTATAGTTACAGTCGCTGAAAATAAGCATCTTGAATTTGTTCCAGTTATTTTAAAAGAGATAGAAGAATCGGCCAAAGAGCGCGGAACGGGAATTGCAAAGCGGTCTGCAGCTTATCTCGAAGAAAAAATCAACGAAGGAAAAGCAGTAATGGCTTTTTCGGCTGAAGGGGAATGGGCGGGTTTCTGTTATATTGAAACTTGGAGCAACAAGGAATATGTCGCTAATTCGGGGTTAATAGTCGCGAAAAAATTCAGGAAAGATGGTTTGGCAAAGGCGATTAAACAAAAGATATTTTCCTACTCGCGCGAAAAATATCCCAACGCGAAATTATTCGGCCTTACAACGGGTTTAGCGGTAATGAAAATCAATAGCAGCTTGGGTTACAAGCCGGTTACTTATTCCGAATTGACTCAGGATGAGGTTTTTTGGAGCGGCTGCAAAAGTTGTGTGAATTTCGAAATTTTAAATAGTAAAGATCGCAAGAACTGCCTTTGCACCGCGATGTTGTATAATCCGGAAGAAAATAAATCTCAAGAAAATTCTAATAATATCAAATCTGAAAATGACCAGAAGTTGTTTTCAAAATTCAAAAAAATAAAAACAATGTTATGGAAAAAGTAGTTTTGGCTTACAGTGGCGGCCTCGACACATCTTTTTGTGCGGTTTATCTTTCAAAAATTAAGCAGTTGGAAGTTCATGCGGTGATGGTTAATCTTGGTGGATTTTCTGCTGAGGAAATTCAAAAAACCGAGGAACGCGCATATCAATTGGGCGTAAAATCTTTTCATGTAATTGATGATGCGGAGAATTATTACCAAAAATGCATCAAATATTTAATTTTCGGAAACGTCTTGAAAAACAATACCTATCCGCTTTCCGTAAGTTCTGAGAGGGTTTTTCAGGCAACTGCGATTGCTGATTATGCAAAGAAAATCGGCGCAAAATCCATTGCTCACGGAAGTACCGGTGCAGGAAACGATCAGGTGAGATTTGATAGTATTTTTCAGATTCTTTTGCCGGAAGTTGAAATCATTACGCCGATTCGTGATTTGAAACTTTCTAGAAATGAAGAGATTGATTTTCTAAAAGAAAACGGTTTCGAAATTAATTTTGAAAAGTCGCAATATTCGATCAATAAAGGTCTTTGGGGAACTTCTGTAGGTGGAAAGGAAACTTTGACATCTAATATTTCACTTCCTGAAACAGCTTTTCCAACGCAAATTTCAAAATCGGAGCCTGAAGAATTGAGCATTACTTTCGAAAAAGGAGAAATCAAGGCAGTGAATGGTCAGGAATTTTCTAAACCGATTGAGGCAATTCAGTTTATTCAGGAAATAGCACAAGCTTTTGCAATTGGCCGCGATACGCATGTTGGCGATACGATTATCGGAATCAAAGGTCGGGTAAGTTTTGAAGCTGCAGCGCCTTTAATCATTCTGAAAGCGCATCATTTGCTGGAAAAACACACCTTAACCAAAAGTCAACTTTTCATAAAAGATCAGCTGAGTCTTTCTTACGGAAATTATCTGCACGACGGTTTGGTGCTCGATCCGGTGATGCAGGATATGGAAGCACTTTTCGAATCTTCACAGAAAACAGTGAACGGAATTGTGAAAATTTTATTGAAACCTTATCATTTTTCACTGATCGGATTAGAGTCGGAAAACGATTTAATGTCTTCAAAATTCGGCTCTTATGGAGAAATGAACAAAACTTGGACGGAAGCTGATGTGAAAGGTTTCTCCAAAATTTATTCGAATGCGCTCAGCATTTATCATCAGGTAAACAACAAGAATTAAAATGGAAAAAATAAAAGTAGGAATTGTAGGCGGAACAGGTTTTACAGCGGGCGAATTGATTCGAATCTTGCTCTATCACCCGAATGTGGAAATTTCTTTCGTGACGAGCCAAAGTCTTCAGGGCGAATTTGTTTCTGATGTTCATAAAGATTTGTTTGGGGAAACAACTTTAAAATTTGAAAATTTGGCACAACCTGCAGATATGATTTTCCTTTGTCTTCCGCATGGCGAAAGCAAAAACTGGCTTATCGAAAACGAAAAACGTATTGCTCCCGAAACCAAAATTATCGATTTGGGCAACGATTTTCGGGTAGATGAAGAATGGAACGACAAAAAATTCATCTACGGACTGTCGGAATTTAATAAAGAAAAAATTGCAAAAGCTTCATATATCGCCAATCCGGGATGTTTTGCAACGGCAATTCAACTGGGAATTTTACCAATTTTAAAACAAGAAAAAATTGAAAAAATCCAATGTGTAGGAATTACAGGTTCTACAGGCGCCGGAAAAGCGTTGCATCAATCATTGAATTTCAACTGGCGAAATGATAATATTTCTCCATACAAAACCTTTACTCATCAACATATCGCGGAAATTGAGAAAAGTATTTCATTGATTTCTGAAACTAAAACGGAAATTAATTTTATCCCGTGGAGAGGCGATTTCACGCGCGGAATTTTCGTTTCATTAATGATGGAAAGCAATCTTTCTCAAGCTGAAATCGAGGAAATGTATCGTTACGCTTACAAATACTCAAAATTTGTTTTCGTTTCCGCAAGTCCAATCGATTTAAAACAAGTCGTAAATACCAATAAAGCAGTTGTTTATATCGAAAAAGTCGGAAAAAATCTTGCAGTTCATGTCGCGATCGATAATCTGTTGAAAGGCGCTTCCGGACAAGCGATCCAAAATATGAATTTGATGTTCGGTTTCAATGAAAAATCCGGACTTAATCTTAAACCTTCTGTCTTTTAATCATGAAATTATTTGATGTATATCCTTTGATGCCCATAAATATTGTAAAGGCAGAAAATTGTAAACTTTGGGACGAAAACGGAACCGAATATCTCGATTTCTATGGTGGTCATGCGGTGATTTCTGTTGGTCACACGCATCCTCATTATGTGGAAAAAATTAAGAATCAACTCGATCAAATTGGTTTTTATTCCAATTCGGTGATTAATAAACTCCAGGAAGAATTGGCGGAAAAGCTTGGAAAAATTTCCGGATATGAGGATGATGCGCTTTTTCTTTGCAATTCTGGTGCGGAAGCGAATGAAAATGCCCTGAAAATCGCATCTTTCACTTCTGGGAAAAAGAAATTCATTACGTTCAGAAATTCTTTTCACGGCAGAACTTCCGCGGTAGTTGCAGCAACGGATGATTCTTCGATTGTCGCTCCTGTAAACGAAACTTCAAATTTTATTTTCTGTGAATGGAATAATGCAAAAGCATTTGAAAAATTATTCAAAGAAAATCTCCACGATTTGGCCGGAGTTATTATCGAAGGAATTCAGGGAATTGGCGGAATTCAGATCCCTTCTCAGGAATTAATGTCGAAAATCTCGGAATTGTGCACCGAAAATTCGGTTTTCTTTATTTCCGATGAAATTCAGTCCGGTTATGCGAGAAGCGGGAAATTCTTTGCTCATCAGCATTTCAAAGTAAAACCCGACATCATTACGACCGCAAAAGGAATGGCGAATGGTTTTCCGATTGGTGGCGTTTTGGTTTCCCCGAAAATTCCGGCAAAACATAAAATGCTCGGAACTACTTTTGGCGGAAATCATTTGGCTTGTGCCGCTGCAATTGCGGTTTTGGAGATTATTGCTGATGAAAATCTTATGGAAGAATCCTTTCAAAAAGGAGCATATTTAATCCAAAAATTACAGGAAATTCCGCAAATCAAAGAAATCCGCGGAAAAGGTCTTTTAATAGGAATCGATTTTGAAATTCCTGCCGCTCACGTTTCTAAAAAATTAAGGGAAGAACATAAGATTTTTGTAGGAAGCGCTACAAATCCTTTAACGATGAGGCTTTTACCACCGCTCACGATTTCTTATTCGGAGATCGATTATTTTATTGCATCTCTTCAATCAGTTTTAAATTTAATTTAAAAAAAATGAAAAATTTCACTTCAGTACACGATATATCAAATCCTGAAATACTTGTTCAGGAAGCTTTGGAACTTAAAAAAAATCTTTACGGTTTCAGTGATTTAGGAAAAAATAAAACGCTCGGATTGGTATTCCTAAATCCAAGTTTAAGAACCAGAATGAGCAGTCAAAAAGCCGGTATGAACCTCGGAATGCAGGTTCAGGTAATCAACGCCGGACAAGATGCATGGAATTGGGAATTTGCAGAAAACGCTGTGATGAACGGTACTACCGTGGAGCATATCAAAGATGCGGCTAAAGTCTTGAGCGAATATTGCGATGTCATCGGTTTGCGATGTTTTCCGGGATTAAAAGACCGCGATGAGGATTATAACGAGTTTGTTTTGAATTCTTTCATCAAATATGCAACAGTTCCGGTGATTTCTCTGGAATCGGCTACACGACATCCTTTGCAGAGTTTTGCGGATTTAATTACGATTCGTGAAAACTGGAATAAACCTCAGAAACCCAAAGTGGTTCTTTCATGGGCGCCACACATCAAAGCGCTTCCGCAGGCGGTTGGAAATTCTTTTGCGGAATGGATGAACGCTGCCGATGTCGATTTTTGTATCGCAAATCCGGAAGGTTATGATTTAAGCAAAGAATTTACAGGAGCTGCGAAAGTGTATCATAACCAGGAAGATGCATTGCAAGATGCAGATTTTGTATATTTTAAAAACTGGTCTTCGTTTGAAAATTATGGCGCATTACCCGAAGTGAAAGGAGATTGGCTTTTGGGTGAAGATTTTTTAAAAACCAACCCCGAAACAAAATTTATGCATTGTCTTCCGGTTCGCCGAAATCTGGAAATGAGTGATGCAGTTTTGGATTCTTCGAATTCTTTAATTTATCAACAAGCCAATAACAGAACGCTTTCCGCGCAGTTAATCATTAAGAAAATCCTCGAAAATTCATTGTAAAATGGAAGATTTATTCATCATAAAAATTGGCGGCGAAACCATCAATAATTCCGAAACGCTGAAAACCTGTCTAAAAGCAATTGCAGCATCCGGACAGAAAATAATTTTGGTTCATGGTGGCGGAAAAAAAGTGACAGAACTTGCCCAAAAACTTCAGGTTCCACATCAAATGGTGGAGGGAAGACGCATCACATCTGCAGAAACATTGGAGCTTTGTACAATGGTGTATGCGGGTTTGATCAATAAAAAAATAGTGGCGGGTTTGTCTTCCGAAAAGCTTTTGGCAATAGGACTTTCGGGCGCTGATTTGAATTGTATAGTTTCAAAGAAAAGAGATGCTTCTGTCATCAATTATGGTTTTGTGGGCGATATTGTAAGGGTGAATGAGGCGGTTTTCGAAAATTTCATTGCGGGAAATATCGTTCCGGTTGTGAATTCTATCAGCATTAGTGAAGAAAGCGAACTTTTAAATACCAATGCAGATGCTGTAGCGGCAGAAATTGCAAAAGCGATGTCGGCGAATTACAAAACGCACCTCATTTATTGTTTTGAAAAAAATGGGGTTTTAAAAGACATTGCGGATGAAAATTCGGTGATTGAAGAAATTTCAAAGTCCGATTTTACGCAAATGAAAGAAACCAAACAAATCGCCGATGGAATGATTCCTAAGCTACAAACGGCTTTCAGAGCATTGTATCACGGCGTAGAAGAAGCTAGAATTCTAAAAAGTGACGCATTGGAATTGTATTTCAACAACGGAAAACCGGGAACAAATATCATTTTGCATTAATGGAAAATTTAAAAAAAGACGCCAAAAAGTTTTTGATGCAACTCATTGAAACGCCTTCTTTCAGCAGAGAAGAGGAAATTACGGCTTTAATTATAGAGAAATATTTGCGCGAAAAGAAGATTCCGTTTCAGCGAAAAGGAAATAATATTTGGGCAAAGAATCTTTATTTCGATGAAAATCTGCCGACGATTCTCCTCAATTCCCACCACGACACGGTAAAACCCAATTCTGCGTACACCCTCGACCCTTTCAAAGCAATAGAAAAAGACGGGAAAATTTTTGGCTTGGGAAGCAATGATGCAGGTGCTAGTTTGGTGAGTTTATGGGCGGTTTTTTCTCATTTTTATGCTCAAAAATTGAAATATAATTTAATCTATGCAGCCACGGCTGAAGAAGAAATTTCCGGCAAGAACGGAGTGACTTCAATTCTGAAGGATTTGGGGAAAATCGATTTTGCAATTGTTGGAGAACCTACCAAAATGAATTTGGCAATCGCTGAAAAAGGGTTGGTGGTTTTAAACTGTGTGGCAAAAGGAACGGCTTCTCACGCGGCCCATCTCAATGATGATAATTCCATTTATAAAGCGGTTCGCGATATTCAGAAAATTCAGAATTTAAGTTTTGACAAGGTTTCTGAGGTTTTAGGAAAAGTAAAAGCTACGGTAACGATTGTGAATGCCGGTTCTCAACATAATGTGGTTCCGGATCAGTGCCATTTCACGGTGGATGTTCGTACGAATGAACTTTATTCAAATTCGGAAATTGTAGAGATTTTCCAACAAGAATTGGAGTCGAAAATTCAACCTCGATCTCTGGCTTTAAATTCTTCCCGAATCGATCTGGATCATCCTTTTGTTTGGGCGGCACAACAAGAAAATTGCGAGCTTTATGGTTCTCCGACGATTTCAGATCAGGCGTTAATGCCTTTCGATTCAGTAAAAATTGGTCCCGGAGATTCTAGGCGTTCTCACACTGCTGATGAATTTATCTACGAAAAAGAACTCGATGGAGGCATCGAAAAATACATTAAAATTCTCTCTCATATCCTTTAAAAAATGGAAAATAAAAAATTGTGGGCAAAAGATTCCGCGAACCTGAAATACTTGGAAATCATTGAAAAATTTACCGTCGGAAATGATAAAGATTTCGATGTTTTATTGGCTCAATACGATATTCTCGGAACAAAAGTGCATTGCAAAATGCTTACGAAAATCGGTTTTTTGACGGAGAAAGAAAACGATTCCATTCAAAAAGAATTGGATGAAATGAATGTTTTGGCAAAACAAAACCAACTTTTGATCAACAGCGGAGTAGAGGATATTCACAGCCAAATTGAGTTTAATCTCACCGAAAAACTTGGCGACGCAGGAAAGAAAATTCACACTGGAAGATCCAGAAATGATCAGGTTTTATTGGCAATCAAATTATTTTTAACAGCAGAAATTAAATCGATTGCGAAGCTTTCAAAATCTTTATTTGAAAGATTAATGATGCTTTCAGAAACCCACAAATCTGTATTGATGCCGGGTTACACGCATTTTCAAATTGGGATGCCTTCTTCATTTGGACTTTGGTTCAGTGCTTTTGCCGAATCTTTATCTGAGGATTTGGAGGTTTTGGCGGCGGCTTTATCGGTGGTTCAGAAAAATCCTTTGGGTTCTGGAGCGGGTTTTGGCTCTTCTTTTCCGCTCGACAGAGATTTTACGACGAAGGAATTGAATCTTGAAAAAATGAATGTCAATTCTGTTTACGCGCAGATGACTCGTGGAAAATCGGAAAAAATCACAGCGATGGCGATGAGCACTTTAGCGTCGACTTTGGGCAAATTGGCTTACGATATTTGCATGTTCAGCAATCAGAATTACGGATTTATCGGTTTTCCGACGGAACTTACGACCGGAAGCAGCATTATGCCTCACAAAAAAAATCCCGATGTTTTTGAATTGATCCGCGCAAAATCTGCGAGAATTCAAAGTCTTCCGAATGAATTGACGCTTCTTACCAATAATCTCCCGTCCGGTTACCATAGGGACTTTCAGCTTACCAAAGAAATTATCTTTCCCGGAATTCAGGAGCTAAAAGATTGTCTCGAAATTTTTGAATTTATGCTTCAACATATCGAAGTGAAAAATGATATTTTAAAGGACGAAAAATATGATTATCTTTTCAGCGTCGAAAAAATCAACGAATTGGTGATGAATGGAGCGAGTTTTCGCGAAGCCTATCGCGAGGTCGGAAATGCCATTGAAAATGGGACTTATCACTACCGAAACGATGATTTGAAGCATACTCATAAAGGAAGTATCGGCAATTTGTGTTTGGAAGAAATTACTTTAAATTTCGAGGAGGTCTTCAGAAAATTTAATTAAAAAAGATGAAAACATTAGACGCGAACGATCATAAAATACTCAATTTTCTGCAGGAAGATTCTACGGTATCGGTGAAAGATTTGGCCGAGAAAATAGGACTTTCTTTTACGGCAACTTACGAAAGAATCAAGTCGTTGAAAAACAGCGGAATCATCCGAAAACATGTAGTCTTGATCGATGCTGAACTTGCCGGTTTCGAAATCATGGCGTATTGTAACATCGTTTTGAAGGAACAATCCAACGAAAAATTGCAGGAATTTGAAGCCAAAATCAAAGCGGAACCACAGGTTTTGGAAGTGGTAAGTCTTTCCGGGCAATACGATTATGTGATCAAAGTTGTTGCGAAAAATATCAAAGATTATAATAATTTCATGACGACTGTTGTTGCTAATATTCCCAATATCGGTCAGTATCACAGCAATATCGTGCTTTCGGTGATTAAAAATGATACGAAATTTACTTTCTAAATTTAGACTTTTTTTAAACAAAAAATCCTCTTCAGTTTTGAAAAGGATTTTCTTTACAAATTATTTCTACAAGGATCTTATTTTAAAATCTCTTTCAAAAATAACAACGTGTGATTCCATGCTCGTTTCGCCATTATTGGATTATAATCGGCCGATTCAGGATTTGTAAAAGTGTGTTTCGAATTCGCGTAAGTGATGATTTGCCAATCAGCTTTTCCCTCATTCATTTCTTTTACCAGATTGTGGTAATCTTCCGCCGTTACGCTTTCGTCATCGGCGGGATGTTCTACTAAAATTTTGGTTTTCAGTTCTTCATTTTTTCTCTCCGAATTTTTCGCCAATCCACCATGAATAGAGACAAATCCAGCTGCAGGTAATTTTCCTCTTGCAGCTTCCAAGGCACCGGTTCCTCCGAAACAGTAGCCGATGATGGCTATTTTTTCAGGGATTGCGCCATGTTTTTTTAGTTGTTCCAATGCCAGTGCAATTCTTTTTTGATATTCAGCAAAATTTTCTTTGTAATATCCAGCTGTTTTTGCCGCTGTAGCATTATCCGAAGGGATGTTTCCTTCACCATAAATGTCGGCAATAAATGCAATATACCCTTCTTTTTCTAAATCTAAAGCAGCAGTTTTTGCTTCATTGTCAATTCCTTTCCACGCGGGTAAAATGAGAACTCCGGGAAGTTTTTTTCCGTTGTTGGAAGTTACTAAACCATTCAGTTTTTGTTTGCCATCTTGATAGGAAACAGGTTTTAGTTGTTGACTAAATAGAGTTCCCGAAAATGCAATTGCAACGGTTAATAGTAAGGATCGTATCATTATTTTGATTTTTATTAGTTCAAATTTAAACATAAGAATAAAGATACAGTGAGTGTTTGGTGTAATATTCGTCGACGTGTTTCATCGAAATGAAAGATAATCGTAATTTTGAGATACTTAAAAATAAAGAAAATGCCAAAATATAAAATTCAAAAATCACCTTTTGTTGTTCCTACCACCGACGGGAAGCTGATTGAAGAAATCTGGGGAAACTCCACCGGAAATACTGATGTTTCCATTGCGCACATGGTAGCGCCGCCGAATTGGAACGAA
The DNA here is from genome assembly GCF_000735695.2 of Kaistella haifensis DSM 19056. Classification (GTDB taxonomy): domain Bacteria; phylum Bacteroidota; class Bacteroidia; order Flavobacteriales; family Weeksellaceae; genus Kaistella; species Kaistella haifensis. Next base: position 12,138 of record NZ_JASZ02000036.1, read on the forward strand.
CCGCATCAAACACCGGAATTTGATGAATTTACCTACATAATAAAAGGGAAAAAACAGTTTGAAATCGATGGAGAAACCCTTGTTTTGGAGGCCGGACAAAGCATTTTGATTGAAAAAGGCGCAAGAATCCGCTACAGCAATCCGTTCGAAAATCCTTGCGAATATTTGGCGATTTGTTTGCCTGCTTTTTCGATGGAACTGGTTAATCGCGAAGAGGAATAGCGGATTTTAATTAAAATTCTACTCCCAAATTTCGAAGTTCTTCTGCTAAATTGGTTTCTTCAGTAATATGAATCGTTACAAAACCTAAGTTTTTGGCGGTTTCAATATTCTTGGCGTTATCATCAATGAAAACCGATTCATTAGCCTTAATGTTGTACCGTTCCAATAAAACTTCCCAAATTTTCGGGTCGGGTTTAATCAATTTTTCCGTGCCGGAAACCACGATTTTCCCATCAAATATTTTGAAGAAATCGTAATTTTCCAAAGCATAAGGAAAAGTTTCTGCAGACCAATTCGTTAATCCAAAAAGATCATATTCTGAATGTTCTAGCTTTCGTAAAACTGCCACGTTTTCCGGAATATCCGATCTCAACATCGTGGTCCAATTGTCGTAATATGCGCGGATTTCCGTTTCCCATTCTGGGAATTTTGCAATCAGAATTTCGGTTCCTTCAGCCAGACTTCTTCCTCGATCTTGTTCCGCATTCCACTCATCGGTGGCAATGTTTCTGAGGAAAAATTCCATTTTTTCGTCATCATTAAAGTAATCTTTGTAGAAATACCGCGGATTCCAGTCCATTAAAACGCCACCAAAATCGAAAATGATATTTTTTATTGTTGAATTCTGCTTCGTCATACTGATTGTTTTTTGCCAAAAAAAATGCTGATTAATGTGAAAACTAAAAGGATATGAAGGTAAAATGAATATTGAACAAGGTCCGGATATTCCATTTTGAAATTACTGAGTGAGATTAAAATAAGAATTTGCGCACTGTAAGGAATCAATCCTTGCACATAACAGGAAAAAATATCAAGGATAGATGCACTTTGCTGTGGTTTCAGTCCGTATTTATCATTAATTTCTTTCGCTACTTTGCCCGAAATAATAATCGAAATGGTGTTGTTGGCAACGCAAAGATTGGCAACCGTAACCAAACCGCCAATTCCCAAAAGTGCTGTTTTTTTGGAATTAATGATTTTGCTGATGTTTTTAATAAAGAAAGAAATTCCGCCGGCTTTTTCTACCATTGCTGCCAAACCGCCTGTGAGAAGTGAAAGCAGAAAAATCTCGGTCATGCTGGTAAATCCTTCATAGGTTTTTTTGGCAAAGCCGATAAAATCGAAACTTCCATAACCAAATCCAAGCATTCCGGCGAAAATTAGTCCTGCGAATAATACAACGAAAACATTTAAACCAATCAATGAAAGCGCAATAACCAAAAGATAAGGCAAGATTAAAATCAAATTAAATTCTTTGTTTCCGCTAATGACTGCTGTACCTTCCTGATTGAATCCCAATACAATTAAAATTAAAATCGTTACCAACGCAGCCGGAAAAGCCAATTTGGAATTGAAACGGAACTTATCTTTCATCTGACAACCCAAACTTTGGGTCGCAGCAATCGTGGTATCCGAAATAATGGAAAGATTATCGCCAAACATCGCTCCAGAAAGCAAAGAAGCTCCAATTAATCCTAACGGAGATTCACTTTTTTCAGCCAATGCAATCACAATCGGACCCAGCGTAACGATAGATCCAACGGAAGTTCCGGAGGCAAACGAAAGAAATGATGCGATCACGAAAACCCCAACCGGAAAATAGGCCGGAGAAACATAATTTAAACCCAAATTTACGATAGAATCTACACTTCCTGTCGCTTTGGTTACCGTTGCGAAAGCACCTGCCAAAAGGTAAATAATACACATCGTGAGGATTTTTCCGTCGCCGCAACCTTTCAAGAAAGTATCAACTTTTTCGTTGATTTTTCCTTTCAAAAGGATGAAAGCTGCGGTAATCCCGATCAAAGCTGCGATAGGAGAGGGTAGCGCGTAAAAATCATTATTATAAATTCCGAATCCCAAAAATACCAGCACAAAAATTAGCAAAGGAAATATGGAAAAAAGTGGGTGGTTGAGTTTTAACATGTTGCAAAATTAATATGCAAAAGGCGAAAAAAAGTAATGATTTTCAGAAAATTTTGCAAAAACATGTTGTAAACCGTTGGATAGTATAATTTCTTCCGCACCGATGACGGAGTTGTAACGCGCGATTTGTTCAAAAGTTTTTTCAGTTATTTTGATCTCAGGTGCTTTGCATTCCACCAGAATTTTCGGAATGGTTTTTTCGGTGACCAAAAGATCAATTCTCTTTGTGGTACCGTTTAGTTCCAGCTTTTTTTCGAGGATTAGTGAGGAAAGATTTCTGCCTTTTTTTAAATGAAAATAATGGACCCAATGCTGCCGAACCCATTCTTCCGGCGTGAGCAAAAGCCAGCTTTTCCGTACCAAATCATAAATAAAAAACTTATCTTTGTCTCTCTTGATCTGCAGATCAAAAGTATCCTCAAAATTCAGTTTCGGAAGTTGCATTTATGAAAGAATTAGATTTAATCCTCAAAAATATTAAAAAAAAAGAGTTTCAGCCGATTTATTTTTTTCATGGTGAAGAGCCATATTATATGGATGTTGCAGTGAAATCTTTTGAAAATGATGTACTGGAAGAAGATGAAAAAGCTTTCAATCAAACGGTAGTATACGGAAAAGATACCAGTTACGCCGAAGTTTTGGCTCTGGCAAGACAATTCCCGATGATGGGCGAAAAACAGGTCATTATTCTGAAAGAAGCTCAGGAAATCCGGATGACGGAAAAAGAATCTGAAGCGTTGAAAATTTACGCTGAAAATCCCGTGGAATCGACTCTTTTAGTGATCGCGCATAAGCATAAAAAAGTTGATTCGCGGAAAAGTTTTGCCAAGATACTTTCCAAAAACAAAATGCTTTTCGAAAGTCCGAAAATGAAGGATTATGAAGTACCGAAATGGATCGAGCAGGAGCTTCGCAATGTCGGTCTGAAAACAAAACCAGATATTCCTTTATTACTCTCCGAATACCTCGGAACCGATTTGTCAAGGATTTCCAACGAACTCAGTAAACTCAAAATGATTCTGAAAAACGATGAACTTCTCGACGAAAAAATCATCGAAACCCACATCGGAATCAGCAAAGATTTTAATGTTTTCGAACTCATCAAAGCTCTTGGTAAAAAAGATGAAAGCAACGCGCTGCGGATCGCACATTTCATGGGGAAATCGCCAAAATACAATTCGTTCCCAATGGTAATCGGTAATTTATATAACTTTTTCTCGAATCTGGTGATTTGCCACACCATGGCAGGACAGTCGCAGCAGGCGATGGCATCCGCAATGGGCGTAAACCCTTATTTTGTCAAAAATTATACTGAAGCTGCACGTTTTTACAACCTCAAACACTGTACGCGAATCATCTCCATACTGCGCGAAATGGACCTGAAAAACAAAGGTTTAGGCGCCGTAAATATGGAAGAAAGCGAGTTGCTGCGAGAAATGGTATACAAAATCCTTCATGTCGACCGCTTAAAGGTGAAAGTGTGATTTTGGGCGACTTTTCCGCCCTCCGTTCCCGCTTTTTTGCTTCACTTCGTTGCGCAAAAAGAGCTCCACTCAGGTCGGGTCGCGGTTTCAGTTGTGAAACAAAGATCATTAAATAAAGAAAAAACATCAGACAAATAAAATAAAGATGATATTTCGCGCATTGAAAAAATTCATCATAAAATAGACTTCATCCCAAAATAATTAACGATTTTTGAAAATTCAAAATCATAAACTTAATTCATGGAACAAAATATTTTAGAATGCGTTATCGTAGGTTCCGGACCTTCCGGATTTACCGCAGCGATTTACGCAGCAAGAGCCGATCTTAAACCCGAATTGTACACAGGTCTTGAACCCGGCGGACAGCTAACAACTACAACAGAAGTAGATAACTTTCCCGGCTATCCAGACGGCGTTACAGGTCCTCAAATGATGATGGATTTGCAGAAACAAGCAGAAAGATTTGATACCAAAGTGAATTATGAACTCATTACCAAAGTTGAATTTTCTAAAGAAGAAGGTGGTGTTCATCGTTTATGGGCCGGAAATAAAGAAATATTTGCCAGAACGGTGATAATTTCTACCGGTGCTACTGCGAAATATTTAGGCCTTGATGATGAGAAAAAATATTCCGGAGGTGGAGTTTCTGCCTGTGCAACCTGCGATGGATTTTTCTATAAAGGAAAAGATGTGGTGGTAGTAGGAGCGGGCGACACCGCGGCTGAAGAGGCAACATACTTGGCGAAACTAACCAATAAAGTAACCATGTTGGTGAGAAGAGATGAGTTCCGCGCTTCGAAAGCGATGATCCATCGGGTTCTAAATACGCCCAATATCGAAGTGAAATTCAACCATGAATTAATCGGAATTGAAGGCGAAAATGCTTTGGTCGAAAGAGCAGTGGTGATTAATAATCAAACTCAGGAAATCTCCAAGATAGACGTTCACGGAATTTTTATCGCAATTGGACACAAACCGAACACAGATATTTTTGCAGGCCAAATCGATTTGGATGAAAACGGATACATCAAAACCGTTCCGGGTTCCACCTTGACCAATTTGCCGGGAGTTTTCGCAGCGGGCGATGTTCAGGATCACAGATATCGTCAGGCGATTACTGCAGCAGGAAGTGGTTGTATGGCTGCAATGGATGCGGAAAAATACTTGGCAGAACTAAATTAGAATTTGGCAGAAATTTAAGTCTAGAATCTAGAATCCAGACTATTTTGTCTAAATAATGAAAAATCTTTTCTACATATTCATCGGTGGTGGTTTGGGTAGCGTTTTGCGTTTCCTGATGTCCCATTATACCCAGAAATTATGGAACATCAACGCCTTTCCGTTGGGAACTTTTGTGGTGAATATCATCGGGTGTTTTCTAATCGGGATTTTCAGTGCTTATTTTGTTAAAATTGACAACTACCTGAAATTTCTTTTGATTACCGGATTTTGTGGGGGATTTACTACATTCTCTACATTTTCGGCAGAAAACATCTCCCTTTGGCAAAGTGGCGAATATTTCATCCTCATTTTATATGTCGTTCTCAGCGTAATATTGGGTTTGGGAGCAGTTTATTTAGGACTGAATGTAGCGAGAAACTAAATTTTTCTCTTTGAATATGAGTTTTTTACTGATTTTTTGTAAAAATAATTTGCTCATTTTATAAAAGCGCTTTATATTTGCACCACTGAAAATGAGAAATCATTTTTACTGGAGGAATGGCAGAGTGGTCGATTGCGGCAGTCTTGAAAACTGTTGACTGTAACAGGTCCCGGGGTTCGAATCCCTGTTCCTCCGCTTGGTGAACAACCAAAACACATCAAAAGCCTTTAAATACTAGTATTTAAAGGCTTTTTTGTATTTATGATATATCAAATTATATCAAATTAATGCAAAACAAAAGGGAGTACCAAGGTGAGTAGCAGAAAAATCAAAATAGGTACTCACCGAATTTAGCATTAAACAGCCTATTCATCGCTTATTCATCTATTGAACATCTTGTAGGTTTAGAGGTTTCGAAATAAATTTATTAACCTTTAAAATCATGACTTATGCAAACCTACTGTTTACTATTCTATGCAAAAAGAACAAAAGGTAATTCTGAACTTTCAGCAATTTATATGCGAATTACTATTGATGGAAAACGAAAAGAAATTTCGACAGGAAAAACGATTCAAACGAAAGAATGGAATTCTAAAGCCGGAAAAGTCTTTGGAAATTCTTCTCATGCAAAATCTTTTAATTCATTCCTCGAAAGTCTGCGGGCAAAAATGTTCGAATCTTACAACTATCTATTAAACAATCGAAAAATTATTACATGTGAATGTCTGAAGAATAGATTTCTGGGGATTGATGAACGAAAAGTAACTTTAGTAGAAGCTTTTCAAGATCACAATAATCAAATAAAAGAATTAATAGGGCGAGGATTTGCTCATGGAACCTGGGAGCGGTATGAAACCTCTCTTAGACATACTCAGCAGTTTATGATGTGGAAATATAATATTTCAGATATTGACATAAGAGAAATTAATCCTGCATTTATTTCAGATTATGAATTCTTTCTAAGAACGGTACGTAATTGCGCCAATAACTCAGCAGTAAAGTATATTAAAAATTTTCAGAAAATTATCAACATATGTTTAGATAACGAGTGGATTATTAAAAACCCTTTTGCTACTTATAAATCTAAAATTGTCATTACAGATGTACGCTTTCTTACAGAAAATGAATTAGAAAAAATAAAAAATAAAGTATTCAGTACTGAAAGGTTAAGGACCATTCGCGATATATTTCTCTTTTGTTGTTTTACAGGTTTAGCGTATTCGGACGTTAAGAAATTAGCACATGAAAATATATCAATTAATGCAAATGGCGAAAAATGGATCAAAATTAAAAGAACCAAAACAAAGGTTGAGGCAAGTATTCCACTTCTTCCAATTGCAAACGAGATTTTAGACCGCTATAAAACCAACGTAAAATGTGTAAATGATGAGAAAGTTTTACCGGTTTTAAGCAATCAGAAGATGAACGAGTATTTAAAAGAGATTGCCACTTTATGCGGATTGGACTTTGATATTAGTTTTCATACGGCCAGACATACTTTTGCCACGACTGTAACATTAAATAATGGGGTGCCACTTGAAACTGTAAGTAAGATGTTGGGACACTCTAATGTTCAAATGACTCAACATTATGCAAAAATTCAAGATCGGAAAATTGGTGATGATATGAATTTACTTAAAAAGGTATTGAATAAGAACGAAAAGAAGCAAACCATGATCAAAAGCAAGGCCCATAAGAAGCCGCAATGAGAAGCGCTGAAGTTTTCCTCCTGCTTTTTTTGTGCAATATTGTTTTGATGCAAATTAAATTTAGACTCGCAAAGAAAATAATCAAAAGTGAAATATGTTACGAAGATTATATGGAGATTAAAATTAAAGGGAAAAAAAGTGATCTGTCTTTTACTTTAAATGAGAAAAATGCAGATCACTTATTAAAATTTCAAAAAATATAAAAAAAAGATTGTGGAAAATATTATTAGAAAATGAAAAAATCCTTCTATTTAATCTTAGAGAGATTACCTATTTCTATAAACTGTCTTTTAATCGTATAATTTTTCAGTAAAAATTCAATAACATAATATCCAGATTTTAACTCTGAAGTATCCAAATTTTGAATTCCTTTCATGGTTTTCATTAGAAGACCTTTCGTATTATAGATTTTAATAGTTGTGATATCAGAATTTTTCATCTCAAAAAGTACATCAATTATTTCAAAATTAATTTTTTAGTTTCTGTATAAGATCCCACGTTAAGTTTAACAAGATAGACTCCTGATTGTAAACGGGATAAATCTAGATCTTTTTTGAAGAATCCTTGTGTTTTAGTAATTTCTGTTTGGTGAACTAATTTACCAGAAAAATCGTAAATACTGATGTTTCCTTTATTATTGAAACCAGTTTTTAAATCATACAAAAGAGTTACTTGTTTGTTCGGTGCAGGATTAGGATAAAGGCCGAATGAAACTTTAGAGTTTACCTCATTACTTCCTAATAAATCGGTAATGTCTTTATATTTGAAATACATATTTCCTGTCGTTGCACCACCATTCTCAGTAAAATACATTCTGTAGTATTTATTGTCTTCTTTGATATAATAGACCATATCAGCAACCAATCCTGAAGTTGGTTTCCAAGAGTGTCCAATTGTGGTAATTCCTTTTTTGAAAGCAGTTTCAGTAGGTAAATTAATCGAATTTGTTGCCTGTGTTTCGGTCGCTTTAGCGACGGTAATTCTTGGACTTTGAATAATTCCGGAAAGTTGATACATCATTACGTTATTGTAGAAAGTCCAGTATTTGGTCAACATGAAGTCCCATTCTGCTTTCGGAGGTTCTACATTATTTACTTCCTGATTATTTAAAAGTGAAAAATAATTGAAGTAAGAATCTGCAGTTCCGTTAGCGATGGTTTTTGTTGTAGTTGCTTCCCAAGCAGCGCCATTCCATTTTGAATATTTAAAGGTATAACCACCAAAATAATCCGTAATCATGAATTTGATATACGTGTCATTTGGATATTTTAAAACATAGATTGTTTTACCATCAATATGATGTGACCCGATGTTATAACAACCCCAACCTGTGGAAAGAATATTACACGTTAGATCAGCCTGTTCGAAAGCGCCTTCTTCTAAAGATTCGGTAAGGTCTGGATTGTAAAGAGGTTCTCCCCAGGTTGAAAGATTTGCGATATTGATATTGTCCCATTGTGTAGGATCTGTAGAGGCTTGATACGTATCTATTCCTTGTGCATCGTTAACTCTGGTTCCGAACGCGGTGGTTCCGTTTCTGTAAAATGCGACGTCCCAAATTTTTGCGTCTTGAGAAGTTAGTTTATTTTCCGATAAATCGAAGAATACCTGATTTTTATACGCAGCACCTGTGGTTGCATTTACTTGAGTATAACCGTTAGCATCTGTTTGTGCATTGACGTTGTTCATTATTCCTGCGGTTAGGAATGCGGAAAAAATAAATAGTGTTTTCATTGTTTTTAGTTAGAATAATTAAAATTAATTTTAGCAAATGTAATCTTTATTTAGAATAATTAAAAATAATTTATTAGTTTTGCCACATAATTTTTAAAAATGAGAAAAACACTACTTTCTATAATTACAATATTTCCTTTATCGGTCGGGGTTTTAGTGCTTGCACAAAAAGATTCGGCCACTATTCAGAAAGTTGTTATTACCGGACAGTATAGCCAACAATCAATTAAAAAGTCACTTTACAAAGTTGAAGTGATCACCAATGAGGATATCCAAAGGATGGCGGCGAACAATGTTGCAGAAGTTTTAAATCAAACTTTAAACATTTTAATCATTCCGGATAAAAAGTCTGGTGATTCAAAAGCCAACATTTTAGGAATGGGCGCAGATTACACCAAAGTTTTAATCGATAATATTCCAGTAATTGGCGATACCGGTTTAGGAAGTAATATTGATTTAACCAAAATTAATCTTGATAATATCGAGAGAATCGAAATTGTAAAAGGTTCTATGGGCGTTGAATTCGGAAACAATGCCGTTTCTGGGGTGATCAATATTATCACCAAAAAATCATCCCGAAATAAATGGAATGTACGAGGTTCTATTCAGGAGGAAACGGTTGGCAAAGAATACGATTGGGTAGATTATGGCAAAGGAAGACATGTACAATCATTAAATGTTTCTCATAATATTTCGGATAAATGGTTTGCAGATTTGTCTTTAAACAGAAATGATTTCCAAGGTTTTTGGGGAGATAAACAAGGTAAGAATTATTTTGAACAAGATGGAAATCGAGGCTACGAATGGCAACCGAAAGAACAATGGAATCCGGCATTTTTATTAAAGTTTTCTTCTCCGAAGACTCAGTTTTTCTACAAAGGAGATTATCTTTCAGAAGAAATAAATTATTATAATCCTGTCGTTGAGCAAAAATATCTGGGTGCAGGTGAAAGAACTTTTGTCGCAACCGACCGAGATTATTTAACCAAAAGAATGTTGCATCATTTCAATATTCAAACCGAATTATTTAAAAAATCAAAATTCTCTGGTGATTTGTCTTATCAAAAACAAACCAGAAAAAACAAAGACTATATTTTCGATATTCCAGCAAGAGAAACCATTTTCACTGATAATGAAAATGTGTATTATCAAGCAGAAACTTTCTACTCCAGAGGAACGCTCAGTAATTTTTTGGATTCTGAAAACACAAATGTTCAAATTGGTTACGAAGGAGATTATACCAAAGGTTTTGCAGGATTTACAACGGGAAGTTTTGCCGGTAATAACGTGATAAAAGATGTTTTGAGTGGAGGCGTTTTTGCGTCGGCAGAATTTAACTTTAGCGAAAACTGGTTTTTGAGACCTGGGGTAAGAGTTAATTTTTCCGATACTTTCAGTACAAAACCTAATTTTTCTTTGGTCTTTAAAAATAGAATTAGCGACCAGTCAGAATTTCGTGCGATTGTAGGATCTGCGAATAAAAACCCAACTTTCGAGCAGTTGTTCACTTACTTCGTTGACAGCAATCACGATATTCGTGGAAATGAGGATCTTAAGCCTGAAAATTCTTTCTCAGGAACTTTATATTACACAAGAACGAGCAAGCCTGGAACAAATTCGAAATGGACATTGGATGTAAGTTCAATGTATTTGCAAGTTCAGGATCGTATCGAAATGGCTTTGGTTAATGAGTCGCCTTTGCAGTATAAATAGTCGTTCCTTAACAATATAAATATTTTCTTTTTATTGTGAAAAAATATGCAGCAAAGAGGAAATTCTGCAAAGAAAAATATAGCCAACGAAGATTGGCTTTAAGAATCTCCATCATTTTCTTCATATTCCAGGCAGTTGCTGCTAGGAAGGCATTGATTTGAGGCCCCGTTTCTCCCATAAAGTAATTTTTAGCCAGCCTGAAATCAGTTTTTAAATGTCCGATGATAGGCTCTATGGCAGCTCTGGTTCTGAATTTTTTGCGCTTTGTTTGTTTCTGGTAGAGGGTGTCTTTTTTTCTCGGTGGACCTGGAATGGAGATTTTCA
>NZ_JASZ02000037.1 GCF_000735695.2 Kaistella haifensis DSM 19056
TTATACAAATGTTTCAGTAGCAAACAACCCACCATAAACCGAATCGGATGGCTCGGATTGCCCACTTTGGAATACAAGGGCGAAAATTCTTTCTCAAAATAATTCCAATCTATTTTTTCTGAAAGTAGAACAAGTTCATGCTCGTGGTCAATAAAATCCACCAACATTGGGCGGAATAATTCTGGCTTCTTTTCTGGATTTTTCCCCAACATATTTGCAAGGTTTTAAAGCTCTAAGATACAAATTCTTGCAATAAAAAACAAGCTATTTTAAACCCAAAATACTAATAATCAGTAAATTATAGGTGGTTTAAGGAGAGACTATTTAAAACCATTAATTTTCATCTGTCACGAGATATTCCGGATCTTCCAAAATTGTAACCTTATTATGGAAACTTTTTTAACCTTTTTAATACTCCGTATGATTTTTGTTATATTTGTGTATAAATATTTGTGTAATGGAAGCAATGGATTTCACAAGGGAGCAATTAGCCCAATATATCCTGAATAATGCAAAGGATTCCGTAATCGATAAAATAAAAGCACTTTTGGAAAAAGAGGACGAAACTGTTGCATATACAATAAAAGGACAGCCTTTAACGAAAAAAGAATACACTTCGCATATTGAAACGATCAGCCAAAAAATAGATGATGGAGCAAAAACTTTTACTTCTCAAGAAGTGAAAGAGTATGTGATGAACAGAAAGGCAAGATTAGGATAGGATGATACAAAAAGTTGAATGGTCAGAAGAAGCTAAAGAATCTTTAGCTGATATATATGACTATATTTTTGAAAGCAGCCCACAAAATGCATAATATGTAATTGAGACTTTGTTAGATTTGGGAAATACATTAAAGGATTCAAGATTCGATTATTCCAAGGATTTAATAATTAATAGTGACAGGTTTAGATTTATTCCTAAATGGAGTTATAAGATTATTTACGAAAGAAAAAATAATGAAGTGAGAATAATTGACGTTTTCGGAACCAAGCAAAATCCTGAAATTTTAAAGAAATACAAATAGCTTTAGTGAATGAAATCAAACAAAGATTTCATCAAATAAAACAAACACCGCTTTTCAAGAAGAGCGGTATTTTTTGTGTATTTAAAACCATTAATTTTTATCTGTCACGAGATATTCCGGATCTTCCAAAATATTAACTTCAATGATGGCTTCTGCATTTTTCAGCAAAGCGATGCAATCTGCGCTGAGGTGTTGCAACCGAACCATCTTCCCAGCTTGGTGATAGCGGTGGGTAATGGCGTTGAGTGCTTCTATTGCTGACATATCTACCACGCGGCTTTCTGCAAAATCGATGATTACTTCTTCTGGATCATTGGCAACATCAAATTTTTCTGCAAACCCTGTTACCGATCCGAAAAACAAAGGCCCATAAATAGCGTAATGTTTCACGCCGTTTTCATCGAGATGTTTTCTGGCACGAATTCTCTTCGCATTATCCCAAGCGAAAACCAATGCGGAAATAATCACTCCAATTAAAACCGCCAATGCAAGATTGTGAAGAAAAACAGTCACCAGCATCACTACGATCATTACAAAAATATCCGATTTGGGCATCCTTTTGAAAATTCTCAAACTCGCCCATTCAAAAGTACCTACAGCAACCATTATCATCACTCCGGTGAGGGCAGCCATCGGGAGTTTTCCGATTACGGGAGCGCCTACCAGTATAATCATTAAAATCGTTAGAGCAGCGATAATGCCAGATAATCTTGCCCTCGCTCCGGCAGAAAGATTTACCAAAGTTTGTGCAATCATCGGGCAACCGCCCATCCCGAAAAAGAATCCGTTCAATATATTGGCGCCTCCTTGTGCAATACATTCGCGGTTAGAATTTCCTTTGGTCCCCGTGATTTCATCTACAAGATTTAAAGTCAGAAGTCCTTCCGTTAATCCCACCGCCGCCATAATCATTGCATAAGGAAAAATGATTTGCAAAGTCTCCAAATTAAAAGGAATATTCGGAATATGAAAAGGAGGGAGCGAACCATTGATCGAGGCAATATCTTCCACCTGTTTAGTATCGATATTGAAAATCATTACAATGGCAAAAACCACCGCAATAGCGACCAACGATGCCGGAATTTTCTTAGTGATTTTCGGAAGAAGCATCACAATTGAAATCGTCAAGGCAACCAAACCTGCCATCATCAGAAACGGAGTTCCGCTAAGCCATTCAGTCTTTCCATTGATATTTATTTTAAATTGCTCGAGTTGCGACATGAAGATAACGATGGCCAAACCATTCACAAAGCCATACATCACAGGTTGCGGAACCAATCGGATAAATTTTCCCAATTTGAAAAGTCCTACGATAATTTGTAAAACTCCTGCCAAAGCAATCGCTCCGAAAACATATTCCAATCCATGGGATTTCATCAAAGCAATCAACACGTTGACCGTAGCGCCCGCTCCTCCGGAAATCAATCCCGGTCTTCCGCCGAAAACAGCCGTTACCAATCCCATAATAAAAGCACCATACAACCCAACCAAAGGCGGGAAACCCGCTAAAATCGCAAAAGAAAGCGACTCGGGAATCATCGTCATGGCAACCGTGAGGCCGGCAAGGATTTCTGTACGGTAATTCACTTTCTGGGAAAAATCGAAAAGCCTGAAAACATTGTCCATAAATCATATTATCCTGCAAAAGTAGTTGTTTGCTCAGGAAAAGACAACTTGCATTCATCCCGAAAATCTAAAGCCAAGATTTTTTGAATATAAGAATAGATTTTGTTTCCAAGTTGCAAAGACATGAGTCCGAAGATTTTTTGCATCAAGTGACATAATCAGTGTTTTGGTAATGCAAACGAACAGGTATTTATCTTTATTGCTAACCAATATCGAAGTCAGGTACAAATGTATTCTAATTTAGGTTTCCTTCTAGTTAGTTTCGTATTAAATACATTAAAAATAAATAGCAAATGAATAGTTTAAGTATAATGTACATAGACGTACTATAGACTTTATATGGACTTTATATGGACTTACTATGGAGAATCTAAGAATATGACCCGTCTAAAATAGCAATTTGACCCGTCCTAAAATTGGGATTGATCCTCCTTTAAAAGTATGGTTTTGGGGATGAAAGAATGGGTTTTGTTTCAAAAAATAAAAATGAGAATCGTGTGATGGTGCGGATTTCTATTTTTTTTCAAATGAATTTGAACGTTTTTAGCCCAAAAAAGCAGCGAAAAATTGCTGCTTTACAACTAAAATTTAAAGAATGATGATGGTTATTTCAGTTTTCCTTCGATTAAATCGCGGTCTCCTTTACCGAAAACAAATCCTCCTTGGTGTTCCCAGAAATAGTTTCCATCTTTGTCTTGATATTTTGCACCGCTTCCGCTTACCACATTTTTCATATCGTAAGTTTTTCCGGTAGTTTCGTTTTTCACGGCAGCGGTACCTTTTTCGGCATCGTAAATTACGCTGAATTCGGTTTTTTTGTCGTTGCTGATGTAGTGGTACACTTCGCCGGTAGTGGTTTTTGTGGTCACGGTTTTGTCGGCGGTGGTTACTTTTTCGGTGTGTGCGATTGCGGTGGCAGAGTCTACCGGAGTTACTGTGGTGGTAATGGTAGTTTCTGGATTAGCGATTTCGGTGTTTTGGGTGGTGATGGTTCCGGTTTCTTGTTTTTTTTCACAAGCGGTAGCAATCAGCGCGAGAGAGGCTGCAAATAATAATTTTTTCATTGTGTATATTTTTTTTCAGTTCGTAACAAATTGTGTTCCATTTTAACCTTTAATAAAAGAAAAATTGAATATTTATTGCTTGTTTTTTTTAATTTTCAATGAAATAATTAAAGCGAATTTTGAAGTTGTTTTTTAGGATAATAAATTGCCATAATTGTTTTAATTTCTCAATAATTTCCCTATTTTTGACCAATGGAAAATTTCGTTGTTTCAGCAAGAAAATACCGTCCACAAGAGTTTGATACTGTTGTGGGGCAATCTCATATTACCGATACGCTGGAACATGCCATTGAAGAAAATCAATTGGCTCAAGCGTTGTTGTTCTGCGGTCCGAGAGGAGTTGGGAAAACTACCTGCGCCAGAATTCTTGCAAGAAAGATCAACGAGAAAGACGGGTCCACTTCCGAAGATGGTTTTGCATACAATATTTTCGAACTTGATGCCGCGTCGAATAACTCCGTGGAAGATATTCGGGATTTGACGGATCAGGTGCGTTTTGCGCCACAAGTAGGGAAGTATAAAATTTATATCATTGATGAGGTTCACATGCTTTCCTCAGCAGCTTTCAATGCGTTTTTGAAAACTTTGGAAGAACCTCCGGCTCACGCAATTTTCATCCTTGCTACTACCGAGAAACACAAGATTATTCCTACGATTTTGTCGAGATGTCAGATTTATGATTTCAAAAGAATCACCATTGACGATATCCAGAATCATTTGAAAAGTATCGCTGCTAAAGAAGGAATTTCCTACGAAGATGATGCGCTTTACTTGATCGCTCAAAAAGCGGATGGTGCGCTTCGGGATGCTCTTTCGATTTTCGACCGACTTTCTACCTTTACCCAGAAAAATATCACTTTGGCGAAAGCAGCCGAAGTTTTGAATATTTTAGATTACGATCAATATCTCAATATCGTTGATATCGCTCATGAAAACAGAATTTCCGATGTTTTGTTTGCCTTCAACGAAATTGTGAAAAAAGGTTTTGATCCGCATATTTTCATTGCCGGACTTGGGAATCATTTTAGAGATTTGATGATGGCGCAGAATCCCGTGACTTTAAGTTTAATAGAAGTTGGAGAAAAAACAAAAGCCAAATTTGCCGACCAAAGCAAAAAATGGAATGCCCAACAATTGATCGATGCGATCGAAATCTGCAACCATGCAGACATCAATTATAAAAACTCCAAGAATCCAAGGCTTACCGTAGAAATTGCTTTGATGCAACTCTCATCCATCACTGCCAACGGCTCGGAAGTAAAAAAAAAAAGTATCTGATCTTAGCGCCGCTTCTTAGAACAGAATCCGTACCTAAACCGCTTTCTGAAGCTCCTAAAATAAAAGTTTCCGAAGAGTTTCCGAAGGAAAGTGTTCCAAAAATTCAGAAAACAGCCGAACCGATTGCGCAAAAAAATATTCAGCCGAAATATAGCATTTTTGCAGCTTTAAATCCTGCTGAAAAGGAAAAAGAGCAATTGAAAAGCGACGCCAAGGAGGAGTTGCCGAGCAACCATTTCACCGAAACCGACTTGCATAATGAATGGAATAAGTTTTTGGTCGAAATGCAAAGTGAGGACATTATTGTTTACAATGCAATCAGTTCTTTTAAACTCCGGAAAAAAGATGAAAATACCGTTGAAATCACCTATCCATCAGAATCTGCAAAAAGCGAATTCGAAAAGGTGAGAGGGGATTTTTTCAATCATTTCATGCATAAAGTCAGTCATTTCAATATCGTAATCGAATATAAAAATGATATAACCTTAAAAAAAGAAATCGTTACCAAACGAAAGATTTTTGATAAATTTGCTGAGTTAAATCCTGTTTTGAAGGATTTAGACGATATATTTAAGTTTGACCTCAATTAAAATTACCATAAGCCAACGAAATTTTGGCTTCCCTTTTTAGAATGAATTTAAAAGATTTAGAAAACAACTGGGTAAAAGATTTTCCTAGCCCATTGATTATTGCAGGACCATGTAGTGCGGAAAGTGAATCTCAAATGCTGGAAACAGCGAGAAGAATAAAAGAAACCAATGCAGAAGTTCCTATTTTCCGTGCAGGAATCTGGAAACCAAGAACTAAACCCAACGGATTTGAAGGTGTTGGTGTTATTGGTCTTAATTGGTTGAAAAAAGTAAAAGCAGAATACGGTTTCAAAACCGCTACCGAAGTTGCCAATGCGCATCACGTAGCTGCTGCCTTAGAAGCTGATGTAGATATTTTGTGGATTGGTGCGAGATCTACCGTGAATCCTTTTACCGTCCAAGAAATCGCAGAAGCTTTGAAAGGAACCGACAAACCGGTTTTTGTGAAGAATCCTGTGAATCCCGATTTAGCTTTGTGGATTGGAGCATTGGAAAGGCTTTTAGGACAAGATGTGATAAATCTGGGCGTTATTCACCGTGGATTTTCTACTTACCAGAAAACAAAATATAGAAATATCCCGAACTGGCAAATCGCTTTGGATTTCAAAAATCAATATCCGAATATTCCGATGTTGGTAGATCCATCGCATATTTGTGGGAATAGAACCGGTTTGGCAGGAATTGCTCAGGAAGCACTCAACGTTGGTTATCAAGGGATGATTATTGAAAGTCATTGTACTCCGGATGAAGCTTGGAGCGACGCTTCACAGCAAATTACTCCTGAAGTTTTGGCTGATTTAATCAACAATTTGCAGATCAGAAATTCCGATATTTCAGCATTTGATGACGAAATGGGAAGACACCGAACTTTAATTTCGGATCTCGACTTTAATTTAATTGAGCTTTTATCCCAACGTATGAAGATTTCTGAGAAAATCGGAACTTTAAAAAAGGAAAACAACATCGCGATTTTTCAACCTGAGCGATGGAAAGTGATCACAGAATACGCAAGCCAAAAAGCGGATGAAACAGGAATGTCGCAAGAATTCATTGAAAAAGTTTTCAAAGCGATTCATGAAGAATCAATCGAGATTCAGAATAATATTTAACGGATGAGCGACTTTAAATTATTGAGTGATGTATTATTGGAAGCGTTCACCAAAGAACTTAGCGACCAACTGCTCTATTCAATAAATGAAGCCGGTGATACTGAAATTGAAGTAGATTATTTTGATTTTTATAATGCCGTGTCCTCTGTTTTCTCCTCTAAAATAGAGGGCGAAGACATTGAGCTCGACAGTTTTTTCAAACATAAATTCCTAAAAGTTGAATTTAATCCCGATTACACAGCACGTGCCAATGATTTGTTTGCTGCTTATGAATTGATGAAAACTCAGGAGTTGAATCTTAATAATTTCCTGAATGCACACGCTATCATTACCAAAAATATACTGCCTAAATCCCAGCAGGGTTTACTGCGGAATTCCCCAATGGTAGTAATGAATGGAGAGGGCAAGATTGAATATGTTGCTACAGATCCCAGCCTTGTAAAAAGTGAAATAAACAAACTCTTTCATGATATAGACATGCTTTTATCTATGGATTTGGATGAGTATGAAGTGTTGTACTACAGTGCTCAGATCCACTTCTGGTTTGTGAAAATACATCCTTTTTATGATGGTAACGGTAGAGCAGGAAGGCTGTTGGAAAAGTGGTTTTTAGTATCTCATTTTAAAGAAAAAGGATTTGCTCTTCAGACCGAAAAAAGCTATTACCAAAATCTTCAGGCCTATTATAAAAACCTGAGAATATCAGGATATGAATATGAAGACACTGATTTCTCAAAAGCTATAAATTTCATGCTAATGTCGTCAAACGCAATAATCGATAACAACAAATGAAAGGGCTCATCACCAAATCCACAGGAAGTTGGTACCAGGTTTTGGAACAAGAAACCGGGCGATTTTTTGAGGCGAGAATCCGTGGTAAGTTTAAACTCATTAAAACGAGGTTAACCAATCCTTTGGCAGTAGGCGATAGGGTAGAATTCTCTTTGGAGCAGGACGAAGTTGCGTGGATTACCAAAATCGAACCCAGAAAGAATTACCTGATCCGAAAATCGGTAAATCTCTCAAAAGAAGCGCATATTATCGCGTCAAATATCGATGTGGCTTGTTTTATTTTTACGCTGAAACATCCGGAAACTTCGCTGGGCTTCCTTGATCGATTTTTGGCGTGTTGCGAAGCTTATAATATTAAGCCGCTCATTTTGTTCAATAAAATGGATATGTTGAATGAAGATGAGAAAGATTTTGTGGCCAGTTTTCGGGCTTTGTATGAACATATTGGCTACGAAACGCTGGAGATTTCGTCCTATTCCAAAATGAATCTTGAGCTTCTCACGCAAACCATAAAAGATAAAGTATCTGTATTTTTTGGTCACTCGGGAAGTGGCAAATCGACTTTGGTGAATGCGATGCAACCGGATTTGAATATCAAAACATCAGAAATTTCTGTATCCCAGCTGAAAGGAAAACATACAACCACTTTTGCACAAATGCATTTTTGGGATTTCGGTGGCAGTGTAATCGATACACCCGGAGTTCGGGAATTTGCGATGATTGATGTTCAGAAAGAAGAAATTCAGCATTATTTCCCTGAAATATTCAGAATCGGAAGAGATTGCAAGTTCCACAATTGCATGCATTTGAATGAACCCAAATGTGCAGTTTTGGCCAATATCGAAACCGGCGAAATCGAGGAAACCCGTTATCTCACGTATTTGAAACTCATGGAAGAAGCAGAAGAAAACTCTGCTTTATAAAAATAAAAAACCCAGCCGAAGCTGGGTAAAAACTAATAACCATGAAAACTCAAATTAAACATGAGAATCTAGAAATAAATTACAATTTCCGTGCCAAATAAATTCAGCTACTCGTCATGAGAATTTTCGGTGCAAATATAAGAACTTTTTTGTACTTTTGCGCCATATTAAAACAAGATTTATGTCAAGTAAAATTACATTCACGATGATCAAACCGGATGCAGTTGCAGATGGTCACATTGGTGCTATTTTAGGAAAAATTGCTGAAGGAGGTTTCAAAATCAAAGCTTTGAAATTAACTCAACTTACTGTAGCAGATGCTCAAAAATTCTATGCAGTACACGCTGAAAGACCTTTCTATGGCGAGTTGGTAGATTTTATGTCTTCCGGACCAATCGTAGCAGCGGTTTTAGAAAAAGACAATGCTGTTGAAGATTTCCGTACGTTAATTGGGGCTACAAATCCTGCTGAAGCTGCTGAAGGAACCATCAGAAAAATTTTTGCAAGAAGCATCGGCGAAAACGCAGTACACGGATCAGATTCTGATGAAAATGCTTTAATCGAAGCACAATTTCACTTCTCTGGAAGAGAGATTTTCTAATTAAGAATTCATCTTATTATCATAAAAGTTCGGAAGTTTTTTCCGGACTTTTTTATTTATATTTGATGAAAATTACAAGATGAAAAAGTTTTTTATTGGGGTTGTTTTAGGGTTATTTTTCTTGATAACACCATCTGCTTTTGCGCAAACCCAAATCGATAGTTTAAAAACCGTTGAAAACCCATTGAATACTGAGAAAAATTTGCAGTTTGGATTGGGATTCGGGTTGAATTTTGTGGGCGGAACAAGTGTTTCACTTTCACCGAATTTAACTTATAGATTGAATGACAAAATGTCTGCCGGTGCGGGATTGCTCTTTAATTACAATGCAGTGAAAGATTTACAAACCACGACAACGATTGGTGCCAATGCGATTTTTAATTATTATCCAGTCGAGAAACTCCTTACCACAGCGGAATTTGCGGAAATGCATGTGAACAGAAATAATAAAGTAACCAGCGTCAAAGATGATTTCTGGGATTCGGCGCTCTTTTTGGGAGTTGGATATCAACTGACACCGAAAATTTCGGTTGGAGGAAAATATAATTTGCTCTACGATAAAGATAAAAGTGTTTACAGCAGCCCGTTTGTACCGTTTGTGAATATTAGTTTTTAAAAGAAAATTCCAAAAAATATTTTGGGATTGTTTTCTATCGAAAGTCATCAATATCAGTTGAAGCATCAGTTCTGCTGATAAAATGGGTGCTTCCGTGTTTCTTTTTAATTTTATTTGCCCAGAAAACTCCCAAGCCAACACCTATTGCAATAATAAATACTAAAAGAAAAGCCCCTGTAGCTTTGTCTTCCATCGAAAGGTAAATTGCAACTCCTATAATTGCGCAAAGAATGGCAGGAGAAAGAACAATTTTAATCCAATTAATCCATTCTATGACGTTTTCAAATGCAGAAGGTTTTTCCATGAAGGTTTTTATAATCAAATACGAAAAAACAGTGTCGGAAGTTACATTTTAAATGACCAAAATTCCTAATCAGGAAAAGTGTTTTTCCTGCTCTCTTTTCACGAAAATAAGGCAATTCAAATTTGAATTGCCTTATTTTATTTTTTATATTTTCAAAAGTTCTATCGTTTTTTCAGGATTTTCTGAGGAAAAAACGGCATTTCCGGCGACCAGAACATCGGCTCCGGCTTCGAAAAGTTTTGAAGCATTATCTAGATTTACACCTCCGTCAATTTGAATTAAAGCGGTGGAATTGTTGGAAAGTATCAAGTCCTTGGTTTCTGCGATTTTTTTGTAGGTGTTTTCAATGAATTTCTGTCCGCCAAAACCTGGATTTACACTCATTAATAATACCAAATCTACTTCTGCGATGATGTCTTCCAACATCAAAACCGGGGTTGATGGATTCAAAACCACACCAGCTTTTGCACCTTTGTCTTGAATGAAATTAATCGTTCTGTGAAGATGGGTACATGCTTCATAATGCACGGAAACCAAATCCGCGCCCATGTTGATAAATTCTTCCACGTATTTTTCAGGTTCTACAATCATTAAATGGACATCAACAAATTTCTTCGCATGTTGCCGAATGGTTTTCATCACCGGAAATCCGAAGGAAATGTTGGGAACAAATCTTCCGTCCATTACATCAACATGTAACCAATCGGCTTGTGAATTGTTCAGCATTTCGATGTCGCGTTGCAGATTCCCGAAGTCTGCGGATAATAGGGAAGGAGCGATGAGCTTAGTTTTCATTTTTTTTCTATTAGATGTTAGATTCAAGAGCCAAGAACCAAGATTTGAGATTCAAGATTTTGGATTGGGGGTTTTATTTAAATTATTATTTTTAAAAGAATAAATCATTTTCTGAATTTCAGTAAGTTGCTGTAAAAGTTGATTGGTTTTATCTTCAGATAGAAGATTCAATTCCTTAACTAAAATCAATTGAGTTTGCAATTCAAAAGCAGAGCCTAAAGCAATGGCAAGAAAGTGACTGAATTCCTTATCGCTATTTCTCCCAGATCCTTCAGCGATATTCGAAGGAATGGAAATAGCTGATCTTTTGATTTGCGATATTAAACCGAATTTTTCGTCAGCATTAATTTCTTGACAGAAAATATAAATCTGTTTCGTTAGTAACATAGATTTTTGCCAAAAAATTAGTTTTTCAAAATGATGCATTACTTTCAATGTTAAAATATTATCATCTCAAATCTAGACTCTTGAATCTTGATTCTTGGTTCTAGACTCTTGATTCTTGATTCTTGGTTCTTGCCTCTTTGTTCTTGCCTCCTTTAATGATACTTCAATTTCATATCAGGTTTTATCTTCAACAATGTTTCATAGATCAATTGAATTACATTGCCAACATCTTCTTTGGAAACCATTTCTACTGTGGTGTGCATATATCTTAAAGGTAAAGAAATCAATGCTGATGGAACTCCGCCGTTGGAATGCGCAAATGCATCGGTATCGGTTCCGGTTGCTCTACTTGCAGCGGCTCTTTGGAAAGGGATTTTCTTGGTTTTTGCGGTATCTATAATCAGTTCGCGAATAAGGTGATGAACACTTGGTGCGAAGAAAACAACCGGTCCATTACCACATTTTTGGTCGCCTTCTTTTTTCTTTTCGATCATCGGAGTAGAGGTGTCATGCGTTACATCTGTCACAATGGCAATGTTTGGTTTGATGGTATCTGCAATCATATCAGCACCGTATAAACCGACTTCTTCCTGCACGGAATTGGTAATGTACAAACCGAAAGGCAGTTTCTTTTTGTTTTCTTTTAAAAGTCGGGCAACTTCGGCAATCATAAATCCGCCGATCCTGTTGTCCAGAGCGCGACAAACAAAATAGAGGTCGTTCAGTTCAAAAAACTCGTCAGGATAAGTGATCATCGCGCCTACGAAAATTCCTAATTCTTCCACTTCTTTTTTGTTGGTTGCGCCACAATCGATAAAAATATTTTCGAGTTTCGGAACAGGTTCGTTGGAATTTACCCCTCTCGTATGGATTGCAGGCCAGCCAAAAACACCTTTTACAATGCCTTTTTCGCCATGAATATGAACTACTTTGGAAGGAGCAATCATTTGATCGGAACCACCGTTTCGGATGACATAAATTAAGCCATCATCGGTAATGTAATTCACATACCAAGAAATTTCGTCGGCGTGCGCTTCGATGACCACTTTGAATTCAGCTTCCGGATTGATGATTCCGTAGCAAGTTCCGTAGTGATCTATTTCTATTTTGTCCACATACGGTTTGATGTAGTTCATCCAGACTTTTTGCCCGTTGTGTTCGTAACCAGTTGGACTTGCAGTGTTTAGATATTCTTCTAAAAATTTAAAAGATTTTTTTTCAAATTTCATATTAAAAAGGAATGAATTTTGTTATTGATATTTAATTTTATAGGAAGTAAAAGTAATGAAATTTAACAAAATAATCGTCATATTTCTTTTGTTTTCGGGGGGTATTACCTATGCTCAGCAAGACACACTATTCGCACCGAAACCTCTAAGCCAATATCCGCAGGAGCTTTTGAAAACGGATGAATTTGGAAATAAATATTACTACGACGAAGCGCAAAAAGCCAAAATATACGAAATCAATGGGGAGAATGTAGTGGTGATGGATGAGTTGATCTTATTAAATAAACCTAGATTTAATAACCAACTGGATCAGAATTATTATTATTTTCTTAATAAAAAACTGAACCGCGTTTATCCATTGTTTTTAACCGCTTTAAGCCAATATCAAGGCATTCAGAACGATTTAAAGAATTTGGATAAAAGTTCTCAGCGCAAGTATGTAGATCAGAAACAAAAAGCCCTTGCTGATCAATATGAAAAACAATTAAGAGATTTAACGACCACAGAAGGAAAAGTTTTTGCCAAATTGATGAATCGCGCCACCGGAAAAACGGTTTTCGAAATCATCA
Source organism: Kaistella haifensis DSM 19056 (assembly GCF_000735695.2). Classification (GTDB taxonomy): domain Bacteria; phylum Bacteroidota; class Bacteroidia; order Flavobacteriales; family Weeksellaceae; genus Kaistella; species Kaistella haifensis. Next base: position 12,909 of record NZ_JASZ02000037.1, read on the forward strand.
AAGAGCTGCGTGGCGGTTGGAGTGCCTTCTGGTGGAATGTAAAGGGAAATATAGCGGATGTCGACCTTAAGGAACCTTACGATCCGCATAAAAACAGATCCGACGAATTTGTGGAATCGTTGCTTCAAAGCAATTGGAATGCGGGTTATTTTCAGCCATATCCAGGTTATCAGAATTTTAAAATCAAGAAATAATTTATGAGAAAATTTTTATTAAACTTAGTACTTATAATTCCGGTATTAAGTTTTAATTTGGCATACTCCTACGGGGTTACCGGTCACCGAGTTGTTGCGGAAATCGCTGAAAACCACCTTTCGGGGAAAGCGAAAAGACATCTGAAGAAAATCATCGGAGACCAAAAACTGGCGTATTGGGCAAACTGGCCGGATTTTATTAAGTCGGATACTACCGGAGTTTGGAAACAAACCGATCGTTGGCATTATGTAAACATCAATCCGCAACCTAATTTCAAAATGTTTTCTGATAGTTTGCAGGCACAAGCCGGACCTAATTTATATACCCAGATTAAAACACTTTCAGAGCAAATTAAAGACAAAAAAACCGTTGCCAAAGATCGGGAAATTGCATTACGATTCTTAATTCATTTGGTAGGAGATTCTTCACAACCACTTCATGTTGGAAGAGCTGAAGATTTGGGTGGAAACAAAGTGAAAATAAAATTCTTTGGCGAAAACACCAATTTGCATACGCTGTGGGATACCAAATTGATTGATTTTCAAAAATATAGCTACACAGAATATGCAAGTTTACTGGATGTGAAATCCAAAGAAGAAGTGAAGCAAATACAATCCGGAACACTAGAGGATTGGTTGTACGATAGCCACCAAAATGCTAATAGAATTTATGCTAATACTTTGATGGATGGTTCGTATTCTTATGATTACAACTATAAATTTACAGATTTAATGGAGCGTCAATTGCTTTATGGAGGCTTGAGATTGGCGAAAATATTGAACGAAATTTTATAGAAATCTTTTTTTCAGTTTTTCGAAAACAATTTTATCAATAGGTAAAGGAAATGGATTTTCATCGGTATCGATGGGAATCCATTCTGTTTTTTCGATGCAAGGATCCATGATTAGAAATTCGTTTTCATCGATAATTTCGACGAGATAATAGACTGTCAAAAGTTGCTCATTATTTCGAAAACGAGAAATCAAAAATTCCTCCTGCGTATAAAGATGACCGAGAACATTAATTTTCACATTCAGCTCCTCCTCAAATTCCCGATGCAAGCAATCTTTTAATCCTTCACCGAATTCCAGGCCTCCACCGGGAAGTTTCATCAGTTGTTCACCGGCGTATTCTTCATGTAGGACCAAAACTTTTTTGTCTTTCACAGCGGCTGCATAAACTCGGATGTTGAACTTGTCGATCATAATAGATTGTCTTAATGGATTACCACAAAGTTACTAAAAACCCTCATTCAATTTCACAGCATTAATCATTTCCCGTTTTCCCGGAGGCCCGGCTTTTTTTTCTATTTTAAAATTGAGTTCCTGCAAAATCCTTCTTACACTGCCTTTGGAGGAATACGTTGTGAGTAAACCACCGACTTCCATTTTATCGGAAACCATTTCAAACAAAGGTTTTTCCCATAAATCAGGCTGAACTCTCGCACCAAAACAGTCGTAATAAACAAGGTTAATTTTTGGTAAATCAAGGTTTTTTAGTTCAAAAAAATCCGTATTGTATTTGGTGAAGAAGAAATTTGGAAGAATTTCTGTGGTTTTATTCCATTCGCAAGCGTGAATTTGACGGTAATATTCTTTCATTTTTGGATTTTCGAAGAAAGAATCGTAGCCTAGCTCATCAATTTCCGAATTGTTTACAGGATATTTTTCAATTGTAAAGAATTTGATGATATGATTTTTGTCAGTTTTTAAAAACTCATCAATTGTTACCAAAACGTTAAGTCCTGTTCCAAAACCGAGTTCTAAAATATTAATATCGCAAAAATAAACCAAATTAAATCCATTTTTTATAAACACATGTATCGCTTCCTGTAACGCTCCGTGATGCGAGTGGTAGTTTTCATTTAAATCTTTGATATATAGTGTTTTACTCCCGTCGGAAGTGGTTTTTATTTCGCGGTTCATCTTTATTTTTTTTCAAAATTAAATCAAAATTTTGATATTTAAAAAATTATATTAAATTTGTAGAACATCAACTAAAATTTTTAAAATGATAATTCAAAAATCTACAAATCCGAGAATTTCTACATTCGACCCCGATAATTTTTCCTTTGGAAATACATTTATCGATCACATGGTAATTTGCGAATATGAAAACGGTAAATGGGGCGATGTGAAGGTAATGCCTTATGGTGGATTGCCTTTTTCACCAGCAATGATGGGTGTAAATTATGGTCAGGCGTGTTTCGAAGGAATGAAAGCCTACAAAGATCCTAATGGAGACGTTTTCCTTTTCAGGCCGGAAAAGAATTTTGAAAGAATCAATAAATCAGCAAAGCGACTTGCAATGCCTGAAGTTACCGAAGAAATGTTTCTAGACGGGCTGAAAGCTTTGGTAGATATCGATAGAGCGTGGATCCCGCAAGGAGAAGGAATGTCGCTTTATATTCGTCCGCTTATTTTCGCTACTGAAGAAGCGTTAAAAGCTAGAATTTCCAACAAATATATGTTTGCTATCGTTGCAACTCCGGCGAAAAGCTATTATACAGAACCGGTTTCTGTTTTGATTTCTGATTTCTATTCAAGATCAGCAAACGGAGGAGTAGGATCTGCAAAGGCAGCAGGAAATTATGCAGCGTCATTTTACCCAACTCAGCTTGCGATAGAACAAGGTTATGAGCAAATCATCTGGACGGATGATGCGACCCACGAATATTTCGAAGAAAGTGGTACGATGAATGTTTTTGTGAGGATTAACGATACGATTTATACGCCTCCAACTTCCGAGAAAATATTGGACGGAGTTACCCGCGACAGTTTCATTCAGCTTGCGAAAAAAAGAGGAATTGAAGTGAAAGTAGAGCCGATTGCGGTAAAAACAGTTATTGAAGCTCAGAAAAATGGTACATTAAAAGAAGTTTGGGGAGTGGGAACAGCTGTTGTAACAAGTGTTTTCCAAGCTTTGGGATATAAAGGTGAAAAACTGATGTTGCCATCGCTTCCTGCTGAAGAAAGTTTTGCTTTAGCATTGCAAAAAGATTTGGTTAATATTCAAACCAATCATGCTGAAGATCCTTTCGGATGGAGGGTTTTGGTAGAAAAAAAAATCATGGAAACTGCATAAGTTTTTTTTTAAATACAATCTGAAAATCCGGGAAATTTCAATCCCGGTTTTTTTGTTTTACTATGTGGTGCGAAATGCTTATTTTCGCAAAAGTTTTATATGAAAAAAAGTATTTTAGTTCCACTGCTGTTTATAATTTCCTGTGCTCAAAATACACAGACGCATCCTCCTGTAGGCGGTTTTCTAAGCGAAAATGATTTGAATACTTCCAAAAACAGAGCGAAAAATCTTAACGAAACCGAAAGAATACAAATTCAGGATTGGATTGCCAATCAGCAGGAAAAATTTTTTCCAATGAGTTTAAATTATTGGGTAAATGTTGAAAATCTTCAGCAGAATCCAAAAAAAAATGATGGCGAAAGCATTTCCTACCAATATGAATTGTATGATTTCGACTATGTAAAACTTTATGATGCTCCCAAGAAAAATATCAACGTGCAATTCGGTCGTTTCGAAGAACTGAAAGCAGTAGAAGATGTGCTCAGATATATGAAGAAAGGCCAGGAAGCAACGATTTTGGTGCCTTCCGTATTGGCTTTCGGCACGTATGGTGATAATGATAAAATCCCGAACGATATGCCTTTGATCATCAAAATAAAAATATATTAAAAAAAAATTTATGAATATCCGTAATTTATCATAATTTTTGTATATTTGTAGTAATCAAACAATTAGATATGAATTTATTCAGTTTTTCAGCACATTTTGGGACAGAAGATGATTGTATAAATCATTTTAAATCTGAGAGAGATAAAATAGGACTCACGTGCAAATGTGGAAGCACAGAACATTTTTGGATAAAGAGCAGATTAAGTTATGAATGCAAAAAATGCAGAAGTCGAACTTCTTTGAAAAGCGGAACCATCATGAAAAATTCGAATTTGTCTTTTCTA
>NZ_JASZ02000038.1 GCF_000735695.2 Kaistella haifensis DSM 19056
ATCCAAAGATGAAGTTTCTGATTTAAGATTGAATTATGTTTTTGTTTTTAATAAAGAAAAATTTATTAATAAACCTACATTATTGAATACGTTTTCTGCTTTACAATTAAAATGGACAAAACATTATAATAGATTTTATAATAAGATTTCATTTATTGACAATGATACTTTTATTAAAAAATATAAAATTTGAAGAAACTCGCATCATTTTTACTGAATAAAATTCCAAGACCAATGCTTATCAATCTAAGCATTTTTCTTCGCCCTTTAATCTATCTTTTTTTCAAAGGAAATAAATTCACCGACCCGATTGACGGGAAATCTTACCGGAAATTTCTACCTTATGGTTACGGAAAACAGCGTGAAAATGCGCTTTCTCCAGGAACTTTAAGTTTAGAAAGACATCGTCAAATGTGGCTTTATCTGCAAAATGAAACCGATTTTTTCACTAAAAAATACAAAGTTTTGCACATAGCTCCAGAACAAGAATTTCTCAGAAAATTTCGAAAAATGGATAATCTGCAATATATTTCTGCCGATTTATTTTCACCCATTGTTGATGTAAAAGCGGATATTTTAGATCTACCTTTTGATGACGAAAGTTTTGATGTGATTTTCTGTAACCATGTTTTAGAACATATCGAAGACGATAAAAAAGCCATGAGTGAGCTTTATCGAGTAATGAAAAAAGGCGGTTGGGGGATTTTCCAAGTTCCGATGAAGAATTCTTTAGAGAAAACTTACGAAGATTTTTCCATCAAAGATCCTAAAGAAAGACAAAAACATTTTGGCCAATACGATCACGTTCGTTGGTATGGAATGGATTATTTTGAAAGGTTAAGAAACTGTGGTTTTCAAGTGGATGCCAATTTTTATTCGAAAAAATTCTCCACAGCAGAAAGAACAAAATTCGGTTTGATAGAAAATGAAATTCTTCCGATCGTGAAGAAATTATAACTCAATTGTTTATTCACTATCTTTGCAAAAGTTTCAGAATGATTTTTTTTCATAAAATGATCAGAACTGAGCTACTTTAATTTTAATAAAAAAATGCACAAAGCAGGATTCGTAAATATCGTTGGGAAGCCCAACGCAGGTAAATCAACCCTTCTAAACCAATTGATGGGAGAGAAGCTGGCAATTGTTACCCAAAAAGCACAAACGACAAGACATAGAATTTTCGGAATTTATAACGAAGAGGATTTACAGATCGTCTTTTCCGATACTCCGGGGGTTTTAGAACCGAAATATGGTTTGCAAGAAAAAATGATGGATTTTGTAAAAGATTCTTTGCAAGATGCCGATGTTTTCTTGTTTATTGTAGATATTTTGGACAAAACAGAACCATTTGATTTTTTGGTTGAAAAACTCAATAAAATTCCGGTGCCGGTATTGATTTTAGTGAATAAAATTGATGCTTCCAACCAGGAAGATTTGGAAAAAGCCATGGAAATGTGGCACGAAAGAATTCCAAAGGCAGAGATTCTACCGATCTCCGCATTGAAAGGGTTTAACACCGAAGTTATTTTACCGAAACTGAAATCGCTTTTGCCGGAAAATCCGCCATATTACGACAAAGATCAATATACCGACAAATCTGAAAGATTCTTCGTAAATGAAGCAATCCGAGAGAAAATTTTGCTTAATTACGAGAAAGAAATTCCGTATTCGGTGGAGGTTGTCACAGAAATGTTCAAGGAAAAAGAAGGAATTATTTTCATTGATTCCATTATTTATGTTGAACGCGACACGCAAAAAGGAATCATCATCGGCCACAAAGGGGAAGCGATTAAAAAAGTAGGAACCGAAGCGAGATTAGATTTGGAGAAATTCTTTTCCAAAAAGATCCATTTGAATCTTTTCGTGAAAGTGAAAAAAGATTGGCGCAAAAACGATCGAGATTTAAAAAATTTCGGTTATCGATAAAGAGTTCGCTAATTCATTGACATTGCGAAGGAATTTTCTTATTTTTGATAAAATATTTTTTCATGAATTATTTAATTTCAACGAAAAGCAATCCGCGGTTAGTCGACATTGTATTGCTTGTCATCAGAATTTTTGTAGGATTTGCAATGTTGTCACACGGTTTTCCAAAACTTCAGCAATTATTATCCGGCGAAGAAATAAAGTTTTTTGATTTTCTTGGATTAGGCCCGAAAATATCATTAATATTGACGGTTTTCGCAGAATTTGTATGTTCCATATTTTTGATCTTGGGACTTTTCACCAGGTTTGCCGTTTTTTTCTTGGTGATTACGATGGCGGTTGCCGGATTGGTCGTTCATAGTGGCGATGCTTTTGACAAAAAAGAAGTCAGTTTACTGTATTTATCGATTTATCTTTTATTAATGGCATTCGGTCCGGGAAGATTTTCGATTGACCATTTGCTTACGAAAAGGAGAGAAACCTCTAACTGGTAATTCCAGTGATATTTAAGATAATTTTAAAACCTTCAGTAAATGGAGGTTTTTTTATGTACAAACATATTCTATTTAACATAATATAAATTATAGGAGTTTTTATGGTTTTGTTGGGATTAGTAAAAATGGTACAATTTCCGTATGTAAAAACGTTTCCAAAAATGCTCATAATTCCAGATTATCTGGTATGAAATTTATTATAGGCGATTCTCAGCGATTAGGATTTTGTTCTCTTTCTAAATTTTAAAAATTTTATTAAGATAAATTTAGATTTAAATATCATCTGGAAATATCTTTTAATACTTTTTAAAATCAAATTTATTTGAATGATTGACGAAATATTTTTTTCTGCAGGATTCTCACCGTTTAGATTCCTTTGAAAATTTAAATATTTTCTTCTAAAGCATCTGCGTTAAGCATAATTGAAATTGATATTAAGAAATCATCATCATAAAAATCAGCACAAATTTCATCTTTTATATTTTATTTTTCTTTCCTAAATTTTTGAATGAAAATCTAATTCTATTAACATAATGTGAAATTTTTTGAAAAAAAATAATTACTTTTACCCCAATTACTACTCTTATGAAAAATTATATTTTATCAGCATTTATCATGATTACAGCATTGAGTTGTGAGAAAAAATCTAGCGAAACGGTGAGTTCCCAAACCACAGCACACGATTCTGTAACTGTTCCCGAATCGAATGAACCGATAGAACCTTCTACTCTACAATCTTGCTATTTGGCGGCCAACGGAAAGGATTCTGTTTTTGTTTCTTTGGATGATAACTTAGGCACAATTACCGGAAAAATGCGCTATAAAAATTTCGAAAAAGACAGCTCTTCCGGTGATTTAATAGGAACCCAAAACGGTGATACTATTAAATTAAGCTATACTTTTCAAGCTGAAGGAACGACATCCGAACGAGAAATTTATTTCTTGAAAAAGAATAATGAATTAATCGAAGGAATTGGCGATCATAAAACTGAAGGAAACAAAGATTTTTATGCGAATCCAAATCAACTAAAATATGAAGGAAACACTTTGAAACAAATTGATTGTAACGGTTATGAGAAAAATTTTAATATCAAATAATCGGACTGATATTACAAAATATAAATAAGAGCAACCGAAACTTGGTTGCTCTTTTATGTGAAGGTGAAAAATTGCTTTCACCGAAGTTTTTTTATTTTAAATCTTATCTTTTAAAAAAAAGAAAATATTTATTAGATTTGCTTTATATGAAAATCGACGATAGTAAAAATAAGCAGGATTTACAGCAATTGATTGATACCCAGCAATTTGTTGAACATATATCGGTTGATTGTACCATTTTTGGTTTTGATAATGGTATTTTGAAAGTCTTACTTCTGAAGTACCATGATTTGGATGTATGGTCAATTCCGGGTGGTTTTGTTTTCAATGATGAAGACTTATCTGATGCCGCTTCCCGTGTGCTTTTTGAGAGAACCCATTTGTCGGATACTTTCCTCGAACAGTTCCATACTTTCGGACAGATTAATCGCACAGCCAACAATGCACACCAAATCCTACTCAAACATAAAAATATAGAAGTTCCACCCGATCACTGGATTTTCCAGCGATTTATCACGGTGGGATATTGCAGTCTGATAGATTTTAATTTAGCGGGAACCTTTCCCAATTCTCTCAACGAAACCTGCGCTTGGTTTGAGGTGAACAAACTTCCCAAACTGGCTTTCGATCATGAAAGAATTATCGAAGTGGGATTAAATCATATCCGTAAAAACATTGATACACAAATCGTTGCGAATAATTTGCTTCCGGAAAAATTCACCATGAAAGATTTACAAACCGTTTACGAAACGGTACTCGATGAAAAATACAGAAGAAACAATTTCCAACGGAAAATTCTTGCGCTCAACATTCTTGAAAGATTAGAGAAGTTTTTTGATGGTTCGGCAAACAAAGCTCCTTATTTATATAGATTTAGACGTAAAAACTAAAATCTTATTCTAATATTTTCCTTTAAAATTTGCCATATTTCTGAAAAATCCTAATTTTAGGCAAATCAAAAAATTATGTCATATTATCCGCTCACAACCATCCCAGATTATTATTTGATGGATGATCTTTTAACCGATGAACACAAGTTAATCCGTCAATCTGTTAGAGATTGGGTTGAAAGTTTTGTGATGCCCAAAATAGATGAAGCCGCGCAAAAACACACCGATATTCCGGGATTGATGAAAGAATTGGGGAAAATTGGAGCCCTCGGTCCATATGTTCCTGAAGAATACGGAGGAGCCGGTTTGGACCAGATTTCCTACGGAATTATCATGCAAGAATTAGAAAGAGGCGATTCTGCTGTTCGTTCCGCGGCTTCGGTTCAGAGCTCTTTAGTGATGTTCCCTATTAATGAATATGGTTCAGAGGAACAGAAAAGAAAATTTCTTCCTCAGTTAGCTTCCGGTGAAATGATCGGAGCATTTGGTTTAACGGAACCTAACCATGGTTCGGATCCCGGATCTATGGAAACTCGTTTCGAAGACAAAGGCGATCATTATCTATTAAATGGTGCCAAAATGTGGATTACCAATGCGCCTCTTTGTGATATCGCAGTAGTTTGGGCAAAAAATGACGAAGGTAAAGTACAAGGACTGCTTGTAGAAAGAGGTTTGGAAGGATTTACAACTCCGGAAACTCATAACAAATGGAGTCTTCGCGCTTCCAAAACTGGCGAATTGGTTTTCAATAATGTTAAAGTTCCCAAAGAAAATTTATTGCCAAAAGTAGTTGGTTTGAAAGGGCCTTTATCTTGTTTAAATTCTGCTCGATACGGTATTTCCTGGGGAGTTATCGGTGCTGCAATCGATTGTTTCTGTACTGCGGTGCAATATTCTAAAGAAAGAAAACAATTCGGGAAACCAATCGCATCTTTCCAGTTACAACAGAAAAAAATTGCAGAATTCCTTACCGAAATTACAAAAGCACAATTGCTTTGCCTTCAATTAGGAAATTTGAAAAATGCGCATAAAGCCACTCCTGCACAAATTTCTATGGCAAAGAGAAACAATGTGAAAATGGCGATCGATATTGCCAGAGAATCCCGACAAATGCTCGGTGGGATGGGAATCATGGGCGAATTCCCGATGATGCGCCACGCTGCAAACCTAGAATCAGTTATCACCTACGAAGGAACCCACGATATCCATTTGCTGATTACTGGAATGGATGTGACGGGAATTAACGCATTCGGATAAAATTTGTATTAAAAAAATAGACAAAACCAAAGTATGAAAACTGCTTTGGTTTTTTGTTAATGCAATTTTCCGGCACTTAACCACTCTCTTTTCACCGAAAATACTAAGATTTTTCACTTTCATTAAAATTTTTATCTTTGTTAAATATGGAAATTGATACAAAACAAAATGTTTCAAAGGAGATTTTATTAAAGGCTTTCAACCACATGATGCTTGCCAAAGCAATGGCAGATATCTATGAAGAAAACCGAAATATTTGCAAATATGTTCATTCTACTTCTCGCGGCCACGAAGCCATTCAGCTGGCAACGGCTTATCAATTAACCAACGAAGATTGGGTTTCGCCTTACTATCGCGACGAAAGTTTGCTGCTCGGAATTGGTTTTGAACCTTATCAATTGATGTTGCAACTTTTAGCAAAAGCAGAAGATCCTTTTTCCGGTGGCCGTTCCTATTACGCTCATCCTTCTAGTTTAGCTGAAAATTTCCCGAAAATTATTCACCAAAGTTCCGCAACCGGAATGCAGGCAATTCCTACTACCGGTGTAGCGCAAGGAATACAGTATATTGAAAATTTTAAACTACAAGAGTTTGAAAATAATCCTGTTATCGTTTGCAGTTTGGGTGATAATTCTATTACTGAAGGCGAAGTTTCGGAAGCTTTTCAATTTGCAGCGCTTCATCAATTGCCGATTATTTTCTTGGTTCAAGATAACGAATGGGGAATTTCTGTAACCAGAGAAGAAGCCCGAACTTCCGATGCCTACGATTTTGCTGCAGGTTTTGTCGGTTTAAATAGAATGCGCGTCAACGGAACCAATTTTGTTGAAAGTTTTGAAGCAATGAAGCAGGCGATAGATTTTGTTCGTACAGAACGAAAACCGCTTTTAGTTTGTGCAAAAACCGTTTTAATCGGGCATCATACTTCCGGTGTTCGAAGAGAATTTTATCGTGATGAAGAAGATTTAATTAAACATCGGGCACAGGATCCGGGAAATATTCTTAGAAATCAATTGTTGGAGAATGGTGTTGATGAGGATTTATTAAAACAAATTGAAAAGAAAGCTCGGCTGGAAGCTGAACAGGCATTCCAAAAAGCGATTGCTGCGGAAGATCCAAAAGCTGATACTGTAAAAAACCATGTTTTTGCATCTACGCCAATTATAGAAGAAGTGGGCGAACGCGAACCGAAAGGTCAGGAAAAAATTGTGATGGTTGATGCTGCGATCCATGCCATTCAGGAATTGATGTGGAAGCATCCCGAAGCATTGCTTTACGGACAAGATGTTGGAGAAAGAATTGGCGGGGTTTTCCGTGAAGCGGTGACTTTAGGAGCGAAATTTGGCAAGAAAAGAGTTTTCAATACTGCGATTCAGGAAGCTTATATAATTGGATCTACGATTGGGATGAGCGCTGTTGGCTTGAAACCGATTGTTGAGGTGCAATTTGCCGATTATATTTATCCTGGCATTAACCAGTTAATTACCGAAATTTCAAAATCAAATTATTTATCCAACGGAAAATTCCCGGTGAGCAATATTATTCGCGTTCCAATCGGTGCTTACGGCGGCGGCGGACCGTATCACAGCGGAAGTGTGGAAAGCATTTTGGCCAATATTAAAGGAATAAAAATCGCATATCCAAGCAACGCTGCGGATTTTAAAGGCTTGTTAAAAGCGGCTTATTACGATCCAAATCCAGTGATTATGCTCGAGCACAAAGGTTTATATTGGAGCAAAGTTCCCGGAACGGAAGAAGCAAAAACCATCGAACCTGCGGAAGATTATATTTTACCTTTTGGAAAAGGAAATGTAGTGATTGAAGCTGATGCTAATGAAATTGAAAAAGGGCGAACATTGGTCATCGTTACCTATGGAATGGGCGTTTATTGGGCAAAACAAGCCGTGAAAAATCATCCTGGTCGTGTTGAAATTATTGATTTAAGAACATTGATTCCTTTAGATGAAAATTTGGTTTTCGAAAGGGTGAAAATCCATGGAAAATGCATGGTTTTAACGGAAGAGCAAATTAATAATTCCTTCGCGGAAGCTTTTGCTCATCGTATTTCGAAAGCATGTTTCCGTTTCCTCGATGCTCCGGTTGAAGCCATGGGTTCACTGAATTTACCTGCAGTTCCAATCAATTTAATTTTAGAAAAAGAAATGCTTCCAAACGCGGAAAAAGTTTCTGAAAAAATTAGGGAAATGCTAAGTCATTAAAAACAAAAAAGCACCGAAATTGAAACGGTGCTTTTTTTATTTAAAATTTAAAAACTAATGGATTCATCGTGCTGAGAAAGATCAAGACCGATGTTCTCTGATTCTTCGGAAACCCGCAGTGGAATGATGAAATCGGTGATTTTGTAAAGCAACAACGCTCCAAAAAATGTAAACGCAGAAACCAAAACCAAAGCCATCATGTGATGCGCAAAAACCGACCAGCCGCCATGTAACAAACTTGCATTTTCGCCATGAGCAAAAATTGCGGTAAGAATCATTCCCATAATTCCTCCTACTCCATGACAAGCAAAAACATCCAAAGTGTCGTCGATTTTTTTGAGTTTTTTCCAATTCATCATTAAATTAGAAACAATTGCTGAGATAAATCCGATGAATAAACTTTCAGCAATCGTTACAAATCCCGCAGCTGGAGTAATTGCTACCAAACCGACAACCGCACCGATTGAGGCGCCTAAAGCAGAAACTTTTCTTCCATTGATTCGATCGAAAAATATCCAAGTGATCATTGCTGAAGCCGATGCTATTGTGGTAGTACCGAAAGCCATCGCAGCGGTTGCATTAGCCGCTAAAGCAGAGCCAGCGTTGAAACCAAACCACCCGAACCAAAGCATTCCGGTTCCTAATAAAACAAATGGAATATTCGAAGGTTTATGATGTGGATTTTTTCTTCTTCCTAAAACCATCGCTCCGGCAAGTGCTGCAAAACCTGCACTCATGTGAACTACCGTTCCTCCTGCGAAATCTTTTACCCCGAAAAATTTATTCAGTAAACCTTCCGGATGCCAAACCATGTGGCAAAGTGGTGTATAAATAAACAAGCTGAAAAGCACCATAAATAACAGATAGGAAATAAAACGAACCCTTTCAGCAAACGAACCCGTAATCAAAGCCGGAGTTATCACCGCAAACTTCATTTGAAATAATGCGAACAAAATAAAAGGAATTGTGGGTGCCATTAAATGGTGCGGAAGTGTTCCTACTCCACTGAGAAATGGGTAACTCAAAGGGTTTCCGATGATTCCGTAATGAACTCCATTTAAAGTGAAACCTAAACTTTCACCAAATGAAAGACTAAAACCAACCACAACCCATAAAATAGAAATCACGCCTAATGCAATAAAACTCTGCAACATCGTGGAAATCACGTTTTTGCTTCCCACCATTCCGCCGTAGAAAAACGAAAGTCCGGGAGTCATCAATAATACCAAACCTGCTGCAGCTAAAATCCAGGCAACATCGGCGCCTACAATTTTGTCTTCACTGAGGAATTCGCCCGTGTTTTCAAGGGGAATTTCAGTTTTCCAGAACAATGCAGCGATTGAAATGATTGTAATAATCACGAAAGAAGCAATCCATCTTTTCTCAATTTTCATAGTTTTTAATTTTTACCCCTGCGAATTTAATATTAATTTTTAAATAAATATATAATTTGAATGATAACCCCTTTAATTTTTAACATTAAATTAAATAAAGATAGCTTTTGAATTAAAATGGCTGCTAAAAAACAAGGTTTCGTCAGATTTAGTATTTTTGTAAAAATCTACCTTCAAAATGTCCGAAAATATTCAGAAAAAAATAGAAGATCTGCGTGAAGAACTTCATCAACATAACTATAATTATTACACTTTAGATGAACCTACGATTTCAGATTTTGAATTTGATTTAAAACTCAAAGAACTTCAGGAACTTGAAAAAAATCATCCTGAGTTTTACGACAGCAACTCTCCTACTTTGCGTGTTGGTGGCGAAATCACAAAAAATTTCCCGACGGTTCAACATCAGTTTCGGATGTATTCCCTCGATAATTCCTACGATTTTAATGATTTGGAAGATTGGGAAAAACGTTTACAAAAATCTCTCGATGATGACATTTCTTATGTAGCAGAACTAAAATACGACGGCGCTTCGATTTCGATTTTGTATGAAAACGGAAAATTAAAGGAAGCGGTTACGCGTGGCGACGGTTTTCAAGGAGATGAAATTACAGCCAATGTGAAAACAATCTCTGAAATTCCGCTTCAACTTCATGGCGATTTTCCTGAGAAATTTTACATCCGAGGAGAAATTCATTTAACCAGAAAAAACTTCGATAAAATCAACAAAAGACGCGAGGAAGAAGGTTTGGATCCCTTCATGAATCCTCGAAATACGGCATCCGGAAGTTTGAAAATTCAGGATTCCGCTGAAGTGAGGAAACGTGGTTTATCAGCGGTTCTTTACCAATTTATTGCTAATGATTTCCCTGCGAAAACACATTGGGAATTGCTTCAGAAAACCAAGTCGTGGGGTTTCAAAATTTCTGAGCAAGCGAAATTGTGCAATTCTTTGGATGAGGTGAAGGAATTTATAAATTTTTGGGACACACAAAGACATCAATTGGGATTTGATATTGATGGAATTGTAGTGAAAGTCAATGATTTAGCGCAACAAAAAACACTTGGTTACACCGCGAAATCTCCGCGTTGGGCAATGGCTTATAAATTTAAAGCTGAAAAGGTAGAAACCGAATTGCAATCGGTAACTTATCAAGTAGGAAGAACCGGAGCGATCACTCCTGTTGCGAATTTGAAACCTGTATTATTGGCAGGAACCGTCGTGAAAAGAGCGAGTTTGCACAATGAAGATATCATCAAAAAATTGGGTTTGCACGAACATGATTTTGTTTATGTGGAAAAAGGCGGAGAAATTATTCCGAAGATTGTCGGGGTAAATTTAGAGAAAAGAAACCCCGGAAATCTGGAAATTGAGTATATCAAAACTTGCCCGGAATGTGGAACAGAACTCATTAAAATTGAAGATCAAGCAATTCATTTTTGTCCGAACGATTTGCATTGTCCGCCACAAGTTGTCGGCCGAATGATTCATTATGTATCGAGAAAAGCTTTAAATATTGAAAATCTCGGTAGCGAAACCATCGAACAATTGTATCGTGAAAAACTGATCGAAAATCCGGCAGATTTTTATGCTTTAACCAAAGAACAATTGCTTCCTTTGGAAAGAATGGCGGAGAAATCTGCACAAAATATCATCGATGGAATCGAAAAATCCAAAGAAATTCCTTTCGAAAAAGTATTGTACGGAATTGGAATTAAGCATGTTGGAGAAACCGTTGCCAAGAAATTAGCCAAAAATTTCACTTCAATGGATGATTTGAGAAAAGCCACCGCTGAAGAATTGGTTCAGGTGGAAGATATTGGCGGAAAAATTGCCGAAAGCATCATCGCATTCTTCCAAAATCCGGAAAATATTTTGATGATTGATCGTTTGAAATCCTATGGCGTTCAGCTTGAAAAAGGCGAAAATACCAATGAGATTTTAAGCAATGTTCTGGAAAATAAAACCTTTCTTTTTACAGGAAAACTATCGCTTTTCACAAGAGATGATGCCGAAGAAATGGTGGAAAAACATGGCGGAAAAAACATTTCTGCTGTATCCAAAAACCTGAATTATTTGGTGGTTGGTGAGAAAGCGGGTAGCAAACTGAAAAAAGCGCAAGATATCGGAACTATTGAAATCCTCGATGAACAGCAGTTTCTGGATTTGCTTGGGAATTAATTTATTTTGGTTGCATTTTTGATTGTGTAATTTTATGAAGACACAAAATTATTCCAATCACCGGAAATACTATCCGCCACATCACTTTGTTTTGTTGCCTTTATTGATGATTTTATTAACAATTGGCTTGGTGAAATCTTTCAATGATGTTGCAAATCAATTGAGTTGGATTTTGTTTTCAATTGTCGTTTTTCTTCTATTGTATCTGGCCATCATGCTGCGTCAACATTACGCTTTGGGAAATCAGAATCGTATTATCCGGCTGGAATTTAAGCAAAGATATTTCGAAATTTTCGGAAAAAGATCGGATGAAATTGAAGAAAAACTCAATTTTGGACAAATAGCAGCTTTGAGATTTGCCTATGATGATGAATTTAAAATTTTACTGGAAAAAGCGTTAAAAGACAATATTTCCGGAGATGCGATAAAAAGATCCATCAAAAAATGGAAACCGGATTTTCATCGAGTTTAAATTTCTTACAATCAGCCAACATAAAAAATAAATATTATGAAAAAGTTTACATTACTTGGTTTGTCAGTATTCGCATTGACCTTATTGACTTCGTGCGAAGCAATTGAAACTATTTTTAAAGCCGGAATGTGGTGGGGAATTATCCTTGTCGTTGGCGTTATCGGATTGGTTTTATGGCTTTTGAGCAGAGGCAGAAAATAACCCGCTCCGCAAAGTCCCCCCACTTTGAGCAACAATATAGCCTCTAGCTCATGTCCGCAAAAACTAAACAGCATTAATCTCAACAAAAAATCCCGGCTCACAATGAACCGGGATTTTTATGATTACTCAATGAAATTTATCCGTTGTTGGTTACAGATAATTTCACTTCGATATTGTTTCTGGTCGCATTGGAATAAGGACAAATTTGATGCGCTTTATCCGTAAGTTCTTGCGCTTCTTCCAAGGAAACTCCCGGAATATTCACATCAAGTTCCACAGCAAGCCCAAATCCGCCGTTTTCAATTTGGCCGATGCTCACTTTTGCCGTTACGGATGTTTCGCCGGTTTTGGTTTTTGATAACATGATGACTCTGTTCAACGCGCTATCGAAACATGCGGAATATCCCGCTGCGAAAAGCATTTCCGGATTTGCGAAATCGTCATTCGCGCCGCCAAGTGCTTTCGGCATTCTTACTTCTAAATCTACGATGCCATTATCGCTTTTTACGTGTCCGTTTCTGCCGCCTTTTGCAGTAACACTAGTGGTGTACATTGGTTTCATAACTTATTTTTTGATGTTGTTGATTAATTGGTTTAAGGTATCTTTAAAGTTTTTCAGATCTTCTATTTGAACATGGATTTGTTCGAGCAACTTTTCGGGAATTCCGCAAGCTTGTTGTCTTAAGTTTTTGCCATTTTCTGTGAGGAAAAGTTGCACTACTCGTTCGTCTTCTTTATTTCTGATTCTGTTGATAAAGCCCTTGTTTTCGAGTCTTTTCAGTACGGGCGTCAATGTTCCGCTATCGAGGAAAAGTTTTTCTCCGATATGGGAAACCGCCAATCCGTCTTCTTCCCAAAGCACCATCATCACGAGGTATTGCGGATAGGTTAAATCCAATTCCTCAAGAATGGGCCTGTACAGTCCTGTGATTTCCTTGGAAAGAACATACAGCGGAAAGCAAATTTGTTCATCAAGTTTTAAAGATTCCGATTTTTCCATCATTTGTAGGGAAAAGGTTTATTTAGAAATTACAAATTCCTCCATGGGAATTCTTACTTTTTTCATGTTGGCAAGCCAGTCTTTTCCTTCGTCGCGGTAACCAAGGTAAAGCAAGGTTACACTTTTTAAGCCCATTTCACGAAGTCCTAAAATTTCATCCACCACTGCATTGCTGAAACCTTCCGCAGGAGTGCTGTCGATTTTCAATTCTGCAGCTTGTGCCATTGCCAATGCAAGGGAAATATAGGTTTGACGGGCAGTGTGTGCAAAATGCTGCTCTGGAGTTTGCGCACCGTAGATTTGTTTCAACTGATCAGTGTAGCTGCTGAATCTGCCTTTTGGCAAATCTCTTACATCGGTATGATAATCATAAACTTTGTCTATTTTTTCGTCGGAATAGCTGTCCCAAGCTGCAAAAACCAATACATGAGAACAGTCTTTCATCACTTCTGGGTTCAGTGCGCCGGCTACCATTTTTTCTTTTAATTCTTGGTTTTCAACAGAAATAATTCTGAATGGTTGAAGTCCGGATGAAGTTGGAGCCAATCTCGCCGCTTCTAAAATGCTGTTCAAATCTTCCTTTGAAACTTTTTTGGTTGGGTCATACGCCTTCACTGCGTGTCTCCATTGTAGATCTTCTAATAATGACATTGATATTTTATTTTAAATTAATGGTAAAATTCTTTTTGATTTTAAGTTTTCTTAAAAATCATGGTGCAAATGTACAACCAAATTAAATTGCGCACAATATAATTGCAATAAATAGATATTAGATAAAATCTATCAGTCAAACAACAGAAGGCATGGATTGGTAACCCCTGTCTATTTATAATCTTTGAAAAGGAAAAGTCAACAAGTTTTTATAAACAAAACCAGCAAGTAAAGCGGACACGGATTGCAGATCCGCGCCTTAAACAACATGTAGCAATGATGATGAATGGATTGGCGCAAAGTCAGGAGACATTCTGCAGCGGGGCTAGCCAAAATCAACTTGCTCCGTAGGAGTAATATCTTAGTAGTTTTTACGAAATAGAGAGTCCATGAGCGCCGTAGGTGCGGCATCTTAATAATCACATCATGAGAGAAATAAAATTAAACAAAGTCAATCCTTTCGCGTGGCCATTTGTTTTAAATCTGGTAATCTAAGATAGAAATATTTTTTAAAATGACCACACGATACAATCTTCCGGTAGCGAGG
>NZ_JASZ02000039.1 GCF_000735695.2 Kaistella haifensis DSM 19056
TGAAAATCTCCATTCCAGGTCCACCGAGAAAAAAAGACACCCTCTACCAGAAACAAACAAAGCGCAAAAAATTCAGAACCAGAGCTGCCATAGAGCCTATCATCGGACATTTAAAAACTGATTTCAGGCTGGCTAAAAATTACTTTATGGGAGAAACGGGGCCTCAAATCAATGCCTTCCTAGCAGCAACTGCCTGGAATATGAAGAAAATGATGGAGATTCTTAAAGCCAATCTTCGTTGGCTATATTTTTCTTTGCAGAATTTCCTCTTTGCTGCATATTTTTTCACAATAAAAAGAAAATATTTATATTGTTAAGGAACGACTAAATATTCCCATGCAGCTCTTGTACGCCTGTTCCGGATGGTTTCTGCTCTCGATGATTTGTAAAATATAATCGCCCACTGCCGGGTCGATCTTGCCTGCCCAGTCCAAAAACCGTGGAGCGCTCCATTCCGACACGAAGCGGTGCGTGCTGGCAAGATGGTCGCGTTCGGTAGTATACACGAAGGGTTTGTAGCTGCGTTTGTGAAGGGCTATTCTGTTGTATTTGTGGTAAATTTCCACAGTGCCCGAGGTGTACAGTATCTTGACTTTCTTGCGGATGTAAGGGTATGGTACGCTGTAGTAGGTCTTGTCCTGCCCCAGAAGCACATGCCCGTTTTTCATGACGGTGGCAAGGCACTGGCGTTTAATCTCGAAGCGTGTAGAAGGCAGCGGCCGAAGCACGGGCTTTTCGTCTTCCAGAAAAACATCCTTCCGGGAGTAAGGGCGATTGGTCAGTTTCCGTTCATTATGGAGGGCCAAAAGCCGCCATATCTCCGTGTTGAGTTCCCCAAGACTGTAGAACTTACGGTCTTTGAGATAGGCATAAATCCTGCGGTAAAGGATCTTTACTGCACCCTCTACCAGAGCTTTATCCCTGGGTCTGTATGCTCTTGCAGGAAGGATGGCCGTGTCGTAATGTTCTGCCAAGTCTGCTAAGGTTTCGTTGATGGTGGGTTCGTAGCGGCTGCTCTTTACTACGGCTGATTTAAGGTTGTCAGAAACAATAGCTGCCGGAACACCTTCAAAATGAATCATCGCGTTTTCTACCGAACGAACAAAATCCTCCTTCTTCTGGCTCGGTGAGGCTTCGGCATAGGTGTACTGGCTTGCGCCCAGAATGGCCACGAAGAACTGTACCTCTCGGGATTAGCCTGTGGTGCGGTCGTACACCAAGAGGGTTTGTCCGGCATAGTCCACATACATCTTGTCGCCGCTTTTGTGTTGCATACGCATCACAGGGTTCACCTGTTTGCTCCAAATCCGGTAATAGTGCCGGAACTGGGTCTCCTGAAAACCGTCTTTATGCTCAGAGATATACTCCTCCCACATCATGTGCACAGTGACACCAACCTTCTTCAGTTCTCTTTCCATTCCCGGAAAATATTCGTGCAGAATCCGAACTTTAGGACTTACAGGCTCGTTTTTCCCCTGCGAAAATAGAAGTTCGAGTTCCGAATCGCTCTTTTCAGCGATATCTTCGGGTCCCATACCCAGCTCTTTTAATACGGAAATGTACTTTTTGACGGTGTTGCGGGACAGGGAGAGATAGTTGCTGATAAACAGCTTGCTCTTGCCCGAATGGTGCATGTTGATTGCTTTTCTGATCTTGTTCATGTCTGTTAAGTGGTTTGCCATTATCCGCTGCTTTTTTAAAGCGAATTTATGGGCTTAACATCACGAAAAAATACAAGCCAAAATGAATGAAAAAGAAAAGAAAATCAGGTGGTCAATTTAAACCGAATCTCGGTGGTCAATTTGCTCCGAAATTAGGTGGTCAATTTGACCGTTTTTTCCATCTTTGTTACGAGCCAAATATTTTAATCGTTCACTTAATGAGTTAAGTTTTTCTTCGGCTGTATGTGGAAAAAAGAATTGCATACTTATTTTATTTATTTTGAAAAGTAACTCTAAAAATTAGTCTTCATTTTCTTTAAAAAGCTTTTCCATATCACTTTTAAGTAGCGTATAAATCCAATTTCTAATCACACAAAATTTATCAACTTCTCTAGTATTTATTCTATCAATTGTTTGAATTCTATCGTGGTGGTAATCAACATAAAGAATATCATCAAGTGAAAAAGGTCTCAAAATAGACACTCCGTCTTCATCAAAAGCTTGATCTAAAGATTTATTATCATAATAAAATTTTATATTTCCAGACCGAGAAGGACGATACCCAAATCGACCCCATTTAAGAACATCCATATCTTTCATATAAAAAAAGTATTCGTGGGGACAATTTGTATAAAATGAGAATTCATTTTTTATGGTTGGAAAATTATCTTCTACAAACTTCTGATAACAAGATTCTAAATATTTGAAAAAAGTTTCTATATATAATTTTGCTTGTGTTGGACTGTATTGAAAAACTCTTACTTGATTTAGATTTTGTCTTCTATCCTGCTCATAAAATTCTTTTGCTTCAACTATAGAAAAATCAGGATATGGTAAATGATGACTTTCAATTTTATTAAACCCTCTCTCCAATAACACATTGACCATTTTAAACAATTCTTCAAAAGGTGGAAAATCCCCAATAGTAGTTAATTTGGGAATTTCAAGGTTCAATTTTAAAGCTTTTTTAATTTTTTCTTCCACAAAATGTGGAGGTAACGCTTCTCTATTTTTATAATGATAAGATGCTCTAAATTTGTATATTCTATCTCGCAAATCCTTTAAATCAATTGGATAAATTAATTCAAATCTTGGGAGATAATAATCATTTAATTTTAAGTCATAGCCTAATTTTTTATGATAGTAATAAAGGATCAACGAGACTTGTTCCAGGAGTAATATATCAGAATTGTATGTCGTAAGTTTGCCCTTTTGGATTATTTCTTTTAGCTGTTTAAATAGATTTTGTTTTACAATTTTAGTTTGATTAGCAATTAAAAAAGAACGATTGCTACCATGAACCGATTGTACACCGAATTTCGAAAAATAATTCCAATCTACGTCAAAGAATACGCCTTTCATATCTTCAAATTGAAGCAAACTTTTTGAATTAGTATCTGATTTTACATGAAATAATGCATAACCATCATCATTTAAAAGGTCTTTTGGGAGTATTATTCCAATTTCTCCCTCAGTTCTTGGATCGAATAATTTTTTGAAATTTTTGAAATTCTCATCTAAATACGAATTATAATTTTTTACATATTGAAGAGCTTTATCTTCTTTAAACCTCGCCAATGTAAACCTATGTGATTGACTGGCATTTTCAATATAAAAATCGATGGCACTCTGTCCAATATAATTTTGATAAAATTTCTCAAGTATATTATAGAATTCAGTATCATTTAGTTTGTCTAAAGTGCAACTATGAAAACATATTATGTAATCTCGAATTTTGGAATAGTAAAAAGATATGTTATAAGAATCCTCTTTGTTAGATTTAATAAGGATATTTCTAGCAAATAACTCTTCAGGCAGATTCTCTTTAATTGAAAAATTTAATTTTCTAAGCAAATTACTCGCATCCAATCCCTCATCTTCAAAAGCTTCTAATGATGTATAATCATAATTCAATAATATTTTTCCGATTTCTGATATAATCCTAAACCCTTTTTCTACACCTAAACTTAGTTCCGTTTTTTCAAGTGATTGTCTGATGTATATTTTTATTAGCTCTTTATCATTAATCTTATCTGGTATTTGTTTATGGCTATAAACTTCACTAAATATCCTCAAGAAAAATCCATTTCGTAATTCTTTTAATAATTCTTTTGAAATATTGCCTTTAAAACCAAAAACCCTTTTATATATTGGAATAATACTTTCCATTTCTTCATCAGTAAAATCTTCTAATAGGAAACCTACTTTACCAAAAGGCTTATTAGTTATTTCTGGAAATTTATTCAGTTCTTCATATAAATGTGATGGCGTTCCATTTATTTTTAAGATATTATCCCAAATATTTGATTTACAGCTAATACATAACTTTACGTTACTTAAATTCCTACAAGCAAGAGCAATCTCACTCAATTCGAGTGAAATATTTGGATTAATACTTTCATCTATCGCATCAATAAATAGCAGAACTTGTTTATTTACAAATCTTCCTAATTCATCAAGTTTCTTTAAAACTAAATCACTATCACTTTTACTGGAAAAAACACCATTCAAATCTTGCGCAATATGTTCTAATGGTGATTTATTAATTATTGAAGCATTGTAAAAAAAAACAAATTTATCTTCTAAGTTTTGAAGAGTTAATGAACAAATTACATTTGTTTTTCCAACACCAGCAGAACCTACTACACTGAAAATTTTTGCATCGGAATTAAGAAAATGATTAAAAGCAAAAAGTAAATCTTGTCTTTGACAATAAAGTTCTTTGACAAATTCAGAAGTGGGAGTATTGATAGCTCCTATAATTGGTCCCATTCTATCTTGAACCTGATTTTCACAAAATAACTTTAAATTTTCAGGTGAGAATGAAACAAATTTTTTATGTGCCTCATACCTTATTCTTAATTCTTCATCTGTTGAGAGAGTATAATCATTTTTCCAAAAAGATGATTGTTCTGAAATTTTTTGACCTGTTAATTCAACTTTCGATACTGAATCAAAAATTCTTGTTGTGTGCCCATTAGTAATTATGGTAAAGGGGGCTATATCATCCACAAGAGATCGTGCATATGATATACCCTGATCAATATCATTTTGAGTTATAGAAATTGAATCATTTTTTAATTCAATAATAAATAAATTTTTTCCATTTCCTTTACATAAAATATCTGACCTACCTTTGATTGTATGTTGAGATTTTCCAAGTCTTATTGTAAACGATTTTTCTAATGAGATTTCAGAAACATTGAAACCTAAATCATTTAAAAATGGCAACAGTAATTTTCCCCTAATTTCTTCTTCGTTCATTAATAAATTTTATATAAAGTGTTGTTATGTTTAAATAAACTGCTCAGATTCAAATATACTATGTTTAAGATAAGCTTGACCTTCTCTCGAAAAACAGTATCAATTAAAAGGAGAGATTTTTCGATTTTAAAATCTTATTTATATTAAACAGCCAACTTCCATTAGGATTTTCTGAAAACTCCAAAGTCATGAGACTTCGGAGAGTAGGAGGTTCTTGTTCAACAGCCTTTCATTTTCTTGTCTTGTAGGCAAAACGAAAGCTTAGTTATTAGCTGTAGCCCATTTGATTTCGAGTTTATTTCTTCTTTTGTTTTTTCGGTTTTGGTGCTGGAAATTCTTTGAGCGAAATTCTAATTAACTCACTTAGCCAATCTCCGTCTTCGATTTTGCCTTCTATCAAGAAACATGGTTTTGCACCTTTATATGGTGGTACTTCAACAACATTTTCTATAAATTGTCGTCCTGAGTTGGTAGGCTTTATGTATAATTTGTTGTCGCATATCAGTCCGAACAATTTTTCGTCAGCATAAAGTACATACTCGCCAAACATTTTTTTAGCGATTACTTCTCCTGCATTTTTGATTTGTTCTAAAACAAAGTCTACAAAATTTTGGTCGGAAGCCATTAAGTTAGTTGAAAGTGAGGATTGTAAATTAAACCAATAATGTTTCCAAAAGGGTCTTTTAGGGTGGCTGTCATTATTTCTCCACCGACATGGTATGGTTTTTCATTTTCAGTCGCTCCTAATGCAATTAGTCGGTCAAAATTTTCTTGAATATTTTCTACGCCCCAATAGGAAACCACGCTTTCAATTTTATTCAAAGTCGGATTTTCTTCGGGTTGAAGTCCCAATTCGTAACCTTTAATGTTGAACCCAACATAAAAAGGCTCATTGAAATACGGATTTGTTTCAAACGCTTTTGAATACCATTCAGTCGCTTTCTGAATGTCGTTAACCTTATAAATTGTTGTTCTAAGTCCTAACATATTTTTTCTTTACTTTTTTCTGTCGTTTTGTCGGGGGCGTGTCGTTTTTTGGGTTACCGCTAACTCTCAAATATACGCAACTTTTCAAATTCTACAACGACCTAAAAACATCCACTTATTTGTTTTTAAACATTTGAAATTAGCTAAAATAACTTGCAGCTATTACAATGCGCAATCATTTATAACTACAATTGTGTCAGCCACGCTTTAAAACAATAAATCCCAACTCTCGTCAGAATTTACTATCTATAATAGCCAGCCTTTCATTTCTTGTCTTGCAGACAAAACAAAAGTTTAGTTATTGGCGGTAGTTTTTTATTGTTTCAATCATTTCTTTAGGATAGACAAATGTTGAGAATTTAGAACCCTCATAAGAATCTAGATATTTTAATATGAAATCATAAAAAACACAACATTGAGTTGATTCGTTTACATTAAGATGAGAATAATTTTCCTTTTGAAAATTCTCTAAATATTCTACACTTTTATCTAATGACAATTTTTCTATTATTATAAATTCATCATTTAAATCTTTAATATTTTTGTAATAATTTCCAATTATTTGTCTAACACTAATTTCTTCCGGCTGAAAATCAAAATCTTCATTTATTTTTTGTCCCCACTCTTTGTAATTTTTTTTTAGTTCTGATTTTAAGAATAAGGGGTTTAAATTTATTGTTCGTTTAAGCAAGTCTTTGTTATCAACTGAAAACGTAATACTGTTTATCGGAAGTCCACAATGTTGTGCGTAATTTCTCAATTTATAAATGAATCTATATTCGAAGAAATTGTCAAATAAACTGCTTGTATAGCTTTTAAAGCTATTAAATTGAGTAGAATTATTTCCGTATTTATTTTTTAAGTATTTTTCTGAGTGGTCTAAATAAGTTCTTGCTGAAGAAAGATAATTGAATAAAAATCGGTTCGCGTTGCGCGAAACATATTTTAGTTCAGGCAAATTATTATCAAGCAAATTGAAGTTTTCTCTTTTTAAAAAAGAATTTACAACACTTTCAAAATATTTATTGAATGGCGGACCAGCAGATTTCCATCGATATTTTAAAGGAGGTCAACTCAAAAAAGTGGTAACACCTTATCAGAAGGAGCGTTGTATTGCTTATATTCGGGAGAAAAGACCGGAGATAAGTTATGCTAAGGTGTGCCGCGTAATGGGACGCTCAAGAACCTCAAAATATTATAAAAAACGGATGCCCGAAAAAGATGAAAAACTTCGAGAAGCCATCACCTCGATATTGGGAACCAGCAGGCTGGGACGCAAGAAAGTCATCGTGAAGGTTTGTAAAAAGTACCCGGGGTACGGTTCTTCGCAAATCCGAAGGGTCTATCAGAAGTATGGTTTTTCGCTTTACAAAAGAATGAAAAGGAAACGCTTTGACAATCCTGCCAATCCCATCGCTGTACCTTTGGAGCGTAATGAGGAATGGGCAATGGATTTTATGAGTGACGCACTGGCGAGGGGATCCCGATTTCGAACGCTGAATATTGTTGATCAGTACAACAGAAAATGTCTGGGGATTGATGCGCGTACATCCATGCCGTCCAGAGCGGTCATCCATTTTTTGGAGCGCATGATTGAGAAGCACGGCAAGCCCAAGGGAATACGCACGGACAACGGCCCGGAGTTTACCTCGGGCCTTTTCCAGGATTGGCTGGATAAAAACAACATTGAATGGGTTAAAATCCAAAAAGGAAAGCCACAGCAGAATGCCATTATCGAGCGTTTCAACAAAACCTACAGAGAAGATGTGCTGGACGCCAACCTGTTTTTCTCCCTTCAGGATGTAAAAGACCTTACGGAACGCTGGATAGAAGACTACAATTATGAACGTCCGCACGAAGCACTGGACTTTAAAACCCCATCGGAATATGAGGCAGCATAAGGTTTTTTTAAGGCATGAACTTCTGAAATATAATTCAGAAAAAAGCACCGCAAAAAGCAGTGCCCTTGAAAACTATATTTCGTCGGTCAATCTATCCCTCTCAGGTTGCTCCTCAGCAGAGCCTGATTCCGTTTCGGTTGGCAGGTGCAAATTTCAATTGAAAAAACTATATTTACAAACTGTCAAAAAAGTAGACCACTTACCAATCTAACTTCCGTTTTTTGCCCGTTGGGCAAAACTATCTGAACGAAGAGAACAGACCGAAGGCTTAGTTGCTATGGACTGTTTTATTTTCATTTCAGTGTGTTCAAGACTAAAATCAAACCAATTCCGATTAAGCTCCAATAAACATATTTGAAAAATGAGTGATCGTTCAGTTTATGGTTTAAATATCTTCCTAAAAATATCGCGGGGATCGCTGTTGTCAATGAAAGCAGGAAATAATGATTAACTTCTGTGGTGATCAGTCCTTTTGCATAGTATCCAATGGCTCCAATTAAGCTCGCAGGTAAAAAGTACGCTTGTAAAGTCGCCCGAAAATGCTTTGCAGTCCAATTGCTTAAATTGCCATAAACAACTAATGGCGGTCCGTTCAGCCCATAAGCACCTCCGAATATACCTGACAAAAAGCCACAAATGAAGAGCCAAAATTTATTGTTTTGTTGTATTCCTGTTTTTGTTTTCTTGTTGAACAATGAATAGAGCGCATACAGTATAATTAAAAGTCCAAGAGCTATT
This sequence comes from Kaistella haifensis DSM 19056, assembly GCF_000735695.2. GTDB lineage: Bacteria > Bacteroidota > Bacteroidia > Flavobacteriales > Weeksellaceae > Kaistella > Kaistella haifensis. Next base: position 8,552 of record NZ_JASZ02000039.1, read on the forward strand.
TTTACAAATGTTTCGTTGCAGTAGATAAGGATTAATAAACCCAATGGTATGCCAGGTAATGCATATAATACCAACCATTTTGCACTTTGAAAATGAATTTTTGAATGATCTTGAATGACGATAACCAATGCGATAACAATCGACAGCATTACCGATAATGGAACGGCTACTTCTAGAGGCAGGAAAAGTAAAAATAAGGGTACTGCAATAAGAGATTCTCCAAAACCGAAAGTTGACCTCATAAGAGAAGCGAAGAAGCTGATGAGAAGGATGAGTATTATCGTCAATTTATATTTGTTTTCTGTTGGTCAATTTATAAACGGTTGTTAAAAATAGTCCCTCTAAAGGTTTTCGGCTTGGAGATGTTACGGCAATCGAAGCACAAAAGTTCAATCGAATAACTAACGTTGAATTTTACACTTCAGGGTAGCGTCCCACTAACTGTGTAAGTTGAAAAGTTATTCTGAAAAATTTCGGGCCCTTACAAGCCCGGAAATTTTCCGGAAATAACTTTTTACTATTTTTAAACCTTTATACAGTTATGATCGACAAAGAAGAATTATTAAGCAACAAAGAATTTTACAAATCTTTTAAAAGTGGAGAAGACTTGACGTCTTTCTTCAAACAATTGCATAAAAGTGCCGTAGAGCACATGCTGAACGCTGAACTCGATGCCCATCTGGACAACGAAAAGCATGAAAAGACCAAAGACGGAAATTACCGTAACGGTCACGGAACAAAAAAAATAAAATCCTCTTTTGGAGAATCTGAAATCAAGGTTCCCAGAGACCGGAATGGGGATTTTGAACCTGCTTTAGTTCCTAAAAGACAGTTAGAAATCCGAAATATTAATGTTAAATATTCAGAAAATTATATATTAAAAAATCTATCTATTTCAGTGGATAAGATTAATAACAATGTTCTTGGAGTGGTGGGAAAGAACGGAGCAGGAAAAACAACGTTATTTAACACGTTATTTGGTGCATTAAATTTTTCCGGGGAAATATTATGGGAAGGGAAAAAGTTGAATAGAGAAGATATTGCTTATTTAGAAACAACTAATTATTTCTATCCTTATATTACAGGTAAAGAATATTTAAACTATTTTTCTGCTGATATTTCTGCTGCCGAAAATTATAATTCCCTCTTTAATCTTCCCCTTGATGAATTCGTCGATACTTATTCAACCGGAATGAAGAAAAAACTAGCTTTAATTGGAGTTCTTTTATTGGATAAGCCTGTAAATATTTTAGATGAACCTTTTAATGGGATCGACTTTGAAGGTGTTCATGTTCTGTATGATGTCATAAAGGATATGAAATCTAAAAACAAAATCATCATCATCAATTCTCATATTATTGAAACATTATTTCATACATGCGACAATATTGCATTTTTGCAGGATGGCATGATTGAAAAAATAATTGATGAAAATGAATTTAATCAACTCAATAAATTTAATTTTATTCCCTGAATTTATACTAAGTAATTTGGTTTTTAGAATTCATAGAGTAGCTGAAATACTTATGATTTTGGGAGTTTATAATATACTTCAAAATCAAGTGGTCTAATGGAAGCACTATTCCTTAATGTATTAAACTCGGATACCCTTGCTTCATTTAAAAAGAAGTCTTCAACAAAACAAATATCATGACCATTCACAAGTGCTAAATGATAGTTCTCCTTATTTTCAATTCCTACAGAAACTTCATTGTTGCTAATAATAAAGCTATTGCCTGTACTGGATTTAACTTCTAAATATTTCCATTGAGTATCTGTGTGAACTCCGCCAAAAGTTTCTCAAGATTTTACATTTATCCAACCGACTCTATTTTACCTTATTCTATTTATAAGCACGCTGAAATCGACTATGGAGGAAGGCTAGGGCGTATCGATTCCTATAATAAGGAGAAAGATGTTTTTGTCACGCTTCAACTATTACCAAGAAAAAACTGGGACGAGGAAGCCAAAGAAATTTTTGAGTTTAATGAGTTTGTGAAAAAGAAAAAGTAATGATTACAAATCCAACTCTTTATACGATTGCAGAAATTGCTGAAATTTCAGCAATTTCTGTCTTAGATTATTTCCTTCATCATATTTGAAAAAATACAATGAACAGCAATTGGTTGAAGAATTGAGTAAAATAGGAGAAAAAATTTCAAAAGATAATAATATTCCTTTTTCTGCTTTTGAAGAAATTTTTAAGGATTCTAACAAGAGTGTACTGTATATTATAAGGTAGGATTTCTCAAAAATTTAAGAAAAGGACGATCGGTTATATCATGTGAAATTTCTGGTTATAACAAAATAGGAGAGCGAATTATAAAAAAAATGACTTGATTATCTGGTGGTTGCTTACTATACTTTAAAAAAATGATCTGAACATTTGCGAATAATTAAAAATGAGCTATATTTGCACCAGTAAAAACGACGCTCTCTAAATTGTTTATAAAAGTGACCTATTCGGTGACCTACTAAACAAGGAAACAGCATAAAGCTTATGGATAGCGCTTTTTCTAAAAAAGTACAAATCCCGTCCGGATCGCAAAGATTTACAATTTTATCTTCAAAAAATTGATCCGGTAGTTCAGCTGGTTAGAATGCCGCCCTGTCACGGCGGAGGTCGCGGGTTCGAGTCCCGTCCGGATCGCAACTATTAAATCAAAATAGTACAAAATGCTGTAAAACATAGGTTTTACGGCATTTTTCTTTTTATGCTGATATCAAAGAGCAACAAATTCGCACATAATTTTAGTGACCTATTCAGTGACCTATTTCGGTTTCAAAAATAGGTCACTGGAAAAAATCTAAACGAGCGATGGAAAATTGATTTTAAAATTATTTTTTCAGACCAAATTTTGGATTTTTTTCGAGTGTGTGCAGTGACCTTTTCAGTGACCTATGCCCAAATGAAAAAAGGGTCACTGAAATTCTCTGAAAGCCTTACTACGAACTTGTTTAGAAAGTGAACATCTTGTAGACGGTTTTCTGAAATTTTAAATTTAATGCTTAAAATATTAGTAAAATGACCCAGACTTTCAGCTTGCTTTTTTATGTGAAAAAATCCAAAGAAAATGCTAATGGAGAATGCCCTATTTACCTTCGAATTACTATTGATGGGCAAGCTACAGAAATCAGTGTCAAAAGAACCGTAAAACCTTCTCAGTGGAATTCGAAAGGGCAAAAGGTAAGTGGTCATACAGAAGCAGTTAAAATGTTAAACCATTATATTAAAACTTTTGAACAACAGGTACATAATGCTCATCATGAATTAATGAAAGATGGTGTAACAATTACAAGCGAAATTCTAAAAAACAAACTGACAGGGAAAAATAGTAAAAGTAGAATGTTAATATCTGTTTTTAAAGACCATAATAACCGAATGGAGGCGTTAGTTGGTAAAGAATATGCAAAAGGAACTTTAACGCGCTATAGAACCTGTTTAAGCCATACAGAAGAGTTTCTGAAATGGAAGTTTAATGTTTCGGATATTGAGATTACGGAAATCGACCACCCGTTTATTTCTGATTTTGAATTTTTTCTGCGCACCGAAAAATCCTGCGCCAATAACTCTGCGGTAAAATACATTAAGAATTTTGGTAAGATAATCCGGATTTGTTTGGCGAATAAGTGGCTGACTTACGACCCGTTTCTTTGCTATGATTCTAAATTTATTGAGGTGAAACGAGATTTTCTGGATGAGCAGGAACTTTTCAATCTGGCGAATAAAGAATTTGAAATCGAAAGAATCGCGCAAGTTCGCGACATTTTCCTCTTCAGTTGCTATACTGGTCTGGCCTATATCGCTACTAAGAACTTAAAACGTTCGAATATTGGTGTGGGAATCGATGGTAATAAATGGATATTTACCTCCCGACAGAAAACTAAAGCACAATCAAATATTCCCTTACTTCTGCAGGCTGAAGAAATCATTGAAAAATACAAAGCACATCCGCATTGTGGTGTTTCGGGAAGTCTGTTACCTGTTTTGAGTAATCAGAAAATGAATTCTTACTTAAAAGAAATCGCAGATTTATGCCAAATCAAAAAGGAACTTACTTATCATATTGCACGCCATACTTTTGCAACAACTGTTACTTTATCCAACGGGGTTTCCATTGAAAGTGTTAGTAAAATGCTAGGTCACAAAAGTATTAAGACGACACAGCATTATGCGAAAATACTTGATAAAAAAGTCAGTGAGGATATGATGGAATTAAAACAAAAATTTATTGACAAAAAGAAAATTGCAATAAGTTCTTAGGTAATTAGATGTTGCTGAAAGGATTGTTGCTGATAGAAATTATTCCAAAAAAAACTAAGAATATAACCAAGTAATGTTAATTTTTCAGCTGATTAATACATTTAAACATTATTATAATTGTTATAAACGGGAGTGTTACTTAATCTTTCTTATGTGGTACTTCCAATTGTGTTTTCCTAAATAATTTTACTGCCAAAAATGATAAAATTTTTTATTATCGGAAATATTTTTTAAAATTCCTTATAAACGTAACCTAGATTTTTTATCATTGTCGAAATTTCATATTGATTTGAAATGACATATTGTTCAATGGAAGGATATCGCTTGTTAACATATTCAGTAGTATTTTTTTTCAAAACAATAAATTTGTCCGAAATTTCAATGCTGTCAACAAATACAGTCTCTTTGATTGCATAGATCAGTCCCATTTTCTTTGCAATTATTTCATTCTCAGGAAAAATTTGGAAATCAAAAATTTCATTACTAATCTCGTCAATGTTATCTGAACTGAACATTGTCATCTTTGGTTTTATTCCAGAAGAGTATATATCACCACAGTAAAATTCGGTTCTTTTAATATCAGGATAATCGATAATAAGCAAAAATTTAGGAAGATACTCAGGATTACCTTTTGTAAGGGCAAAATATAATGCTGCGACTATAGAATCAGGATTATATATATCGATGATGATCTTATATTTTTCTTTGGAATTAATCATTTGAGAAAGAATGAAGTTTACGCATGATTGCCAATGAGGAGTATGATTTAAAGAGTATTGGCACTCGGAATAAATTTCTTGTATTCTTTTTTTCTGATTTGATTCTGAAAATCCTACAAATTTATTAGAACTATTACCATCATGGCCCTTAAGTTCTTTAAGTAGTAACTCCGTAGTGTATCTGGGGTCAGAATTAAATATGCCATGTTTTTTTATCGATTCAATTTCCCAATTCTGAACTCCTACAACACTGTCAAATTTTTCTCCTGAACTTGACTCAAAAGAATCAATATATTCGCGCATTTCGAGAGAAATGATAAATACCTGTTCCAAATCAAATAGATATGCACCTTCTGTTCCAAATTCGTCTTCTGTCATATCCAAATGTTTTTCTCCTTTCAAAAGAGATATAAAATTCAGCATTTCATTTTTAGAAAATCTTTGAAATGCAATGCTTAGCGCATAAGGATAAAACCCACGTTTATTGGGTGCATTTAGATCAACCGTTACATAATCTGGAAAATTTGCGTTTTGTAACTTTTTACTAAGTTCTTTGTTGGCCTTTATACGCTTGTCCTGATCGTGAAAAAGGTATATGATCTGTGAAGACATAAATTTTCTGGAGAAAGTTCTGGAAGATATTGGAGATATTTCTTCTTTGGCTACGGGGGTTTTAGATTCTTCATCAATAAAAATTTGGAGACCAGTTAATGAAAAATTTGACTTAAAGCAAAGATGTGAAAATGCACGTATCATCTGATCCCAATGAGTTGAAACGATTATAATTCTAATCTCACTATTACGTGCATTGTAATTATTTTGAATCAGTTCAGCATATTTGAATACTTCTGTAAATGCTTGTCGAGCTGCGGGATCGGATCTTTTAATTTCAATTATAACAAAATTATTATAGATGTCTTTGCATAAAATATCTATAAATCCATTACTGCCAATTGAGTCTGGAAGATAATGTTCTTTATCTATCACCTGAAGTCCCTTCTCAATGAACTCAGGATGATTTACCAACCAATCTCTGATATGATGTTCCACTTGTTTAGCCATCTATTATTTAGGTCTAGCATTGTAAATTTGATAGCATTGTTACATTGCTACTTTCTTTAATGTAGAGTTATATTTGCCGAATTCAATATCTGCAAAATCTCTTGATGCTTTTTCATGTACATCTACATCTTTAGTATGTAATATATGTGACATATACTGAAGTTTTCTTCTTACATTCTCTATAAGTTCAGACCATTTCATTACCCAGATTTCAACATTTTTATTTTCATTTCTAAAATAGAAATAAGGATTATCTTCTTTTTGGCGACTACCATTTAATCTATATTCGGCGTCTGAATTAATTCCAGAACTTATCAGTAAAATTTTAAAGTTAACATTTTTGCTGATTGAGTTAAGTTTATCAATTTCTGTTGCATACTTCATTACCTGCTCTAATTCTTTAGGGCTAATTTTGACTCTTGGTGCCTTCAATTCTACAACCAATACCTCTCTTTTCTTATGGTCTATTATTCTTTCATTGTATAAAAAAAGATCAGTAATTGATGAAAGAGACCGTTCAACTTTTTCTGCGTTATCATCCTTTTTAGATACTTTGTAAGTCATCGTGTCATCTCGTAACTGAAGAAGATTTTTTTCAAGATTTTTGTCAGACAGAAGTTTAGTAGTGTCATTATATTCTTCACCAAATATCCAGAGCATTTTCTCCAGAAATTTGTGCAGCTCTTTTCTTTCTTTTACATTCTTGGAAATTTCACTGTAAACTAATTTTTCTAAAAATTCTAGATCTTCAATTTTCCGTGCAACTTTATCTGAAAATTCAATGACGTTTTCTAAGTCGGTCCTTTGCAATAATTCTGAAAATTTCGTTATGGTTTTTGTGTTAAGATGAAGGATGTTCTTAAGTATATTTTCTAATTCCCCATTAGAGATTGTTCTATCAATAAGTGGATATATAATTTCTCTCAGCTTATTATTTTCATTTAGTAAATGATATTTATCTTCTACTAGATAGGCAAGTTTGTCAAAGACAACAATTTTAGATTGCGAGCTACTGGTTTTCTCTTTAAAAGGGTAATATTCATCGCTTTTCAATTTTTGTGAAAAATTGTCAAATTCCGCATTTATCGATTTATAAAATGAGGAGATATGATCTTTGATAAAAGGTCTGTAATTTTTCCAGTCCTCATCCATATCGTCCAAATCAACATTTCTGTAGAGGTCGGTTGGCAAAGTGTTTGACTCAATGTAGATATACCATCCACCCGTTTTCGGACTTAACCATGCTGCATCAAATTCAAAACTGTTAGCAATGGTCTGAATACCGGCATTATTTGTTGTGAGAAATACTTTTATTTTGTCAACTTTCTTGATCTTAATAAAATTAAAAACAATTTTATGTTCCACACCTTTAAGATCTACATAAGGGTAGATTTTTGTGACAGGATTGCCAATTATAAACTGTGAAGGCTCAATTTTGACACCATTAATATGAAATGTAATTTCCTTATTGAAGATTTTCAGAGGGTATTTTTCAAATATAGCATCCGCAATATTGTCCTTAAGGAATTTATCAATTATTTTCTTTTTGGGTTCTTTATCAGTTATCAAAAAAGTATAAAATTCAGAAATTTCAACTTTGTAATAAGTATTATACTTCTTACCGGACAGTGTTTCTTCTTTTGAATCTATATCAATTTCAGAGACATTTAAATTTTTACCGAACATATCGAAATGTAAGGGAATCTGAACTTTACTGTAATTATTCTTACTGCTGGAAAAACCTACTGTTTCAATCATAACACTTTTACCAAGTTGAAAACTAGCAAATCGTCCAATACCTGTGTAGCTCATCAGATTTGGACATTATCAAATGTTTATTTTTATCTAAAATTTTTTTTAAACCTTTATACGGTAGTAATACTGGTATCGTATCTGAACCTAAATAATAAATAGAATCAGAAATTACGTGAGCTTGAATACCTAAAAGCTTTACTACTTTTAGTAGTTTAGCATCACATTCTGCTAAAGCAAAAGAATTTTCGTATTTACAAACTTCATTAATTGCATAAGTCATTAAAGTTTTGAAAACAACGAAACCTGATCTATCAATTCCTTGTTTCACTGCAAATCTTCCAATATGATATATTGCATTATTTGAGTTACTCTCAATTGTTAATGGATTTATGTCGAATAATTTTTGCGTGGGCAATTGATCGACTAAATTCCATCGTAAGACTCTAATAGAACCTACCATAGAGCCATTATCATTTTTAGCTGCAAATATTTTAGAATTATTTAATTGTTTCTCCTCTGCGTAAACCAAGTTTACTTCATCTTGAAACTCCATTGATTCGCTCGGTGCGTGATGGTTATAATTTTCTTCAACTACAAATTTTGCCAGTTCATATAAGTATTTGTTATCCAAACTGTAATAATGTATTGCATCCATGTTTTTTATTTTTTGGTAAAATTATTCGACTACACTTAGGAATTTGCTACACTTTTGTGTAGATTTGTGTGAAAACATTAAATAAAAACACTTAAGGTAGTACGGATTATTATGGATGAATTACATAATTTTTTTTCGGAAAAAAATACTGTGGGAAATATTACAACTGACGACTTTGTACAAACAGGAAAATACTTAGACATTATACAGGCTTTAACAAGAATTACTTATAAAAGTATATATGTGATAGATTATCAAAAAAAATCATTTGAATATGTTTCAGATAATCCTCTTTTTTTATGTGGATTAAAGCCTGAACAAGTAGAGGCATTAGGTTATGGTTTTTACTTTAGAAGTGTAAAGCCAGATGATTTAAACTTATTATTTAAGATAAATGAAGTGGGATTTGATTTTTATGAGAAATTACCTCTTGAAGAAAGGAAATTATATACAATATCTTATGACTTTCATATTATCAATGAAAAAGGTAAAGCCATACTTATAAACCATAAGCTAACACCACTATTCCTTACGACGGAAGGAAAGATTTGGAAGGCAATGTGTATTGTTGCTTTATCAACCAAACATACTTCTGGAAACATAACTATAAACAAGCATGGCTCCGATTTTTTTTGGAAATTTAATTTGGAAAGTAATAAATGGAAATCAGAAGAAAAAGCAAAGCTATCAGAAAGAGAACTAGAGATTCTCAGATTGTATGCAAGAGGTTTAACCATTAATGAGATAGCTGAAAAAATGTTTCTTTCTGCCGATACGGTTAAATTTCATAGAAGAAAATTGTTTGAAAAAATAGATGTTCAAAATATAACTGAAGCATTATCTTTTGCGACTAATAATAAACTTATCTGAAAATGTTTTAACAATAAATAGGCTGCCACAAAAAATGACAGCCTAATTCTATTATTAGTTTGAAAGAGAATTAATATAAAATTCTGGAAATTCTTTAAATGTTTTTCCTGTTGTTATTTTAAATAGTCTCTCCTTAAACCACCTATAATTTACTGATTATTAGTATTTTGGGTTTAAAATAGCTTGTTTTTTATTGCAAGAATTTGTATCTTAGAGCTTTAAAACCTTGCAAATATGTTGGGGAAAAATCCAGAAAAGAAGCCAGAATTATTCCGCCCAATGTTGGTGGATTTTATTGACCACGAGCATGAACTTGTTCTACTTTCAGAAAAAATAGATTGGAATTATTTTGAGAAAGAATTTTCGCCCTTGTATTCCAAAGTGGGCAATCCGAGCCATCCGATTCGGTTTATGGTGGGTTGTTTGCTACTGAAACATTTGTAT
>NZ_JASZ02000040.1 GCF_000735695.2 Kaistella haifensis DSM 19056
CAAATTGTAAAGGTGTTTCAGAAGCAGACAGCCCACCATAAACCGGATCGGATGGCTTGCGTTTCCTTTCTTGGAATATAGGGAGGCGAATTCTTTTTCAAAATAATTCCAATCAACTTTTTCTGCAAGCAAAACAAGTTCGTGCGTATTATCAATAAAATCTATCAACATAGGACGGAATAATTCTGGCAGTTTCTCTGGATTTTTTCCCAACATATTTGCAAGGTTTTAAGGCTCTAAGATACAAAAGCCTGCAAGAAAACACAAGTGAAATATTGATTAAAACACTAATATTCAATATGTTAAACACATTTTAAGGAGCGACTAGTTAATTAATTTAATTTTTAAGAATAGAAAAAGTTTTCAAATTCCTTGGAAACTTTTTTTTTTATAATTTTTTCGAAGCATTGGTTCTAAATTTTCGATAAAAATGTTCCTTTTACTAAAAAATTGACCTTCAGAAACTGGTCAAAAATCGAAAAACTATTTTTTTTCGATAACGTATATCAAACTTGAAAATTCATAGTTTTTTAACCCTTTAAAATTAGAAATCGCTCCGTAAATCATTCCTTTAATCCAAAAAAAAGGAGATTTTTTATATTTTTCGCTCAACATGGAGATATAAAATGAATCGAGTAGGAGAGGTTTGATTTTTTTGATTTTCCAATTTTCATTGTTCATTAAATTTTCCATACCCGATTTTGTGAAATGAAAAATGTGTCTTGGAACATCATAAGCTGCCCAATATTCTTTGTATTTTTTTGCATCATAAGAACTCGGATTCGGAACTGCGATAATTAGTAATCCTTTATCCTTTAATTTGTCATGAAATTTCTTCAACATATTTTCCTGATCTTCGATATGTTCGAAAACATGCCATAATGTAATTGCATCTAAACTTCCGTTTTCTATCGAATCGATTTCATTTAATAGTTGGGTTTTTTGAAGTTTCTTTTGGGCAAAATTTCTTGCTGCATCACTCGGCTCGTATCCAAAAGTGGTGAAATCATCTTCTATAAATTTTAAAAATTCACCGGCTCCGCAACCATAATCTAATACACTGGCATTCCGATAGAGTTCTTGGGCAATGATATTTCTTTTATAATTCAAATTAAATCTTTGAAGAAATTTATAAAGTTTTTCTTTCAGACTTCCCGAATCCTGATGATGAGAAATATAATTTTCACTCTCGTAATATGTATCTAAATTTTCGGGAATCGGATGAGTTTTGTAAAGCCCTTTTACCGGAGTTTCTCTTATTTCGAAAGTTTCCTGTGACAGGAAATGATCTTTAATTTTCATATAATTTCATATTTAAAAATGAAAACTCCAATAGTTGAATATTGAAGTTTTAAATCAATGGTTTCACGTGAAACATTTAATTGTAATAGAAAATTATCTTCCTAAATAAACCAATAAAACATTGATGTCCGCGGGTGAAACTCCGCTGATTCTTCCAGCTTGAGCGATAGTTTTTGGCTGTACCTTCGTCAATTTTTGCTTGGCTTCTGAAGAAAGAGAGCTTATTTTCGTAAAATCAAAATCTTCCGGAATTTTTATAGTTTCTAATCGATTGAGTTTTGCCACATTTTCTTTCTCTTTTTCTATATATCCTTTGTATTTGATATTGATTTCAGCTTGTTCCTTGATTTCTTCTTCATATTGTTGAGTAACTTCTTTAATGAAATCAATTTCTTCTAGTTTATGAAGATTCATATTCGGTCTGGTAAGAATTTGTGCAGCTCGAAACGCTTGATCAACAGGGGAGGACTCGATTGAATTTAAAATAGGATTAATAACTCCCGGTTTCAGTGAAGTTTCTTTTAAAAAGTGTTCCAATTCATTGCTTTTTTCTATTTTTTCATGAACTCTTTTCAGTCGATCTTCTTTGGCTAAACCTAGTTCAAATGCTTTTTGAGTCAAGCGGATATCTGCATTATCTTGTCTTAAAAGCAAGCGGTATTCTGCTCTGGAAGTAAACATTCTGTAAGGTTCTTCTGTTCCTTTAGTAATCAAATCATCTATTAAAACTCCGATATATGCTTCGTCTCTGTTTAAGATAAATTCCCCTTTGTCGTGTACTTTATTATGAGCGTTAATGCCGGCAATTAAACCTTGTCCTGCAGCTTCTTCATAACCTGTCGTACCATTGATTTGTCCTGCAAAATAAAGGTTTTCGATTAATTTGGTTTCGAGCGTATGAAAAAGTTGAGTAGGAGGGAAGTAGTCGTACTCAATTGCGTATCCAGGGCGGAAAACTTTCACATTTTCAAATCCTGGAATGTGTCTCATGGCTTTAATTTGGATATCTTCAGGTAATGACGAACTGAAACCATTAACATAGATTTCTACAGTTTTCCATCCTTCTGGCTCCACAAATAACTGATGACGGTTTCTTTCCGCAAAACGATTGATTTTATCCTCAATACTTGGACAATATCTTGGACCAATGCTCTGGATTGTACCATTGAACATCGGGCTTCTATCAAATCCTTCTCTTAAAATATCGTGTACCGTTTCATTGGTATAAACAATATGACAACTGAGTTGTTTGGTGAGTTTTGGGGTGTCGGTATAAGAGAATTTCTGAGGATTTTCATCACCTTTTTGCTCTTTCATTTTGGAATAATCCAAACTTCTTCCATCTACTCGAGGAGGAGTTCCTGTTTTCATTCTTCCTGCTTCGAAACCTAAAGAAACCAACTGTTCGGTAATGCCAAAGGCTCTTGGTTCACCCATTCTTCCGCCTCCGAGTTGTTTGTCTCCAACATGGATTAAACCATTCAGGAAAGTACCATTTGTAAGAACAACGGATTTTCCTTTGATAGAAATTCCAAGCGATGTAACTACTCCTGCAACTTGATTATTTTCAATGATAAGGCTTTTCACCATATCCTGAAAAAAGTCGAGATTTGGGGTGTTTTCTAAGGCTAAACGCCATTCTTCAGCGAATTGCATTCTATCGTTTTGGGTTCTTGGTGACCACATTGCCGGACCTTTGGAAAGATTCAGCATTTTAAATTGTATAGCAGATTTATCCGCAACAATTCCTGAATAACCGCCCATCGCATCTATTTCTCTTACGATTTGTCCTTTTGCAATACCACCCATTGCTGGGTTACAAGACATCTGTCCTATGGTTTGCATATTCATGGTTATAAGAAGTGTTTTCGAGCCCATATTAGCTGCTGCAGCTGCTGCCTCACAACCGGCGTGTCCTGCACCTACAACTATTACGTCGTATATTTCGTTGATCATTTTATCTTTAATAAGAACGGATTAGTATTGATTGTTTCACGTGAAACATTATCTAATTTTTCATAAAATTAATGGTTGATTACAGCATTTTTATCAATTTAAATGAAGTTAAAAGCCAATTGATCAACCTTATTTCTATAAAATATTTAAATAATAGTCTTCTTTATTGCGCATTTCTTTTACCTCATCGTCAGTTTTATCTTTATAACCGCAGAGATGAAGGATTCCGTGAGCTAAGACCCGGTGTAATTCAACATTAAAATCTTTGGAATGGGTTTCAGCGTTTTCAGAAATGCGCGGCAAAGATACGAAAATATCTCCGGCAATAGTTTTCCCCTTTACATAGTCGAATGTGATGACGTCAGTGTAATAATCATGTTGAAGAAAGTCTTGGTTTACTTTCAGCAGATATTCATCATCACAGAAAATATAATTGATTTCTCCGGCTTTCTTTCCTTCATTGGTGATCAGATTAATCAACCAATCCTTAGTTCTGTCGGAAAGAGAAAATTTATCTATGTTTTCAAAAAAGAAATGTATCATAATTTTAGAACCAATGTCCCAGTATTACACTGAAAACATTATTATTTTGAGTTAAAGATCTGCTAAAATTAAATTTGATCTGTCCGAAAGGAGATTTGTATCCTGCCGTCAATCCTGCTGATGTTTCATTGATGTGTAAAATGTCATCCACTTTTACATCGTTAAATAAATTAGCGATGCTGAAATGTCCCGTCAAGAAATAATTTTTGTGAACATTATATTGTAAACTATTTGTTGCAACAAGCAAGTTTTGGGTATCAAGTTGTCCGAATTCATAACCCATTAATTTCACAAAATTGCCTAAATTTTGTTCGAAAATACCACCAATTCTGTAACGATAATAGTTCGAAAGTTCTTCTCCAACGGTAATTCCACCAAATAATCCTAAACGGAAAGTTAATCGTGGTGAAAGCGGAAAATTGAGTTGGGATGTGATTTTCATCTGTACCGTACGACCTTCTTGTTGATCATTCAACAAATCCAAAGCTTTACCTTCTGCATGAAGGAATAGCCCTTTTGATGGGAAACTTTTATCATCTTGCGTATCGGTTTTAATGAAAACATAAGCATTCACAAAATTTTTGGAATTGGAGTAGGTTTTAATTCCCGCAAATTTAGACTCAAAATAATCATGACTAATTCCACCTCCAATAGCATATTTGTCCCTCCAAATGGACTGAATAAACAACTCATTTCGAAACCAATTCCATCTTTCGTATTCGGTGGAATTGATGTCGGTAAGGTCAAGTGTCATACCGGAAGCATAAGCTCCAATTCCCGGAATATAGCCGTTATCGATGAAATAATTGAAATAATAACGAGGTTTATCACCCACTACGACATCTAATGAAATAATCGAGTTTCGGAATAATAGGCGCTTTGCAGTAGCATTAAGCAGTAATCCTGTCTTAAAAATTTCATCATAGTGCAAACCAAATTTTAAGAAAAAGCGGGTGTCATCTTCTGTTACGGTAAGTTTGAGAAAATTGTAATTGCCTTTCTGGATGATATCATAATTAATCAACGTGTAATTATTGGTAGCATATAATTTATCGATCATTTTATTGATGCCGCCATAGGTTTGAAGTGATGGAACGCGCAAGTTCATTTTTCCCTGCACATAGTTTTTCTTAAAAATATGATTGTTTTCAAGTATTAAACTATCAATCTTATAAACGTTGGAATAAACAGAGTTTAAAGGTGCACGAAGCACTCTTTCTTCATTTTTAGGAAGCAAAGACAGCGGTTGGATATATTTCTTCGCTTCAGCGTAACCGGAGTCGAGAATGGCCTTTTTTGCATCATAACTCGTAGCGCTCATTCCCTCCAAATTGGGATGAATATTGATATTGGTGTATTGATATTGATTTTTCGTTTCCTTCTGAATACTATAATCAATCACCTGATTTAATATATCAATCGCTGACTGTAATTTTTCTCTCGTGTTAAGTCCTTGACTTAAATCGACTCCAATAACGATGTCGATTCCTTTGTCTTTTAAAGGTTTGGAAGGATAGTTCACCGTCATTGCCCCATCAATATAGATGGAATCACCAATTTTTACCGGATCCATGAGTGACGGAAATGCTGAACTTGCCATAATAGAACTTACCAAATCTCCTTTTTCGAAAATCTCCATCTTTCCGCTTTCCAGATTAGTTCCTATGCACATGAAAGGGATAGGCAACTTCGAGAAATCATCAATACTGGAAACGTTTTTAAAGAGTTCTTTGAGCAGATAAATATTTTTCTGACCTGTTGATATCGCTTTTGGAACGACATTGATTTTTCCGTTTTTTACTGGCAAATTCAATATGTATTTATCAACGGATTTATTAAAGAAGGTAGTTTCTTTTCTGGTCTTTTCGTTGGCGATAATATTGTAGAAATCGGTATCGAGTACGATTTTCTCAATTTCTTTTCCCGTATATCCGGATGCATAAAGTCCGCCCACAATCGCTCCCATGCTGGTTCCGGAGATATAATCGACTTTTACTCCTAAAGAATCCAAAACTTTTAAAACCCCGATATGGGCAAAACCTTTTGCCCCTCCGCCCGCAAGTGATAAACCAATTTTCGGATGCGAAGGCACCATAAATCCTTCTTTAACTTGTGCAAATAAAGGAATATTGAGAAAAATTGCAAGAAGCAGAAGGAGGAGTTTTTTCATTTAGTCTTTTATATAAATTCTTTTTACCCTTCTCGAAATCGAAGTGAGAACTTCGTAAGGAATTGTATTACAATAATATGCAAATTCTTCTAAACTTGGATTAGAATTGAAAATTATCACTTCTTCGCCTTCTTTTGCAGAAGCATCGTCGATATCAATCATCATCATATCCATACAAACGCTTCCTACGATAGGATATAATTTCTTATGAATGCCAACTTTCCCAACTTTATTACCGATTAATCTAGGTATTCCATCGGCATAGCCTACAGGTATGGTTGCAATTTTTGTATCTTTTTCCGGTTGATATCTCCGACTATAACCCACCGATTCGCCTTTTTTTACATGAGAAATTTGTGAAATAACGGTTTTAAATGTTACTGCATTTTTTAATTGCTTTTTAATCTCGGGATTAGATGAAATTCCTACCATACCAATTCCAATTCTTACCATATCAAACTGATAATCAGTATAACTCACAATTCCGGATGTATTGAGGATATGCCGAATCGGGTGGTATTGAAGTCCTTTCATTAAATATTCTGAATTTTTAGTGAAAGTGTCAATTTGTTCTAAAGTATATTCTTCGCCTTCAGGTACGTCCGACGAAGATAAATGGCTGAAAATGGATTGTACTTTCACATTCATCAACTTCAACTTTTCAATGAGTTCATCCAATTCATCTTTCTTAAAACCAAGTCGATGCATTCCAGTTTCTAGTTTAATATGAATGGGATATTTCTTGTTAACTCCTTTTTGAATGAGCTGCTGATGAAATAATTCCAATACGCGGAAACTATAAATTTCCGGCTCTAAGTTATAATCGATAATAATGTTGTAGCTGTGTTGCTCCGGATTCATCACCATAATCGGCGTCGTAATCCCGTTTTTCCTTAAATCAACACCTTCATCTGCATACGCTACACCAAGATAATCGATGTGATGATATTGTAAGAATTCTGCAATTTCGTAACCGCCCAATCCGTAAGAGTACGCTTTTACCATCGCCATCATTTTGGTTTCGGGCTTTAGCAAACCTTTATGAATATTGATGTTATGAAGAATTGCATTTAAATTCACCTCCAAAACCGTGTCGTGTTTCTGAAGTTCTAAATGGTTCTTTACTTTCTCAATTTCAAATTTTCTGGCACCTTTTAATAGAATGAGCTCGTTTTCTATTTGATTAAGGTGTTGGCTTTCAGTAAGTTTGTTGGTGTTATCAAAACTATAAGTTTCTGCTGCGAAAAGTTTTTCGTATTGGTTAATTTCTTCACCGATGAGGAATATTTTACTGAAATGCTGCAGGTTGGTTAAGTCCGCAACTTCATGATAAAGTTGTTCTGAGTTTTTACCTTCTACAAAATCAGTTAAGATCAGTGTTTTCTTAGGCTTATTATATTCTTTAATAAATTGATAAGCTATTTTCAATGAATCTAAATCCAGATTATACGAATCGTTGATAATCAAATTGTTGCGAACGCCATTTACACTTTCAAGTCGCATTTCAATGGATTTCAGCGCATTGATTTTGTCAATAATTTTCGGAGTCGGAAAATTAAATTCTTTTAAAACTGCAATAATGCATAGCGCGTTGCCAAGCGTCGCCTCATCTCTCTGTTGCGCAGAAAGCCTGAATTCTTCATCAAAATATTGAATTTCTAAAGAGGATGAACGATCGGTCCAATCATTTTTAATATAGAGATGATTATGATTTTGAAGCCCGTAAGAAATTAATTTTTTACTTGAATACAATTCATGTATTTTTCGGTGAACCAATTCATTATCTCCATTAAAAATAATCGTTTTGGAATCTTTGAATAACTTCAATTTCTCATGAATCAGTTGTTCCTCATTTTCAAAATTGGAAGCATGAGCCGCTCCGATATGTGTTAAAATTCCAATTTCTGGAGAGAAAATTTCTTCCATCTTCTCCATTTCTGCTGGCTTGGAAATTCCCACTTCGAAAATGCCGATTTCGTCATTCTTTCCGATTTGTAACAAGGAAAGTGGAAGACCGATTTGTGAATTAAAACTTTTCGGGCTTTTCACGGTTTTATAATCATCAAAAAGACTTTGATACAGCCACTCTTTTACAATGGTTTTTCCATTGCTACCGGTAATTCCAATGGTTTTTAAGGAATATTGAGAAAGATGATATTTCGCTAAATCTTGAATAAAATCAACCGAATTTTTTACCAAAATCCAAGTGATATTCTCAATTTCAGGGATTTGATGTTCTGCAATAATGATTTTTATTCCTTTTTCAACTGCAGAATGAATATATTTTTCGCCTGAATTTTTAGAAGTTGTGATCGCAACAAAAGCTGTATTATCCGGTGAATAGATATTTCGGCTATCGAAATCGATATTTTTTACCAACAGTTGTCCATCGCCTATCAGTTCGGACCCTGTAATTTCAGAGAGTTGTTGGGTAGTATAGTTCATTATTTATTTCTGCTCAGATATTCTTCATTGAAAACTTTTCGGCTTACCGCTTCGTAGCTTTCAGTTTCGCCCAGTTGTACCAAGTCTTTATTGGTCGATATCCGCATCGAATGGTTCGCCAAATTGCCTGTTCTTTTGCAAATCGCATGGACTTTAGTTACGTATTCAGCGGTCGCCATTAAATTGGGCATTGGACCAAACGGACGGCCCATGAAGTCCATATCCAATCCGGCAATTACCACTCGTATTCCATTGTTTGCCAATTGATTAGCTATCTCTACAATGCTATCATCGAAAAACTGCGCTTCGTCAATTCCTACTACATCGCAAGTTGATCCCAAAAGGAGAATCTCATTCGGACTTTCTACCGGAGTACTTCTTATTTTGTTTTGATTGTGGGAAACTACCTCTTCTTCCGCATATCGAGTATCGAGTCTGGGTTTGAAAATTTCCACGTTTTGTCCTGCCATTTCCGCTCGTCGAAGCCTGCGAATCAACTCTTCGGTTTTTCCCGAAAACATCGATCCACAGATAACTTCCATCCATCCGCTTTGTTTTGCGTGATTAATTGTATTTTCTAAAAACATTTGTTAATTTAGCCGTAATATTTAAAGACCAAAATTAAGGAAATTTAATAGCTTAACTATGCAAAACCTTCAAGATATACAGGAAAAAATTTTTTTTGAATCCAAAAGTATTCTCGAAACGCTTTCAAAGATAAATTCCAAAGAAGAACTGCTTGCAAAGCAAGATTTGTTTGCTGAAATTACCGATCGCATCGCCTTTTTGAGGATTTTGGAGAAAAATGCTGATTTGCTCAGTCAACCTTCTCCGGCTCCGGAAATTCCACTTCAGCAAATGGAATTACCTTCTAATCAGGCAGTTTCTCAACATGAAACTGATGCTGAAGTAGCTTTATTTGAAGAAGATATCATCGAAGAGGAAGTAATTTTCACCAAGGAACTTAATGAAATTGTAGAGGTTGAGCATTCGGAAGTTCTGCCTACTGAAAAAGAACCAGCTCCTGTTCACGAAGAAAAAATGGAAGAAATTGCGCAACCGGAAGTCATGAATAATGATCATGAAATTGCTGCTCAAAAGGAAAAAGAATTTCTAGAAATGGAAGAGCGACGCCGAAAAATTGTAGAATTTCATAAAGAAGATGCAAAAATGCCGCCGAAAGAAGTTCACGAAGAGGTGAGAACGGAGCAACCTTCATTGGAAAAGAAATTCAAACTTGCTCATATCAAAGGTTTAAAAGCAGTTCAAAATCTTTTTGATCAAGATCCATTGCAAGATTTGGAAGAGAAATCTATTGAAAAAAAACCGGAAATTATCGCTTCGGGAAGCATAGCGAAGAGCAATATTCCGACTGATTTTATGGAAGCAGAAAAAAGAAAACCTGAATTCCGACTCGATTTGAATGATAAAGTGGCGTTCACCAAACATCTTTTTAATGGCGATCCTGATGAACTGAAAAAAACTATCGATCAGCTGAATTCTTATGATAATCTGGAAGATGCAAAACAATATTTAAGCGACGTTTATTACGCCAAAAACTGGAATAAAGTTGACGAATTTGCGCAAAGACTCTGGGGATTGGTTGAAAATAAATTTCTATAACGTACTGAAAATCAAAGAATGATTAAAAATATAAACGATTTCCAGAATGTATTCTTTATCGGTGTTGCCGGTGTGGGAATGAGTGCGATTGCACAATATCTGAAAGGAATCGGAAAAAATGTTTCGGGAAGCGACCGCTATTTCTTGCCCGAAACCTACAACAAAACAAAAACTCAATTAGAAAACGAAGGAATCCTTTGTTTCCTTCAAGACGGTAGCGGAATTACCGAAAATACAGATTTGGTAGTCATTTCCACAGCAATTGAGGACACGGTTTTCGAAGTTCAAAAAGCAAAAGAACTCGGAATTCCAATTATTAAAAGAAGTGAACTTTTATCCATCATCGCCAAAAGTAAAAAAACAATAGCGGTTGCAGGAACTTCCGGAAAATCAACAACTTCTGCGATGTTATTTCAAATTTTACTCGATGCTAAGCTAGAACCAAGTATTATTTCCGGAGCGGGTTTAACCTCAATTATCAAGCAAGGAAAAATAGGAAATGCAGCCGTTGGAAAAGGCGATTGGTTGATCATCGAAGCGGATGAAAGTGATGGTTCGGTGGTTCAATACGAGCCGGAAATCGGTTTACTTTTAAACATCGATAAAGATCATCAGGTAATTGATGAATTGATTGAATTGTTTACCATTTTTAAAAATAACACAAAGAGCTTATTTATTGTAAATCAATCAAATACATTGGCAAAAACTTTGTCAGCAAACCCCAAAAACGATTTTGGTTTTGAAGATGAAAATGCCGGATTTTCTGCTGGAAACTTTCAACAAAATGGATTTCATTTAAGCTTTGAAGTGCTAAATCAAAAATTCGAAATGAATTCCATCGGAAGACATTCCGTAGAAAACGCAACTGCAGCCATCGCTGTAGCTCACCAAATCGGAGTAAATTTGAAAGTTTGTGCGGAAAGTTTGTCAAAATACGAAGGAATTTATCGACGTCATCAGATTCTTGGACAGAAAAAAGGAGTTTGGGTTATTGACGACTATGCACACAATCCTGCGAAATGTGCGGCGAGCATCAAAGCTTGTCAACCTTTGGCAGATAGGGTAATTGCGTGGTTTCAACCTCATGGTTATGGACCAACAAGGTTTTTGAGAAAAGATTTTGTAGAAGAAATTTCGGACGCATTGAGACCTCAGGATGAAATTTGGATGAGCGAAATTTTCTACGCCGGAGGTACCGCTGTGAAAGATATTTCTGCCAATGATTTAATTGAAGATATTAAAAATAAAGGTAGAAATGCCCATTTTGTGGAAGATAGAAACAATTTGTTGGAAGCATTGAAACCCGAAATGAAAGAAGGAACCGTTCTACTTTTGATGGGGGCAAGAGATCCAAGTTTGGAAGAGTTTTGTAAAGATCTATTCGAGAAATTATAATTAAATCCGCGAAGGATTAAACTTAATATAAATGTCGGGAATCCTGTATTTTGTTCCAACACCGATTGGAAACCTTGAAGATATGACTTTCAGAGCCATAAAAGTGCTGAAAGAAGTAGACTATATTTTGTGTGAAGATACCCGAACTTCTGGTATTCTGTTAAAACATTATGAAATTTCTAAGCCGCTGAAAGCGTATCACTTACACAACGAGCATCAATCGACGCAAAAAGTAATTGAAGATTTGAAAAACGGACAAAACATTGCGATCATTACCGACGCGGGAACTCCAGGAATTTCCGATCCCGGCTATCTTTTAGCAAAAGCCATAGCTGATGAAAATCTCGAAATGCAGTGTTTGCCGGGTGCGACAGCTTTTGTTCCGGCTTTGGTGGTTTCCGGATTGCCCAACCACGATTTTTATTTTGCAGGTTTTCTACCTCAAAAAAAGGGAAGACAAACCAAATTGAAACAACTGGCAGAGGAGAAAAAAACAATCATTCTTTACGAGAGTCCGCACAAGATCAACACAACACTGGAGCAGATCAAAGAATTCTTTGGTGAGGAAACAAAGGTTAGCCTAAGCAGGGAGATTTCTAAAAAATTTGAGGAAACCAAACGCGGGACAATCAATGAGTTAATTGATTTTTCCAAAAGCAAAACTTTAAAAGGTGAAATTGTCCTGGTGGTGAATAATACTTAATCTAACTCGTAGTGCATTATTAAATTAAAGATACTTTAATTTTGTTCATTTTTCTATTAAATACAAAAACATTTACAAATTGA
>NZ_JASZ02000041.1 GCF_000735695.2 Kaistella haifensis DSM 19056
TAAAGCTGTTGATTTTCTCATGAGAACTTTGGCATATTTCTTAAGTCCTGTGAAGATTATTCTTGCTGATGGAGGTTACAGAGGAGAAATCATAGAACAGGTGAAAAATAAGTTTGCTTATCTAATCAATGTGGTGATGAGAAATGATGAAAAGAAAACAGATTTTAAGCCCTTTTCTAAAAGATGGATTATTGAACGGACATTTTCCTGGTTTGATAACGACAGGAGATTATGCAGGAATTACGAATTACTAATGGAAAATTCTGAAAATATGGTAAAATTATCCGCTATAAAAAATTTATTGAATAAAATTTAAACAGGCTCTAAAAAGATCAACGGAAGTTTTTACACCATTATGGGACTTCCTACGCATTTGGTTTATGCGCTGTTAAAAGATTTTCAATAATAAATGGTAAAAGTAAAAAATCATTATTTTTACAAAAATTAGCCGGTAATTTTATACTAAAATGCCGATTTACAAGTTATTATCAAATAATGAAAAAAACGATCTACTTCCTTTTAGCAATCACCGTTCTCAACTCTTGTTCTACTAGGAAAAAGAACAACGATTCTTCCTTTATGAAAGGATTTTTCTCCTATTACAACACTCTTTTCAACAGTAAAGAAGCGCTGCAAACCGAACTGAAAAACCGCGATAAGGCTCATCAGGACAATTTTTATGCGCCTTATATTCAGCTTTTAACTTATGATGAACAACCTTTGGGAACCGATTTACAATCCAGCGGAATGTTTGGTGAAGATCCCAATTTAAACGGACCGGGTGTTCCAGGAAGAAATTCTGCCAATGTACCGATGAAATCGGGCGCGTCAATTCTTGAAATTTCTGAAGCTAAAGCACTGAAAACCATTGCCAAATATTCTGTAATGAAAGGGGGAGAGGAAAAAAATAAAAAGATTTTCGATGCCCATATTTTGCTCGCTCAAGCAAGAATTTACAACAACAAACCACTAGAAGCATTGGATGGTTTAAATTATATTTTTTCGAACATGAGAAAAGATAAAAGACTTCCATTGGCAAAAATCTATCAGGGATTGGCTTACTCGAAAATGGGAGATTTTTCGAGAGCACAAGACGTTTTCGCGGAATTAAAAAAAGAGGATCTCAAGAAAGATTATAATAAATTACTCAGCATTTATTACTCAGAAATGCTCTTGCAAGCCGGAAAAAAAGAAGATGCGATTACCGAGCTCGAAGATGCGTATGCACTTAATAAAAACAGAAAATTAAGAAGCAGAATTGCATTTTTAAGAGGTCAAATCCTGGCGAATCTTGGCAAAAATGAAGAAGCAAGAGAAAGCTTTGTTTCCGCTTACAAAAATGCCAACAATTTCGAATTTGAAGTGAAGTCGCAAATTGAAATCGCCAAAACCTTTAATGGAAAAGACGATTACGAAGGCGCAAAAGAATACATCGAGAAAATAAGTAAAAAAGGAACATACGCTTCCCGAAAAAATGAGTTTTACTACGCACTGGGCTTAATGGCCAACAAAGCCGGAAAAAAAGAGGAAGCAAAAGCTTATTTCGCTCAATCTTTGAAAGAAAAATTATCGGATCCGCAAATTCGTGGACTCGCTTATTACGAAATCGGGAAGGGGTTTTTCGAAGAAAGCGATTACCTTTCGGCCGGTGCTTACTACGATTCTGCTTTGGCGGTAATGACCTATCAACCATCGAAAATTCTTTTGGAGGAGAAATCATCGAACATCAAACAGGTTTCTGCCAATTATTATTTAATCAAAAAAAATGACAGTATTTTGGCATTAACCAAAATGCCGGAAGCGGATAGAATCGCTTATTTCAACAAACATATCGAAGCCATAAAAGCTAAAGAAGCCAAGGAAGAACTCGAAAGAAAAAGAAACGAAAGAAGCCAAGGTTTCGACACCGGAGATTATTCTTCTAACTCAATTTTTGCTAATAACCAAAGTGGTTTCCAGGATTTTGGAACTCAAAAAGGTGGGTTCTATTTTGCCAATTTGAGTACCGTAGCCAAAGGGGAAGCCAGCTTTAAACAAATCTGGGGAAACCGAAGCTTGAGCGACAATTGGCGTACTTCCGCGCGAAGCAACTCGATCGAAGACCTTAAAAATGAAGCCATGGGAATTTCCTCAGCGCCGGATCCGCGAAGACTGGAGCCGAGCTTTTACATTGAGAAAATCCCTACCAAAACCGAGGAAATATTAGCACTAAAAAAAGCACGCGATACGGCAAGTTTAGGGCTTGGAAGAATGTATGAAAATTTCTTTTCCGATACGCCGCTCGCAACCAAAACTTTATACGATCTTGTCGATACTAATCCTGATGAGGAAACCAAATTGCAAGCTTTGTACAGTATTTTTGCCTTTAATTATGAAAAAAATCCTGCAGCCGGCGAAAGAGCAAAACAAATGATTCTCACCGAATTTCCTTACACTTCGTATGCGGAATTTGTGAAAAATCCTAAAAATAATGCCTTCGCAAAATCATCGGAAGAAGTGGAAAAAGCTTATGCCGAGGCTTTCGATTTATACAGCAAAGAAAAATATACTGAAAGTAAAGCATTGATTGAAAGCTCATTAGAAAAATATCCGAAAGATGCACTCGATCCGAAATTCGCTTTATTAAATGCCTTTAATTCCGGAAAAATAGCAGGAAAGGAGATCATGATTTTGCAACTCGAACAAATTGCGCTCAACTATTCTAAAACGCTCGAAGGCGAAAAAGCTAAAGAAATGCTGAAGTACTTAAAAAGTGATTTGGTGATGGAAATAACCGACGAAAACGGCAATAAAAACCAACCTTCCGGACCTGGAAAACCACAAATTCAGGAAGACGATGCAGCTCCTTCGCCAATGCGTTCCCAAGAAGAAACCACAGAACTTGCGACACCACAGGGAAGATCGAATACAGATGCAACACCACCTTTGAGAAGGCCTGGAAAAAGTTTGCAATTGGAAAAACCTGCACAAATACAATAAAATAAATAGGCTGTCCCAATTTCGAGACAGCCTATTTTTAGTATTGAATAATAAATTTTTATGATTTGCTTTTCTTCTTTACGCCTTGAAATTCTTTCAAGTAAAAGGGTTCGAAATAAGCAACATCTTCAAAATCCTGATGATTGAATTTCTCTACGGATTTTTTAATTAAAAATTTCGCGGAAGGGTAGATTTTCTCATCAAATTCCGCATTTGGAAGTTGCAAAATAGCTTTCGCCTTCGCAGCTCCATCGCCCACGAAAATCACCTTCTGATCTTTAAATTCCTGAAAAGAGGTCTCATCTAAGATTTTCGCTTCGGTTGCAGACAGCATTTCGCCGGTTTTTCCGTTGAAAACTGCGGTATAAACCTCCATTCCTCTTGCATCGAGCAATGGAATCACAAAATCGAAATCGCGGCTTAAAAACGGCTCTATCATCGTTTCCATAGAATTTACGGCGATTAAAGGAATTTTTAGCCCATAACAAAAACCTTTTGCGGAGGAGGAGCCAATTCGCAAGCCGGTGTAGGAACCGGGACCCATTCCCAGAGAAACAGCATCTAAATCTTGGAGCGAAATTTCAGCGCCTTCCAAAGCCCATTCTACAAAGGTGTGAAGACTTTCGGACTGCTTATAATTTTCTGAAACTTCTTCACATAAGCACAGCAATTCTTCGCCATCGGAGATGGCAACGGAACAGTTTTTCGACGAGGTTTCGATATGGAGGATTTTCATGCGGCAAATTTAGGAATTCAAAGACAATCAAATCATGTTGGGAAATGATTTTTACAAATTTTTATAAACTGTTCTCGGTTCACTTTGCGCACTCGGATAAATCGTTAAATCTGAAATGGCTACATGTTTCGGAGTATTCACACAATAGGAAATTGCATCGGCGACATCTTTAGCTTCCAAAGCTTTAAAACCCTGATAAACGGTATTTGCTCGGTTTTCATCCCCTTTGAAACGAACTTTTGAAAAATCGGTTTCAACCAATCCGGGCTGGATATTGGTCACTTTAATTCCGAATTCGGTAAGTTCTAGGCGCATTCCTTCGGAAATTACATCCACTGCTCTTTTTGAAGCGCAATAAACCACGCCGTTGGCATACGTTTGTTTGGCCGCAACGGAAGAAATATTCACAATATGTCCCGAATTTTTGGCTTTCATTCCAGGAATTATGAGTTTAGAAACGTACAAAAGTCCCTTCACATTTCCATCCATCATCGCATCCCAATCCTCAATTCTTCCTTCGGAAAGTGGTTCTAATCCATGTGCATTTCCGGCATTATTAATGAGAATGTCAATATTTTTAAAGTTTTCAGGTAGGGAAAGAATTGCTTTTTCAACTTCACTGAAAATTCTTTGATCAAAGTTTAAAGCAAAAACTTCGGTAAATCGGGAAAGTTCAACTTTTAATTCCTCTAAAACATCGGTTCGTCTTCCGCAAATAACAAGTTTAAAACCTTGTTCAGCAAACAATTTTGCAGTAGCTTTTCCAATACCCGAGGTGGCTCCGGTGATTAGTGCTGTTTTCATATTTTAAAAAGAAATTGTTTAATAATTAATTGGCATCGAAACTCTGAAAAGCATCTTCGATATGGGTTATTTGCATAACTCCGGCCGAATCGGGGACAATGGTGATGATATCGAAACGTACTTCTTTGTCGAGTTTTCTCTCTTTCATGAAGAAATCTGCGCATAAAACAATCGACTTTATTTTTCCTTTGGTTACGGCTTCTTGTGGTTCAATAACCGTCGTGTAACTGCGAGCTTTCACTTCGGTCACGACGATTATTTCATTATATTCAGCTACGATATCGATTTCCAATTTCTGAAAATGAAAATTTCTCGCAAGAATTTTATAGCCTTTTTTAACTAAATATTCTGTAGCCAGGTCTTCTGCTAAATTCCCGAAATCGTTGTGATCTGCCATTTTGTTAGAAATTAACTTCCACTTTCTTATCGGATTTCAAAGTTACTTTTGCACCAATAATCAGCGGACGGTTATCGTAAATATGCCCATTTGGAAATCCAAAAACGGTGGGGAAATCATACTTTTTCAACCGTTCCGAAATAATTTGATAGGCAAATTCATCGAAGCTTTCTTCGTAGTTTTTATTGTCTTTTTCGTTGCCCATATTGGTCATTCCACCGACAATTAATCCTTTAATTTGCCTGAAAACTCCGGCCAAATCAAGGGAAATCATCATGCGATCGAGTGCATAATAATTCTCACCAATGTCTTCGATGAAAAGGATTTTATCTTTAAAATTGAAAGAATAAGGCGTTCCAAGCAACGCATAAATAAGGGCTAAATTTCCACCAACCAATTCGCCTTCAACATCTCCATCTTTATTGAAAGGGCTTTTTTCAATAGAATATTTCGGTAGTTTTCCTTGTAAAATATCGAAAGTCAGATCATAACTTTCTTCGGAAACACCAAAACTTGAAGTTTTCACGGTTTGTCCATGAATGGAAGCAAAATTATTTTTTATCAAATAACTCTGTATCACGGTGTTATCCGAATATCCAATATACCATTTCGGGTTTTTTCTGAATTTTGAAAGTTTTAAATTCCTTAGCAGATGCTGGCAACCATAACCACCTCTCGATGTCCAAATTGCAGAAATTCCTTCGTCATTGAACGCCCAATTCATATCGGAGATTCTCTCTTTTTCAGTTCCAGCATAGGAATATCCATTCCAATAGTTGTTATAAAGGTGCTTGCCCAAAACAGGTTCATAACCTTTTGATTCAATGATTTTTAACCCATTTTCCAATTGAGATTCGTTCACCGATCCCGCTGGAGAAATAATGGCGATTTGATCTCCTTTTTTTAAGCTTTTGGGAAAAATGATGCTGTCCATTACTTGCTTAATTTTTGTTCTGTTTTTTCTGCTTCTTCCAACTTTCGATCAAATTGATTGAATTTTTTAAAACTTTGTAGAAATATAAAAATGCTGAAACCTACTAAGATAAAACCTACTCCTTTTCGGATTTGATTGGCTAATTTTTCGGTCAGCTTATCATGAAATTGCTTGGCAAGATAAATTTTTAAAATATCGATGATGAGATAAGTTCCTACCACCAAGGCCATATACAAAAGAAATTCATCGAGATTTGGATAGGCATTTCGCACGGATATGACCGTCACCAACCAAAAAAGGACGACCCCGATATTCAGAATATTAAAGAAAAATCCGTTGAGAAAGGTTTTAAAATAATTCTGATTGATCATTTTTTCTTCCCCTGCGATATGCATTTTAGTTCTGGAAACAATCATATAAATCGCATAAATCAGGATGATAAAGGCCGTAATACGGTAAAAACCGGGATGTTTATCAATCAGTTGCACCAAATCTGCACTGGCAAAAAATGCCGCAACGATGCAAATAATATCGGCCGTAATAACGCCCATATCCAACGCAAAAGCATGTCGCGGACCACGGGAAAAACTGGTTTCGATAAGCAGGAAAAAAATAGGTCCGAGAAAGACCAGACTAAGCATTATTCCTAATCCTACAGCGGATAAAATAAGTTCAATCATAATTGATGAGATAGTAATGGATTGGTTTTGAAAATAAAAATTATTAAAATCTAATCATTAATAATTTTAAAATCCAGTTGTTTCTGTATCAAATTCGCCTTCATTACCTTAATTTTCACTTTATCGCCCAATTGATATTTGTTACCGGTTCTGGAACCGATTACTGCATGAGATTTAGCATCATATTGGTAAGAATCATCCATCAAATCACGAAGTTTGATAAGGCCTTCTGCACCGTTTTCCGGGATTTGAACCCAGAAACCGAAATCGGCAACGCCGGAAATAACTCCGGTAAATTCTTCACCCAAATGTTTCTCCATGAATTTAACCTGCATAAATTTAATGGAATCTCTTTCTGCATCTGCAGCGAGTCTTTCCATTGCGCTACAATGCTTACATTTTTCTTCGATTTCATCTTTATTAGGAGATTTTCCTCCATCAAGATAATGTTGCAACAAACGGTGCGCAATAAGATCCGGATATCGGCGGATGGGAGAGGTGAAATGCGAATAATACTCGAATCCTAAACCGTAATGCCCAATAGGATTGGTAGAGTAGATGGCTTTACTCATCGATCGCATCGCCAATGTTTCGATCATGTTTTCTTCGGCTTTTCCCTTCACATCTTGCAATAACTTGTTCAAAGATTGGGCGACTTTCTTGGTATTGGCCAAATCCATTTTGTAGCCGAATGTGGACACAAATTCTCTTAAAGCTTCTAATTTGGTGGGATCAGGATCATCGTGAACACGATAAATAAAGGTATTTCCGGTAGGTTCGCCTCTTTTGTTCAAGGAAACAAATTCCGAAACTTTTCGGTTGGCCAAAAGCATAAATTCTTCAATTAAATGATTGGAATCTTTGCTGATTTTAAAATAAACACCAATTGGTTCGCTGTTCTCATCGAGGTTGAAACGTACTTCGCTTCGGTCAAAAGTGATCGCACCATTATCGATTCTTTCTTTTCTAAGAATTTTAGCCAATCGATCCAAAGTAAGGATTTCTTCTGCCAAATCACCATTTCCAGTTTCTATTCGTTCCTGCGCTTCTTCGTAGCTGAATCTTCGATCGGAGTGAATTACGGTTCTTCCAAACCATTCTTTGACCACTTTTGCCTGATCATCAAGCTCAAAAACTGCGGAAAAAGTGTATTTATCTTCATTCGGTCGTAATGAACATACATCATTGCTTAAAACTTCGGGCAACATCGGAACCACGCGATCCACCAAATAAACGGAAGTTGCTCTATCGTAAGCCTCATCATCCAACAAAGTTCCTGGAATTACATAATGAGAAACATCGGCAATATGAACACCGATTTCCCAGTTTCCGTTATCTAATCTCTGGATAGAAAGGGCATCATCGAAGTCTTTCGCATCTTTTGGATCGATGGTAAAGGTGCAAATATTTCGCATATCGCGGCGCTTTGCCACTTCACTATCGAGAATCCTACGATCGATTTCATCAGCTTCTTTTTCCACTTCCTCGGGGAAAGTGTAGGGTAGGCCATATTCCGCTAAAATAGAATGAATTTCGGTTTCGTGTTCGCCTGGAGCTCCGAGAACTTTGATGATTTCTCCTTCCGGATTTTTCTCTCCTGGTCGCCAATCAGTCATTTTCACTACCACTTTATCACCGTCTTCTGCGCCACCAATTTTACCCTTAGGAACAAAAATATCGGTATTAATGGTTTTTTTATCGCAAACCACAAAACCGAAATCTTTATGTTTAATCAACTGGAAAGTTCCGACAAATTCGCTGCGATTTCTTTCGATAACTTCCAAAACCGAACCTTCTAGTTTTCTTCCTTTGAAGTGATAGGTTACGATAAGTACTTTATCGCCTTGTAGTGCATCCTTCACATTTTTGGAATGGATAAAGATATCTTCATCAATTCCGTCTACTTTTACGTAAGCATTTCCTGCTTGGTTGAAATCGATAATTCCTGTTAAAGTGCCTTCAATCTTAAGGTTGATGATGTATTTTCCTTTTTCTACTTCCTTGATTCGCTCTTCAGAAATAAGTTTGTGCAGCGCCTGAATGACCTGCTCGCGTTGCCGCGGATTTTTATAATCTATTCCATCCGAAATCTGCTTATAATTATAGATTTTCGTGGAGTTTTTATTCATAAAAGACAAAATCAAACGCCCAATTTCTTGGAGTTTATGATTGTTTTTATGAGATATAAATTTGCTTTTTTTTGCCATTTATTTATTTTTTAATTGTGGTGGATTAGCAACATGCAATCTTATCCACTCTTTTTTGGTGTCTTCCTCCTTCAAACTCGGTATTGAGGAAGGTTTCTACGATATTAATTGCCAAATCACTGGAAATAAATCTTGCCGGAATTGCCACCATATTCGCGTTATTATGTTGTTTTGCTAAAGCTGCCAATTCGGTATCCCAACACAACGCACAACGGATTTGCTGATGCTTATTGGCAGTAATGGAAACACCTTGTCCGCTGCCACAAATAAGAATTCCCAAATCATTTGTTCCATTTTCTACAGAACTTGCCGCAGGATGTACAAAATCGGGATAATCCACAGAATCTTTGGAGTAAGTGCCAAAATCTTCTATTTCATATTGATTTTCGAGATGTTTTTTAATGATTTCTTTGTAATCGAATCCTGCGTGATCGCAAGCAATAGCTATTTTTTTCATTTTATTCTTTTATGATCAGACTTTCAATTGATACAAATTTATGATTATTAATATAAATAGGGTTTCAATTCTCCTTAAAATGTGAGCATTTAACAGAAAATAATGATCAGATCGAAGGAAAAGCACGAGGATTATTTTTCAACATTATCCTTATTAATCATAAAGTAATGCACATAGATTGTGAGGATAACTCGCAATTCGTGTGGATAAGTCTTTAAAAATTTTCCTTTTTTTATTTATATTAAATTCATATTGCAACATTCAATTGAACTTTCAGAAAAAATGTTAATGAAAGTTTTGGGGAGAAACCGAAGCAGTTTTCCATAGTACATTTTTTAATAAAACCTTTCTGGACGATTTATTCACAATTGTTGGTAAATGTTAAATTAAGTTAAAAATCAAGCACTTGCAATGTGAATTATATATGAATTCATCTACCAATAATTGTGACAAAATAATTGATTTTATTTTTCCCCAAAGTCGGCCGCTACAACAACAGTATTCATTTATTCTTTATTAAAAAAAAGAATATAGTGTAGATAAAATGAGTCTTTTGGGATTGTGGAATTTTATATCAAATTAAATTTTTAATCGACCGAATTAATCTTAAATTTGTGAAACTAAAAAACAGAGATTTTTATGAAAACAATTAATGATTTCAACTTCAAAGATAAAAAAGCTTTGGTGCGGGTTGATTTTAATGTTCCCCAAAGTGCAGATCTGAAAGTAACGGATAATACCCGAATTCAAGCGGTGAAACCTACGATCGATAAAATACTGAATGATGGAGGATCTGTAATTTTAATGACACATCTTGGAAGACCAAAAGGAAAATTTTCTGAGCAGTTTTCTCTAAAAAATATTGTTCCGGAAATAGAAGCAGTTCTTGGAAAAGAAGTAAAGTTCTGTAAAGATTGCATAGGTGAGGATGCTGAAAACATGAAGGCTAATCTAAAACCTGGTGAAATACTTCTTCTGGAAAACCTCAGATTTTATGAACAGGAAGAAGCTGGAGATAAAGAATTTGCTGAAAAATTATCTAAATACGGCGATGCTTATGTAAATGATGCATTTGCAACAGCTCATAGAGAACATGCTTCAACTGCGGTGATTGCGCAATTCTTCCCTTCAACTAAATTCTTCGGTTTATTGATGGCTAAAGAGCTGGAAGCCATTGATAAAGTATTAAGAAGTGGCGAAAAGCCCATAACTGCAATACTTGGCGGATCTAAAGTTTCAACTAAAATTACCATTATACAAAATATTTTACCAGCTATAAATAATTTAATTATCGGTGGAGGAATGGCATTTACTTTTATTAAAGCTTTAGGTGGAAGTATTGGAAATTCTTTGCTTGAAGTAGATAAGATAGATCTTGCACTTGAAATTTTAGAAAAAGCAAAAGCATTGAATGTAAAAGTATATTTACCTGTAGATACCATTATTGCAGATGAATTCAACAATGATGCAGACAGAAAAGAAGTAGATATTTATGATATTCCTGATGGTTGGATGGGATTGGATGCTGGGCTCAAAACCAGAGATTTATTTCACGATGTATTGATGGATTCTAGAACGATTCTATGGAACGGACCGATCGGAGTTTTCGAAATGCCTAATTTTTCCGAGGGTACCATTGCTTTAGGAGACAGTATCGCTGAATCTACTAAGTTAGGAGCTTTTTCTTTAGTTGGAGGAGGAGATAGTGTTGCATTTGTAAAACAATTCAATTACGCTGATAAAGTAAGTTATGTTTCAACAGGAGGAGGTGCAATGCTAGAAAGTTTAGAAGGACGTGAACTTCCGGGTGTAAAAGCAATCAATAGTTAGTCGTTCCTTAACAATATAAATATTTTCTTTTTATTGTGAAAAAATATGCAGCAAAGAGGAAATTCTGCAAAGAAAAATATAGCCAACGAAGATTGGCTTTAAGAATCTCCATCATTTTCTTCATATTCCAGGCAGTTGCTGCTAGGAAGGCATTGATTTGAGGCCCCGTTTCTCCCATAAAGTAATTTTTAGCCAGCCTGAAATCAGTTTTTAAATGTCCGATGATAGGCTCTATGGCAGCTCTGGTTCTGAATTTTTTGCGCTTTGTTTGTTTCTGGTAGAGGGTGTCTTTTTTTCTCGGTGGACCTGGAATGGAGATTTTCA
>NZ_JASZ02000042.1 GCF_000735695.2 Kaistella haifensis DSM 19056
CAAATTATAAAGATGTTTCAGAAGCAAACAGCCCACCATAAAACGAATCGGATGGCTCGGATTGCCCACTTTAGAGTACAACGGCGAAAATTCGTTCTCGAAATAATTCCAATCTATTTTATCTGAAAGCAAAACGAGTTCGTGTTTATCATCAATAAAATCAACCAACATCGGGCGGAATAATTCTGGCAGTTTTTCTGGATTTTTTCCTAACATATTTGCAAGGTTTTAAAGCTCTAATATACAAATTCTTGCAATAAAAAACAAGCTATTTTAAACCCAAAATACTAATAATCAGTAAATTATAAGTGGTTTAAGGAGAGACTATCTATATCAGATCTGAGAATAAGGTTTGGAGAGCTGAAAAGTTTGGTTTCTAGTAATTTTAAAAGCTTTTGTTCGCGAAATTCATTCTTAAAATCGCTTCCTAAATATAAGAGGTCATATTTGGTTTTATGATTGGTATTTGCTGGTTTATTAAAATGATAGTTATGAAGTAACGTTATGCCTGCGTGCTTATCTATATCAAAAGGATCATATACACAAATTTTGTCAAAATATTTTTGACGGGTTAAAATTTTTTCGACAATAATAGCGTCCCATTGGTATGCTACCATTTTATCCGATATATTTCGGAGACTTTGTAAAAATTTTTCCGAGAATTTATCACATCTTAAAACAATAATATAGTCAAATTGTTTATCTTTAAGTTGTTTTAAAGAATCGTAACAATACTTGTCAAAATGGTTGTCAATAAGTTTTTGATAATATCCTTTGTTATTAAGGATGTTTCTTTGAAATAAGTTGATGAATTTATGTATAATGTTTGTATATTGATATTCACTAGCGTATGTATGAAATAATCTTTCAGTATCTAAGCCTAATTTTTTCATTTCAAACATAAGGTTATACCCTAACACCATATGTTGGTCCACAATTAAAATACGTTTCCCTTTTAAATTCATTTTGAATTTGGTATTATTTTGTATTTGCTACTTTATAAATTATTTTTTTTGTTTCTTTTCCCCAGATTTCCCAATTCAGTTCTGTGTTATATTTCCGGTGACTTTCCCGGGACATTTGTGCTATGCATGAAGGCTCTTTCAGTAGTTGTTCTATGCCGTCTGCATAAACTTCAGGGTCGGCATTATGGGGGTAAAGCAACCCGGTAATCCCGTGCTCTACATGGGCAGATACTCCGCCGGTATCTGTAGATATTACGGGTAGCCCATAACCAGCGGCTTCACAAAAAGAGATTGGTGTACAGTCTGCACGGGTAGGGATGAACATAAAGTGGGCATTGTTCAGAAAGTCTTTTACTTTTTGCGCTTCATCAGGATTGTTCTTGTCTAAAAAAGGGATTATTTCCATTGCAGAACTTGTTGTAGGAGGAGTGCAACCTACCACTTGTAGCTTCACATTATAACCTCTATTTTTCAGTATTTCAATGGCTTTCAGTGCGATATGTCCGCCTTTTCTCTGCCAGTCTACCGCCAAAAAAAGAAAGGTAATAGCTCCTGTATAATCTTTTGAAACATTGATTTCAGCAGGGACTTCAGCATTTGAACCAAATTTGACTACATGAATTTTCTCTCCCGATATTTGGTAATAATCCCGAGCATGATTTGCTGCCCATTCAGAGGAAAATACAAGAGCAGAAGACTTTCTTAGGGCTTTTTTCTCAATATATTCGGTTATTTTTTTTGAAAGAAAACCAAAACCGCTCATTCCACCGTAATAATTCAGCAGCTGGTGAAAGGTGGCATCATTAAAGTATACAATGGGTAGGCCGGTTTTCAGGAAAGCTATTTCTGTGGCAGTGGTCGGTGCGAAAATGACATCAATATCTTTATCGCGCAATTCATTATCTAGATTTCGCGAAGCTGCCAAAGATTTAATTATAAACTGGTTTTTATTAAATCCCCTGTTAAAAATGCGATAGTATGCTTTAGCGATTTTATCAAAAAAAATTTCTTGGGCTGGCGTGTAGTGAATTGGTATCCAAGTAACCTTAAAGTCTTCCCTTAGTAAAGATTCATATATACGGAAGATACTCCCCGACCACACTTTTTTGTTGGTAGGTGGTTGGGAAGACAGAAATCCGATGTTGATCTTTTTAGGCATGGCTTAAGGTGCTATTTTTTAATTTGTTTTATAATAAATATAATCAGGTTTTTATAATATTTCAAAATCCATTTCAGGAAGCTGAAAGATAATAAAAAATCCTTTTTCTTTAGTGCCAATGAAAAATCCTCATAGCTGCGTTTGAAAATTTGCCAGCGTGCATGTTCCCGAATTTTTCCGCCATAGTAAAGCTCAATAATTCTATCCAGATGATTATGTTTCAAATCCCTTTTCAAGTTTACTGCGCCGAATGATAGGCCTGCGTCATGACGGCGGTATGCGGACATAGCATCACTGAGGCCTCTCATTTTACCAACCGTAGAGGCGGCTAAAAACAGAATGGTGTCAAAGTATAGCAGCGTTGGATCTTTCATGGTTTTCAGGAAAGCATCGGATTTCAAGGTTTCCGCGCGAAGCATTACAGTGGCAGTGTGAACCACCCAGTGGCGGTAAATTTCTTCAGGCGTGTAGTCTCTGTTGTCCACGAGTGAAAATGGAGTGCCGTGGATCTCGGGATAGGGAGATACATTTATAGCCTGATGAAAACAGAGGCTGTAATCTGGGTTTTGAGAAAGGAAGTCGTATTGTTTTTGGAGTTTATGTTTGTCCGTCCAATAGTCATCGCCTTCGCAAAGTGCCAGATATTTTCCTTTCACTTTTTTCAGAGCATCGTACATGTTGGGCGTTGCGCCGATGTTTTTGGGGTGAAGTGTGTATTGAATTTCGATATTTTCTGGAGCCTGTTGAAGGAGGTTGTTAATTATTTCATGGGTTCTGTCTCTGGATGCATCGTTAGAGATGATTAGTTGGATTTTCCCGCGAAAATTCTGCATAAAGACCCCGCGGATGGCTTTCTCAATAAAAGCTTCCTGGTTGTAGGTTAATATGATAATTGAAATGTTAGGCATCATTTATTGATTACATCCACAATTGACCATTCAGGATGTAACTGAACAGCAATATGATTATGATATAATGTAGAACCAAAATTTGGCGCTATTATTATATTTTCTTTTGATAAATATTTACAGACATAGCCACCCCAATATGAAAATGTAGAATTGGAAATGATTAGATTTTTTGCAGTACATATTGCTATAAAATCCTCCACTGGCGAACTTTTTTCTCTGAAACAAACACTATCAAGAAATTGGAAATTATTAATACACCAATCTATATCATCGCTTACAATTTCGATTGGGTAATAAAATAACTCGGGATAAATATTTTTGACTTTTTTAATGTAAGATACTTGATCAAAGCTTGATGGTGTGCAGGAATTTTCTTTGTAAAAATCTCCTCTTCTGATATTAATTACCGTCTTATTTTGAGTAATTATTTGAGATTTAATTTCTCCTTTTAACAGATAGTCCCGAATAAAATTATTAAGATCATCTTGTTTAAAATCTTCATTAAAAACCTGATAAAAGCTACTGAACCATTTTAATTTATCAAGCTTTGAATAGTCTTTTGCCATTAAAACAAAATCATTTAATTTAGGAAAATACAGTAACCATTGCTCCATTGTTTTTGTATAAAGAATGTAAAGATTATTACCTTTCTGTCTTTCAATGTAACAATGGAGAAAAAAATATAAAAAATTCCCAAACCTTGCCTGTAGAGGGATTTCGATTATCGTTTTTTGATTATATCCAGTTAGGTTCGAAATTAACTTTTTCAAAGCAAATTTAGTTTTCTTTTGTAACATACTTTGATGTTTATCATTTAAATAAATTTCGTAAAAAAGCTTTGTAGCCGATAAACTTTGGTTTGTTGTATTTTAACAGTAATTTCCTTTTTTCTTTTTTCGGAAAATGAAATTGACTCAGGTACTCTTCAAACGTAGTATAAAAGAAGAATTCGTATTTTTTGTTGGTTTTTTGGGATCGGGGGGCAGCAAAACAGTCCCTTGATTGAATCAGGCTCCGGAACCATTTTTCATCCATCTTGCCTTGCGAGAAATGGCTTAGCAGTATTTTGGAACTTACTATATTCTGATAGCTGTTGGCAATCCTTACGGAAAAATCTATATCATAAGCGTGAAAGCCCTTAATATTTTCATTGAAAGGAAAGGCTTTCCAAACTGCTCTTCGGCAAGCTAAGAATACGCCATCTAAAGCAAATACAAGCTTGTCTTCCATTAAGCTATATTCGCGAATGAACACCTCTCTATCATACTGTTTAAAATTTCTAAAATCTGAGGCAAATAAATTCCACCAAGCAAAAGGAACATTCGGGATGTAAGGACAACCCGCAATACCTACTACACCAATATTTTTATTGCAAAATAATTCTAATAATTCCTTGCCCCAATGCTGTGTATTGATCATCACATCTTCATGCAAAAAAAGCAAATACTCGTATTTTGCTTTTTCCGCTCCTTTATTATAGGCTTCGCAGATGCCCATGAGACCGGGGTTGTCGATTTTTATGATTTCATAGGGTACACCAACCGTTTCTGCAATGTTTTTTTCTAATGCAGTAAAGTAATGTGGCTGGTATGAGGAGATGATGATGGAGAGCATTATGAAAAAATGAGAATTATTCTGTATAAAATTTTCGTAATAATATTTTTGTTCAGTTCCTGTTTTATTGTTGAAAGTTTTTTTTCTGCATTTTCATACTTATGCCCAATGTTTGTTTTTTCTGACACAAGGGTTTGAACAGATGGGAAATATTGCAGGTACTTATCTATATTTTTTTTGAAAATATATTTTTTAACGTTTTCCTGCAGCCCAATATTTTTGTTGATGTTTATATCTCTGGAAACATCTTTTCTTCGATAAAAAAAACCTTCGTAAATAATTTTGATTACATTTTTACTATCATCTAACAACCTGATATAGAATTCCCAGTCCTCAAATCCCGAAAGGAGGTTTTCATCGTAGCCGTTTATATTTGCCCAATCTTTCTTTTTATATAATGCTGAACAATAAATTTTGTTATTAATAAGTAAATCTTGATAGCTTGTATAATGTATGTTCCATATTTTATTTACAGTTCCGAAAAATGAAGAATTTGCATAAATCAAATCTGCCTTGTTAAATTCCTTTTCTGCTAATTCCAGATATTTTTCTCCAATTTTATCATCAGCGTCCAAAGGTAAAATCCATTCTCCTTTTGCTGCTTCTATACCCTTGTTTCTTGCTCGGGAAACGCCACCGTTTTCAATGTTCAGTAAACTAAATCGTTTATCTCTTTCTATCCATTTTTGTGCAACCTCCTCTGTATTATCAGGCGAACCATCATTCACGATAATGCATTCCCAGTTCTGGTAAGTCTGCTTCAGAACCGACTGGAGACACTCATCCAGATATTGTGCCTGCTTATAGCATGGGACAATTATGCTGATCTTATTTTCCATTATGAAGATATTGTGATGCTTGGTTTTTGATAGAATACTTTGCGACGGAAATATAGTTTTTTATCGCTTGGCGCTTATTCATGGGTGCGTACTGTATGAATGAAAACGGATGCATCAGAAGGTGTTTTTTGGCTGCATGGTTTTTTTTTTGAAGCCAGATATGCCATACGTAATGCCATATTCTTTTTTTCAGGTTTTTCGAGTCCATTTTTCTTGTACGGAAGTATGCTTGTCTGTCTCTGAAAGCTCCCATGGCGTGCTGGAATTTTTTATCAGAATAATCAGAATTGATGATGCTCCCATGCCGTTGCCTGTAGTAGTACAGTTCTTCCGAAATTTCTACAATGTTATTTGTGTCTCCCATGAGGTGATGCATGATATACTCATCCTCAAAAAATTTTCCTTCCGCGAACCGGTGTCTGTGAAACAGACGGGACACATATATCTTGTTGCAAACTACAATATATTTGGAATCTGCAGTACTATTGATGTTGGATAACATCTGAACGGAATTAAACTTCTTTATGTTGCTGTTTTCATTAGATAATTCTGTACTGATATCGGTACAACTTTCAAATCTTTTTATCCCGCAAAACGATATATCAGCATCATTTTCTGTTAGGGCTTTTAAATGCAACCTCAAAAATTCGGGATGCAGCATGTCATCACTGTCCAGGAAAGCAATGTACTCACCCTGTACAGCTTCGAGGCCGGTATTTCTGGCTGCCGACAGGCCTGCATTGGGCTGATTGAAAAGTTTAAATCTTTTGTCTTTCAGAAAAGGCTGTATGCAGTCACGTGTAGCATCAGTGCTGCCGTCATCTACAATAATTACCTCGAAATTAGGATAGGTCTGTGCTAGTAAACTTTCAAGGCATTCTGCGATATAGGGATCTACATTGTAACAGGGGACGATTACCGAGATTAATGGCTGCGCTTTATTTTTCTCTGGAAGTATATCTTCTTTTACCATAATTCAATGTTTTTGGCATGCATCGGCAGGTACCCATGTTGGGGCTGGTTGGGGAAGTTGCTCCAGATTCTGTCCGGGTTCAGAAAGTAGAGGTCAGCTGCTTTTTCTATTCGCAGTTCGAGCAGTTCCTGCATGTAGATGTTTTTTTTCAGATCCGGCAGGTTTACCCAGACATCCACCATGTACTCTCCGGCACGCAGAGGCAGTTCATTAAAAGCCAGACGGACATGGTTTTGCCCCGGTTGCACCATCATGGGTTTGTGCTGAAATTCGTTACCAAAATTGGTAACGCCCTCGCCATAATGGTTCTTCAATTCCAGGTTGAACTCAAATGAAGTTGGCGCAGACAGAGCATTGTCGATGTCTATCTGTACTTCGAACGGCAGACCCTGCTCAAGGGTGAAAGTCTGTTTTTGATTTTGGATAAATTGAATGTTTGTAACGGATATCCCCGACTGCGGTACCTCAAAATTAACCTCTTTATTGCTCCACTTTTGGTTGTTGGTCTTCAGATATTTCGTAATCACTTCGCTTGTTGGTCCGATTTCCTGTATTGAACCCTGCTTCAAAGAGATGCCACTCGTACATAGCCTGTTCACAGCGCGCAGGTCATGGCTCACAAACAACACCGTCCTTCCTTCGCCTTTGCTCACATCGCCCATTTTCCCGAGACATTTTTTCTGGAACTCGGCATCACCGACTGCCAAAACTTCATCTACAATTAAGATCTCGGATTCCAGATGCGCAGCTACAGCAAAAGCAAGGCGAACGTACATTCCCGACGAATATCTTTTTACCGGTGTGTCGATGTATCTTTCCACACCGGAGAAGTCTACGATTTCGTCAAACTTACGGGTAATTTCTTTGCGAGTCATACCCAGAATGGCTCCGTTTAAAAATACGTTCTCGCGTCCGGTCATTTCCGGATGAAAGCCGGTTCCAACTTCTAATAATGAAGCAATTCTACCTTTCGTGTAGATTTTCCCCGTGGTCGGTTTCGTTACTTTGCTGAGGAGTTTCAGGAGGGTAGATTTTCCTGCACCGTTGCGCCCGATAATCCCCACGGCATCACCTTGTTCTATTTCAAAATTAATATCGCGAAGTGACCATACATATTCACTTTCTCCTTTTGAAGAACGATCATTGGCTTCACCAATTTTAAGGTAGGGATCTTCTTTTCCACGGATCTGGTGCCAAAAACGGTTTAGGTCATGGGAAAGAGTTCCGGTTCCTACCTGTCCGAGGCGGTATTGTTTGGATATATTTTCAGCTTTTAGTGCGAGCATTGTTGGAGGTTATGGAAGTGATGGAAGTGATGGAAGTGATGAGGGTTATGGAGGTTATGATGGTTTGTTTTTTATTGATTTGATGAGGTTTGACAACATTATTCTAATGAAAATGATTTTGTTACGGATTTCTTCTGATTCTTTTATATATTTAAGGTTTTGGGCAATTTCGTACTGTGTTTCTAGCTCTGCTAATGAGCCAAGTGAAACGTACAGAAATTGGAGCAATTCTCTATTACCTTTTCTGGCGCATCCTTCTGCTATATTCGATGGAATTGAAATAGCACATCTCCGTATTTGGGAAGTAAGTCCGAATTTTTCATTTTCAGGAAAAAAATCTGAAATCCGGTAGATTTCAGTAACTAAATCCATTGACTCCTGCCAAACTTTCAAATCCTTATGAGATCTTATGTCGTTATTCATTTGAAAATCTTTATCCAAATTAATTACTCACTTCACCACTTTAACCTTCATCACCTTTATCACCTCCTTACACTGTATCCATGAAAGTTTTTTCTACTTTATTGAAAATCAGGGTTCCTAAGGTCAAAATAGCGATAATGATAACAGTGCTGATTAGTAACATTTGTATGGAAAATTCGCCTTTTCCTAACCAACCATATTTAAAACATTCAAAAATCCCGGTTAATGGATTGTACATTGCTAGTTTTTTCCAAATTCCGGAAAGCGCAGAGACTGGGTAAATCACCGGAGTTGCGTACATGTATAAACTCACCCCGAATCCCAAAAGCATATTCAAATCTCTGTATTTTGTGGTGAGTGCCGAAAAAATCATTCCTGCACCCAATGCGAAAGCTGCCATTAAGATGATAAGAAAAGGTGTTGCCAAAACCCACCAATTGGGCTGTACTTCGCCTTTGTACCAATAATAAAAGAAAAAAACAAGAAATAAAGCGAACTGAACTCCAAACTTCATTAAGTTAGAAATCACTACTGAAATCGGGGTAACAAGTCTTGGAAAATACACTTTCCCGAAAATCCCCGCGTTGCCCGCAAAAGTATAGGAAGTGCCGGTGAGACAACTGGAAAAATAATTCCACAAAGTAACACCTACTAAGTAGAAAAGAATCTTCGGAGCGCCATCTGTAGGCAATTTTGCAAGGTTTCCAAATACAAAAATGTAGACAATCGTTGTAAAAATAGGGTTGATGAAAAACCAAATTGGACCCAAAACCGTTTGCTTGAAACTGGATACAAAATCCCGCTTTACAAACATATAAACTAAATCTTTGTATCGCCAAACTTCGCCTAATTTCAAATCGAAAAGGGAATGTTTCGCTTCAATGGTTTCGGTCCATTGTTGTTGGGGTTCGCTCATTTGTGAAAAGAATAAATTTTTTTCAAAAATAAGGTAAATTTTTGGAATTTTTTGGTATCAGTGCTCCTTAGATAAAAGAAGATAAAATAAGATAACGTAAAGCCTTTTGTCCTAAACGCGTTAAACATATATTGGCATTATTAAAATGGTACTAAAACAACGCCACGTTATTTCTTTACCTTCGTACCTCCATACTTTTTTCTTAACACGATAAAATCTCTTAAAATATTGATGGAGTGTGAAAAATTAAGCTTGGATCCTTCCACATCATGCCATTCTTTCAAAGGAAATTCAATTGCGTGGTCTGCAAATCTTTCTTTGGGAAAGATCTGTAGCAAACGAAAAAATATTTCGACATCAAAGATCCAATTCGTAGTAAAAGGTTGCTTAAAAACATGTTTTGCAGTTTTGTTGTCCATAACTTTTGCGCCGCATTGGGTGTCATAAACATCTAAATTTAAGAGATTACTTGAGAGTGTTGCAAAAAATCGACCTATTAAATGCCTAG
Organism: Kaistella haifensis DSM 19056; assembly: GCF_000735695.2. GTDB lineage: Bacteria > Bacteroidota > Bacteroidia > Flavobacteriales > Weeksellaceae > Kaistella > Kaistella haifensis. Next base: position 9,595 of record NZ_JASZ02000042.1, read on the forward strand.
AAAGTTTACGGTCTATTGTAGAGCCAATTCTTTTCCATCGCGAGCCAAAGACAAAGTTTTTGTTTTCTTTTATTGCAAATTCTAATAACTCATTAAAAGCTTCTAATGAGACTGCTAAATCTGCATCAATATATCCAATATAAGCGGGCTTTTTCTTTAATGCTTCGCGACCTCCTTCATAGATTGCATTGGCTTTGCCACCGTTTTTTACAGAATTTAAAATTGAAATTTGTTCTGGGAGCTGATTTGCAATATTTTTTAAAACCTCAAGTGTTCTATCATTACTACCATCGTTCACAAATAATATACTTATTTCGGGAAGTTTTTTTAGACTATCCAAATAAACTTCTGTCTTCAGCCTTTTTTCTTCATTGTAACATGGAATAATGACAATGCTATTTTTATTCATGGACGCTTACTGATTTTTTATTATAAAATCGTGCATAATAGTAATTAAAAAAACTGGTGGGATCCCCCGAAATGTCTTTAAACAAAAGTGTATTAGGGATGACACTTATTTTCTTAACTGTTACGAATTCTTCTGGTGTTGATTTCAGATATTGGTCTCTTTCCTCCATTTCCTTTGCAAAGATCAATGATCTTCCGGAGAATAAATCGTAGAAATTATTCCTTAAATCATTAGGGTGAGTGACTATAATTAATAATAATAAAATGGGAATATAATTTATGATTGATTTAAAATGAATATTTTCATCTTCAATAAAATTGTCTTTATAAAACTGAATACTAAAAACAATTGATATCAAAAAGAAAAAAGAAACAGTATTTACCGTTCTCTCGGGCGGAATTCTTCCTGTAGCATAATAACTTGGGAAAATCCCAAAACATAAAACCAAAAATGGAAAAAAAACGCATGCGCTTTTAAGTATGATTGTCGGGATTTTTGGGACACTCATTTTTAAATTTCTTTTTTGGAGTCCTTTAAATAAAAAAACACCCAAAATCAGGAAGATAAAAAGTCTCTCCGCAGTAAATGTTACCGTTCTAAATATTGCTCTCGAGATTGAAAAAATCACATCATGAGTATTAGGACTTTTTTCAGACAGCGTTCGCACAGTATTTCCCGGGGCTAAAATGGATATTAACATACATCCTACACTGAATATTAATAAGGTGAATACCGCACGGTTTATATTTTTTGTTTTTATATAACTATATAACAAATACAGAAATAGGGAACCATTGTAGATCAAAGAAGAAATTTCATTGGTCCCATTCAATAGTATGATTAATATAACTCGTAGTGCATTATTAAATTAAAGATACTTTAATTTTGTTCATTTTTCTATTAAATACAAAAACATTTACAAATTGAATAAAAGTTAGAGCCGTAATTTTACTTAAGATTCTGGTTTTAAAA
>NZ_JASZ02000043.1 GCF_000735695.2 Kaistella haifensis DSM 19056
TATTTCTGATTTTGTTGAGCTACACATCACGGAAAAATCTGATAAAGAAACCACCAATGAAACCTTAAAATGGGTTCATATTACCATCAGTAACGCCAAAAGAAATCTATTAGGAAATTATCATAAAATCAAAAGAAAGTACCTTCAACTATATCTCAACGAGTTTATCTATAAGCTAAACCGAAGATATTTTGGTGACAAACTTTTCGAAAGGCTCATTATTGCTAATATTACAGCGATATGAGTAAAAACGGATATACATAATTTTTTTTATTTATTTGTCTATATATATCTTTCAATAATAATTTTAAAATAACTCATTGGAAAATAATTCTATCCAAAGTTCAACCATATCATTGATTGGTGGCGGACCTGCAGCACTTTTTATGCTGAAACATATTTATGAAAATAAACTTCAACTCAAAAAGATTTTTGTATTTGAACGAAACGAAAGATTTGGAGTAGGTATGCCTTATGGAAAATATGGCAGTAAAGAAGAACACGTGGCCAATGTTAGTGCAAACGAGTTGCCCGTATTATTCGAGTCTTTTACAGATTATATCAAGAGAAAACCTGACCAAGGGTTTGAAGATTTTGTTAAGGGTGGAAATATTAATGAATATGAAGTAATTCCAAGACTTCTATTAGGAAATTATTTAGAGGAACAGTTCAAAATATATGTGTCTGAAATAATTAAAATGGGTGTTGAGGTAGAATTGTATTTAAATGTTAATGTTGAAAATATCAAAAATTACGGAGATAGTTTTCATATAATAACTGAAAGTGAAACCTGTAAGTCGGACTTTCTCGTTATTTGCACAGGCCATATGTGGAATAAAGATTTTGAAGGACAAGTAGAAAATTGGTTTGACTCCCCTTATCCGCCTTCAAAATTTGCAGGTACGATGAATTTTCCTGTAGCGGTTAGAGGTGCTTCACTTACTGCCGTTGATGCAATTAAAACCCTTTCGCGTTGCAACGGAACTTATAAGAAATTAAATGATGGTTCCTTAGAATATAAATTATCCGAAGAAAGTCCAGATTTTAAAATACATCTTTATTCATTGCGTGGTTTTCTTCCTGCTTTAAGATTTCATACAGAAGATGAAGCATTTGATACTAAATGGACCATGTCAAATGAAGAAATACACGAATACAAAAATAAAAATGGTGGATTTGTAGATTTAGAGTATGTCTACAAAAAAAACTTTTTAGACCGATTGAAAGCAAAGGATGAGAAATTTTACGACAGGGTAAAAGATTTATCTATTGAAGAATTTGTGGAAGAAATGCTTGAAATCAGAAAAGAATTAGACAGTTTTGTATTGTTGAAAGCAGAATTTACTGAAGCAGAAAAATCAATAAACAGAAATCAATCGATCGTTTGGAAAGAAATACTTTCTGCTTTTAGTTATGCGGTAAATTATCCTGCAAAGCATTTTCCTGCTGAAGATATGTTAAGATTAAAAGGTAAATTAATGCCTTTAATCTCTATTATCATTGCTTCGCTTCCTCAATCATCTTATCACGAAATAATGGCTTTGTATCATGCAAATGTGTTAGAAAGCTTTGCCGTTGACCGAGAAAGTGAAGTGGTTCCTAACGAAAATTTCGGTGCAGTGTATAAAATTGTTAAGAGTGGGAAAACTCAGGAAGTGAAATATAATATGTTCGTCGATGCAATCGGACAAAAGCCGATGAATTATGGAGATTTCCCGTTCGAAAGTTTAAAAGATGATCAATTAATTTCTACCGGATTTTTGTATTTTAAAAATAATAATGCAGCAGAAGAAGAGGTAATTAAAGGAAATCCGAATGTTAAACAGGATTCTACCGGCAAATATTATTTATTGGTCACAGGTTTAAATATTGGAGATCATTTCGAAAATAAAGATATTTATGCAGTAGCCAACAAGCGGTTTTATAATATGTCCGTTCCCTTTATTGGTGGTTTAAACCCCGATTATTCCGGTATGGATTTTTGCGATACATCAGCTGAAAGAATTGTGGATTCTATTTCAGAATTTATTTCTTGATGACCACAACTAATAATTTTTTTTAACCCATTAATTATGAATGCTGGCTTTAAATTTTTCGTGCTACTATTAATATTCATATTTAAACATTCCATTTTTTAAATATCCTTTTTTTTGAAATTAATTTCGATTTAAAATTATCCAAGATGGAAAAAACTTCAGTAGACCCTATTCAAAAATTATCTCCAAAAAAGATCCTCAAAATCATGAAAGATCCAGAAAAATCCGCGAAAGCGGTAAATCTGGTGTATACGAGTGACCAATATATGGATGGGTTTACAAGAAAAATGTACCGAAATAAACTTGCTTATTACCAGAATGGGATGAGAATAAAAGACAAAGAAACCATTCAGAGAATAAATCAATTGGCAATACCTCCTGCCTGGGAAAATGTTTGGATTTGCGCATTGGAAAATGGTCATCTCCAAGCTACTGGTGTAGATGGAAAGAAACGGAAGCAATATCGATATCATCCGCTTTGGAATGCATTGCGCAATCACACAAAGTTTTATAGGATGTTGCAGTTTGGTAACGCCTTACCAAAAATTAGGCTGCAGTTAGAAAAAGATTTAGCATTGCGAACTTTAGAAAAGAGAAAAGTTTTAGCACTAATCGTAAGTTTAATGGAAAGGACAAATATCCGAATCGGAAATAATGTTTACGAAAAATTATATGGCTCTTTTGGATTAACAACCTTAAAAGATAAACATGTCGATATCAAAGGCGAAAAAATCAGTTTTTCATTTAAAGGGAAAAAAGGAGTGTATCATGACATCAGTTTGCGGAATAAGAAACTTGCAAAAGCAGTTTTAGCATGCAGAGACATTCCCGGCAAAGAACTTTTCCAGTATTATGATGAGAACAAACAACGACATACCATTGACAGTGGAATGGTAAATGAATACATAAAGGAAATAAGTGGCGAAGATTTTACCGCAAAAGACTTCCGAACGTGGAGCGGTACGGTTAATGCTTTTATCGCTTTTAAAGAAATAGGTCTGGCTGAAAATGAGAAAGAAGTAAAATCAAAAGTAAAAACAGCATTAGAAAATGTTGCTTCCCACTTGGGAAATACAGCAACTGTTTGCAGAAAATATTATGTTCACCCGCTGATCGTAAATGTGTACGAAAACAATTCCATCAAAAAATATTTAGAAGAACTAGACCAAATAGAGATCAATGATGGAATTTCGGGATTAATATCAGAGGAAAAAGCTGTAATGCGAATATTAGAAAACGAAAAACTAAAATGATTGATCGGAGAATTAATTTTTTCCAAAAGAACTGCAATGATTGCGCTATTTTCCAGCGACTCGTAGCGAAAATAAATCAAAAAACTCTTCATCACATTTTGTTTAAAGACTTTAGTTTAAGTAAGAAAAAAAATTAGTTCCCTGCCATCACTTATTGAACCAAAATCGGGACAATACAGAGAAAATTTTTTATCTTTGTGGAAATTTAAAATATAAAATAGCAATGGCTATCAAAATAACAGATGAATGTATCAATTGTGGAGCTTGTGAACCGGAATGTCCTAATAATGCGATCTACGAAGGCGCTGTAGATTGGAAAGCTTCCGACGGAACCTCCCTCAAAGGAAGAGTTGTTTTGAAATCTGGTTTAATCATCGATGCAGACGCTCCTCAAGAACCCTTAAGCGATGATGTGTACTACATCGTTGCAGATAAATGTACTGAATGTAAAGGCTTCCACGAAGAGCCACAATGTGCTGCAGTTTGTCCTGTAGACTGCTGTGTTCCCGATGATGAACATGTAGAATCCGAAGAAAGCTTACTTCAGAAAAAAGCATTCCTGCATGGGGAATAAAACGTTTCCGCTCACTTTTTGTGGGCTTTTTTTTTAGATATTTTTCTCAAAAATCATCTCTGCAGTTTGCTGCAATCTTTTCAAATCTCTTAAAATAAAAAGTAAAAATGAATAAAAAACACAATTTCAGCGCAGGTCCATGTATTCTTCCGCAAGAAGTTTTCGAAAAATCTGCTCAAGCCATTTTGGATTTCAACGGAATCGGCCTTTCTCTTCTCGAAATTTCCCACAGAAGTAAAGATTTTGTAGCAGTAATGGATGAAGCCAGAGCCATCGTAAAGCGGTTAATGAATTTGAATGATGATTATGAAGTGCTATATTTGGGTGGAGGAGCGAGTTTGCAATTTGTGATGGTTCCTTTCAATTTGATGAAGTCCGAAAACGGAAAAGCCGCTTATCTCGATACCGGAGTTTGGGCTGCAGGAGCTATTAAGGAGGCGAAAAAATTCGGTTCGGTAGATGTTGTGGGTTCATCAAAAGAAGATAATTACAGCTATGTTCCGAAAGATTACACGGTTGGAAGCGAATATGATTATTTCCACTGCACATCCAATAATACCATTTACGGAACCCAGATGAAATCTTTTCCTAAAGTTGATACTTTGATGGTTTGTGATATGAGTTCTGATATTTTTTCCCGCGAATTGGATTTTTCTCAATTTGATTTAATCTATGCCGGAGCTCAGAAAAATATGGGTCCCGCGGGAGTTACTTTAGTAGTAGTGAAGAAAAAAATTTTAGGCAAATCAGGTCGCGATATCCCTTCAATCCTCGATTATTCTCAGCATATCGCTAAGGAATCCATGTACAATACACCTCCTGTATTCCCGGTTTATGCCTCACTTCTCACCTTGCAACATTTAGAAAATAATGGCGGAATTGCAGCAGCAGAAGCTAGAAACGAAGCCAAAGCAAAACTCCTGTATGAAGAAATCGACCGCAATCCGCTTTTCGAAACTTTCTGCAAAAAAGAAGATCGTTCGCTGATGAATGTTTCCTTCAGATTATTAGATGAATCCAAAAAAGAAGCCTTCGATAATGCTTGGAAAGCTGCAGGAATCAGTGGTTTGAACGGACACAGAAGCATCGGTGGATACCGCGCAAGTTTATACAATGCATTGCCTCTCGAAAGCGTTCAGGTTTTGGTGGATGTCATGAAAAACTTTTAATCAATTACCAATTATCATCATTAATTTACTTATAAAACTTTTATGAAAGTATTAGCCAACGATGGTCTGTCAGAATCCGGAATTAACGCTTTAACTAGCGCCGGTATTGAGTTTGTGGAAGCCAAAGTTTCCCAAGAACACCTCGCTAATTTCATCAACGAAAACCAAATAGATGTTCTTTTAGTAAGAAGCGCTACCCAAGTTCCACAGGAATTAATCGACGAATGTCCTTCCCTAAAAATCATCGGAAGAGGCGGTGTAGGTATGGATAATATCGATGTGGAATATGCGATTGAAAAAGGTTTATTCGTCATCAACACCCCAAACGCTTCTTCAAGATCCGTTGCCGAAATTGTATTTGCGCATTTCTTTTCATTAGCAAGATTTCTCCACGAATCCAACAGATTGATGCCATTAGAAGGAGATACGCACTTTAATGCGATGAAAAAATCGTTCTCCAAAGCGATTGAATTAGAAGGGAAAACTTTAGGTGTCATCGGTTTTGGTGGAATTGGTAAAGAAGTAGTGAAAATGGGGATTTCTTTAGGAATGAAAGTGAAAGTTCTCACCAGAAAACCTAAAACCGAAACCATTTCTTTAGAATTTTTTGATGGTCAAAAACTGAACTTTGAAATTACATCTACCAATAATTTTGATGAATTTTTAAAAGACACCGATTTTATCAGCATCAACACTCCAAAAACCAACGAATACATCATCGACACGCCTCAATTCGAGAAAATGAAAGATGGCGTATTTATTGTAAATACTGCAAGAGGTGGCGTAATCAATGAGGTTGCCCTACTCGATTATATAGAATCCGGAAAAGTTGCAGGTGCCGCACTGGATGTTTTCGAAAACGAACCCACACCGGAATTGCAGTTGCTGATGAATCCTAACCTTTCACTTTCCCCACATTTAGGTGGAAATACACTGGATGCCCAGGAAAAAATCGGTGCTGAACTTGCCATGCAAATCATAGATATTAAAACGAAATTATAGATAAAAATGCCTATATTCAAGCCATTTCGGGGAATAAGACCAAGCGAAGATTATGTTGACAAATTCCCTACTCACCCTTTAGATAGTTTCACGCAAGAGGAAATTAACAAAAAGGCGCAGGAAGATTCCTCCTATATACAAATGATTAAGCCTTATGTCGTAAGTAAATCCAAAGATATCGACCGAAATTTGCGGAAAACACGAACGAATTTCGAGGAATTGCTTGATGATAAGAAGCTCGTTCAAGACAATTCTTCCTATTATCTTTATGAGCAGGTTTTGCCCAATAAATCGATATTTCGTGGACTTATGGGTTTGGTAAGTGTGGAAGATTTCCGAAATGGTAAAATCAAAAAACATGAATCCACCATCACCCAAAGAAAAGAAAAACTCGCCTATTATTTAGAAAAAGTTAATCTACAGGCAGAGCCGGTTCTTTTGACCTATTTGGCAAATCCGAAAATTGAATTGCTCATGAACCATGAGGAAAAAAATGTTCCAATTATCAATTATGTCTCGGATAACGGAACTCGCCATAAAGTTTGGCGAATCGATAACCGATTGAAGATGATGCAGTACAAGGAAGTTTTGGAACAAATCGATTCTTTTTATATAGCCGATGGACATCACCGAATTGGATCTACTGCTTTGAATGCTCAGAACCAACAGAAGAAAAACAAAAAACACAACGGAACCGAGCATTACAACTATGTTTTCAGTTTTTTAGTTTCCAATCAATCCATTAAAATTCATGATTACAACAGACTTTTAGAAGATTTGAATGGCTTATCGGAAACCGAATTTTTAAAGAAAATTGAAGAAAACTTCCTTATTCATGAAAAAGGGGCAACTCCGTACTATCCTTCGCAGAAATTCCATATTTCAATGTATTTGGGTGGTAAATTTTATTCTCTTCACGTAAAACATGAGTTGAGAAAGCAACAAAGCGATTTCAATGATTTGGATCATTTCCTTTTGGAAGAATATATCCTAAAAGATATTTTGGGAATTGAAAACCCGAAAACCACCGATAAAATCACTTACAGCAAAGGAAATTCGAGCATTGAAGGAATTAATTTAATTAAAGAAAAAGTAGACTCCGGAAAATATAAGGTCGGATTTGGAATTTATCCGGTAAGCTTCAACGATTTGCTGAAAGTTTCGGACAAAAACATCAAAATGCCTCCAAAATGCACTTATATTGAACCAAAACTCGTTACTGCTTTGCTACTGTACGACATGAAACAGTAATTTTTTTCTCAATAAATTTGTTTAAATTTGGTTTCAAATTAGCAATCTATGACAGCCAAATTAATCACCATACTTCCGCTCTTTTTGGGCGGAATTTTATTTTCTCAGCACCAAGCGGATTCTATTCAATTCAAAAATATTTCCGACGAAATTTTAACCAATGGACTTGCCTACGAAAATCTGAAAGATTTAACAAAAAATATTGGTCATCGATTGAGCGGATCCCCTGAACTGGTTCCGGATTCCCAGCGATATTTTGAAATTCACCATTCCGAAGAAGACACTTTTGACAAGGTAAATCATCGTGAACTGCATTTGGGAGCAGTAGTAATGGGACAATTAATTTACATGATCGATAAAAATTGGTAATGAGAAAACCTGCATTTCATAAAAGTTTGTGGAACTCGGTAAAAGGCGTGATTTGGATGCTGAAATCAGAAAGAAATTTCCAAATTGAAATTTTCGCGCTGTTGGTCAACCTTTTCCTGATTGTTTATCTTCGCTTGTCAGCCATCGATACGGCGCTTATTTTAATAGTTTGTTTTGCGGTTTTAAGTTTAGAAATCATCAATACATGCATCGAAAAAGTTTGCGACATCATTCAACCAGGATTTGATGATAGAATAAAAATCATCAAAGATAGCGCTGCAGGAGCTGTTTTATTAATGGCAATCGCTTCGGTATTTGTGGGAATTTTGATTTATTGGAAGTATTTTTTCTAGAAATGTACATTCTCGAAAGAATCTTTAGCCGCATCATAACCAATTTGAAAAATCTCTTCCAAACGATGCGTTTTTTTCTCGAAAGTTCCATACTGTGAAAGTTTTTTAGAACTAATGATCCAATCACAATATGAAAATTTATGAATTTCCGTCCGATGTGACAGCAATTCGTAAGCCCGTGTAGTAACAGCTTTTATAGAATTCAGATTCGCAACTTCCACATCCTGAGGTAAAGAAACATAAACACCGATTAATTTTTTACAGTCATTTTGGATAATATCCGCAGGGAAATTATTCAAAACACCTCCATCGCTGAACATTTCGTTTCCAACAATATAAGGAGTTGTAATCCCGGGAATAGAGCAAGAAGCAATTACTGCATCCACTATTTTGTCTGTACTGTTGAATATTTTCTGATCACCGGATACCAGTTCTGTTGCGATAATTTTAAGTTCAATTTCTAGATCTCCTATGGTCATTTGTTTAAAAATAGGATTCAGATAAGTAGAAAAGATTGTCGATGATACCAACCCCGGTTTATTAAATGTAAAATGTTTCCAATGAAAGAAATAAACCGACTTGAAAAAATCCAGTATTTCTTCGGGAGATTTCCCAATTGCATGAAGACTTCCAACGATAGAACCCGCGCTGCAACAAGCTAAAATATCTGGCTGGATGTTTTTCTCTATTAAAAATTTTAAAACTCCAGCATGAGCAATTCCTTTGGTTCCGCCTCCGGAAAGTACCAATCCTAGTTGATGTTCTTTCACGATAAAAATTTTAATTTAAAAATAATAAAACCACATCCAAAAGACGTGGTTTTTATTAAAATTCTGCTAATTATTAGATATGAATCACTTCGCCATACGCTGCTGCAACGGCTTCCATTACCGCTTCCGAAATTGTTGGATGCGGGTGAATAGATTTTAAAATTTCGTGACCGGTAGTTTCTAATTTACGTGCCACTACTGCTTCAGCGATCATATCGGTAACGCCATCGCCTACCATGTGACAACCTAGCCATTCGCCATATTTCGCATCAAAAATTACTTTAATGAAACCATCAGTATCGCCGTTTGCTGTTGCTTTTCCGGATGCTGAGAAAGGGAATTTTCCTACTTTGATTTCGTAACCTTTTTCTTTCGCTTGTTTTTCAGTTAAGCCTACAGAAGCGATTTCCGGATGACAGTAAGTACAACCAGGAATATTGCCATAATCGATCTTTTCTACATGAAGACCTTTGATTTTTTCTACACAAGTAATTCCTTCCGCAGATGCAACGTGTGCCAAAGCTTGAGTTGGAAGAATGTCTCCAATCGCGTAATATCCCGGAACTGAAGTTTCGTACCATTCGTTTACCAAAACTCTTCCTTTATCGGTTTGGATTCCTACTTCTTCAAATCCTTGTCCTTCAATATTTGCAGAAATTCCTACTGCAGATAATAACATATCCGCTTCCAGGGTAACATTTCCACTAGCAGTTTTCACAATTGCTTTCACTCCGTTTCCACTGGTATCGATAGATTCTACGGAAGCGTTGGTCATAATTTCAATTCCTGATTTTTTCAAAGATTTTTCAACATGTTTTGAAACTTCTTCGTCCTCAACAGGAACAATATTTGGCATAAATTCGACAACGGTTACTTTGGTTCCCATCGTGTTATAGAAATCAGCAAATTCTACTCCGATAGCTCCTGAACCTACTACAATCATTGATTTCGGTTGCTGCGGAAGCGAAAGCGCTTGTCTGTATCCGATCACTTTTACCCCATCTTGTGGAATATTTGGCAATTCTCTGGATCTTGCTCCGGTTGCGATGATGATATGTTCCGCAGAATATTCAGTTGCTTTCCCGTCGTTATCGGTGACACTTACTTTTTTTCCTTTTTGAACTTTAGCAGTTCCCATGATCACATCGATCTTGTTTTTCTTCATCAAAAAAGAAATTCCACCACTCATTTTATTAGCAACTCCTCTACTTCTTTCGATGACTTTAGAAAAATCGAAACCTGGATTTTCCACTGCATTTAAACCATATTGTTCGGCATGTTTCAAATAATTGAAAACGTGTGCAGATTTCAACAATGCTTTTGTGGGAATACAGCCCCAATTCAAGCAAATCCCACCCAAGTTTTCTTTTTCGATAATGGCAGTTTTAAAACCCAATTGTGCCGCTCTGATTGCGGTAACGTAACCACCGGGTCCACTTCCGATGACAATAATATCGTAGTTCATTGTTTAAAAATTTTATGCGAATTTACGGAAATTTTTCGATGGAGTTATCTTCCTTTTTTAAGAATGCAAGAGTTTCATTGAAATTATCATTCTTAAAAGCCAGAAAAAAAAGTATTGAAAAGAAAATCGTTAAGTTTTTTTGGAATTAAAGCAAAAAAAGCGAGCCTAAAAGCCCAGTCATGGTCGGAAGATTTTTCTTCCGACTTTTTGTATTTAAAATTGTTTGATTTTTTTTGGTTAACTTGTTGATTTTCAATGATTTAATTTGGATTAATGGGTTTTATTTCGTATCTTTATATCTGATAATCAATAACTTATGTCAGTATTTAAAGACCACAAGATTTCTCTTAAACAAGTTTTGGATTTTATTCCCGAAGCTCTTTTGAGCCATCTTTCTGCAACCACGAAGGTGGACTATTACAGCAAGGTGCTTCATGGCAAGAAAATGTTCTACCTTTTGCTTTTCTGTATCTTCGACAATGAAAAACTAAGCCAGAGAA
>NZ_JASZ02000044.1 GCF_000735695.2 Kaistella haifensis DSM 19056
GACAAAGCGCAAAAAATTTAGAACCAGAGCGGCAATAGAACCTATCATCGGACATTTAAAAACCGATTTTAGGCTGGCAAAAAATTACTTCATGGGAGAAACGGGACCACAAATCAATGCATTACTAGCTGCAACCGCTTGGAACATGAAGAAAATGATGGAACTACTGAAACAGAAAATTATTTTCTTATTTTATAAGATACAAATTATGCTGTTTTCTAATCCTGTTTTTAAATATAAATTAAATAGTGGGTTTTGTTAAGGAACGACTTTCTAAGGCCATGTGTATCGATTGTAATAAATATGGAACTACTGGGCTACTATTTCCTCGATACATATTCCAAATACTGCTACTCAAATATTGTTTTACTTCTATATCATCAATATTTAGAATGATTTCAACAACATCCTCTCCGTAATCTGAAATCCTGTATGATTTTATCGCACTATTTGTGAAATTAATAATAAAATCTAATGTAGCATAAAAATTCGAATACAGTAACCATTTAATTGGTGTTTGGTTTGCACTTGCAGGAAAGTAATTAAAACGATGTTTCCCAGTAATTCCATATTTACTTTCCATAGAATAAGAACTAGATCCAAAACGGCTATCATCTCTTTCTTTCTTTTTCCAAAAGATTTCGCAAATGTTAATTACACATTTGGGGAGATTATTTATTAATTCTTGTGCTAGATAAGGCTTTTCTAAAATCATTGAACAAAGACCTTCATATGGGTCATTATGATTTGACCATTGATTTGCAACAACTTTTTCAAATATTTCTTTCAGTTCTTCTTTGAGCTCGTTTGATGCATTAAAAATTACATTGAGAATATTTTCCTCCGCTTTTTGATGCATGTAGAGATTTTCTTCAGTTTCAGTTTTCTGAATGATGCCCAAAGCAAGTAAACCTGAAAGTCTTGTAGTGTTTCCAGTTTTATTATAATTACACCAGTTAGCTAAAACAGGTAAAATAATTTTTAAATTATTCTCGAAAAAAGAAAATTTATGTTTGAATATTAAAGCAATTGTTTCTTGCCATCCTCTTCCTTTTGGTTTGATTGTTTCAAAATTTTCGACAGAAGAAATATCTGTACAAGCAATTCTTAATAAAAACAAGATTCTTTTTAGTATTTCAAAATTATTCGTAATAATTTCATTTTCAAAAAATTCAAAAAATGTTTCTGAGAAGTCTGACAGTAAAACTGTTATTAACAATTCATCTTTCCAAAACTGACTTAGTTCGTTGCAAATGAAAGCTTCCTTAACAAATTTCTTGATTTCTTCTTTATTTTCAGATAAACGCTCAGATAACCATAATCTAAAAGCTCTTCTTATTGGTAATGAATCGCCTAGTTCATTGAAAAAATCAATTATATTCTTGTGATTCGCAAAACTCTGCGAAACAATCATATCTAATGCCCATTCTTCATAAATATCGTGTGTAATAAAGTATCCATTATGGACATCATCAAAACTGACGATTTCGTCGTGTGTTAAATTAAATAAAGCTAAACCTGACAAGTTTTTATCATTGACATAAAATCTTCCAGTATTGCAACGCATTTTCACAATATCAATAAGGCACGACTCCCGTAAACGATGCAAATTATCTTTTGTTATTGCGTTATTTTGAATCCTTTTTTTCCATAGCAATTTAATAAAACCACTAAAGCTTCCTTGTTTGTCAATGCTTGGATATTGCTCAATATATTCGTTCAAATAAAAAAGATTTCGAAGTCTTTCTACAAACTTCGAATTGTCCGGAAGTAAAAGTTCATTTTCTGCAAAAACATTCTCAATTATAACTCTGTCAACGAGAGGTATATCAATTACTTTATAAGAAATTTTATAATTTTCTTTTATGTGAAAAGTTATATCATTAATGTAGGAATATCGGGTTGTAAAGATAATGCACCATCCACGTTCTGATAAAGAACTAATAAGATTAAATAAAATATCATTATTGGAAATTTCGGCAAGTTTTTCAGCTGAATCTATAACAAAAACTTTTACTGGCTCACTATCAAAAGCATTTAAAAAATCAGAAAAAGTAAAATGATTTTCTAAGTGGAAAATATCATTAATATGTTTTACATTAAGCTCATTTGCTTTAAATACTGCGATTGGAAAATTCTTAATATTTTGTTCATAAAACTCTTTGAAAATAGCAGTTTTGCCACAACCACCTTCTCCAGAAATTATGATGTTTTTGTTTAATTTTATCTCATCTACAATGCTTTCAGTTAAAACGCTACGATCTATTTTGAATATTTTATCATGAAAAAGTATTTCTGTACGTATTGCACTTAATATTTTTTTGTTGTGTTTATAAATTTCATCAATTAAATCTCCAACTGAAGAATCGATACTAAAAAATAAATCATTAATAAATCGGTTCTCGGGCAAAGCTAACTGTAATTCAAAATGACTTGGAACACGCCAATGAAGTTTAATGCCTTCTTCGCTACTAACTTGTTCAATTTCCTTTTGATATTTTGGTGCCTTTTCATTTTTTTTTGAACTTTCCGATAGTTCTTGATTAACGTAAAAAAAAACATCAGTTAGTTTTGGATTCTTAGATTTAGCCTTTCTAATAGAGTCAATGATATCTTCCTTACTTTCGGAAATTGAATTTGTGTAGTATTTTGCTTGAAAACCGATTAATTTTCCATCGTGTTCAATTGGATCGGTTTCAATTCCTGCTTGATTTTTATATCGGAAAATTCCAATCCTACTATTAAATTCGGAGCAAAACAGTAAATAAGCCATTTGTTCGAATGCCCAATTTTCCTTCTTATCGTATTTTAATTCAAATTTTTTCCAATTCATTATCAACTTTATTTGTCAACTTTCTCTCCACAATAAGGACACACAACCCATAACTTCTCCAACTGACTAAAACATTTATTGCAGGTTTCAATCTTCTCTACAACTGACTTCATTTGATTGACAGTTCTTACTGTAAAAACATCTGGGATTTCTTTTAGAAAACTTGATTCATTTCCTTTTTCGGTTATCAGAAATAACTTGTCTTTCGCTCTTGTTATTGCAACATAAAACAGTCGCCTTTCCTCTTCCATCAAAACATCATGGTTAGCTTTTTTGATAATTTGGAAAATCCTGTCTTCCAACCAAATATCAGGAAACCCACCATTTCCTTCAGTTAAACCAATAATAAAAACGACCTTAGCTTCTAATCCTTTGGAAGCGTGAATTGTTTTCCCCTGTACTCTTGTTCCTTCTCCCTTGAAAAAGTTGAAATATGGACTAAACATTTTATTTCTCCTGTACAAAAACAATATTTCATCATTATTAATACCATCTTTCAGTAGCTCATTCACTTTTTCACTACAAAACTGGATATTTTCTTCAAGATTATTTCCTGAAAAAACTACAATTTTATGTTCTGACATTTTTGAAGCTTGAACATCTTTATCAACTTTAAATTTGTTATGCTTAATGACTTCGTTACTTGCTCCAACTATATTCTGAGTACTTCGATAATTTAAATTCAGCTTTATAATCTCAGCATTATCAAAATGCTTCTCAAATTCAACAATATAATTTACATTAGAGCCTCTGAAACCGTAAATACTTTGCCAATCATCACCAACGCAGAAAAGTTGTGTTTTGTTTGTGAGTAAAAGTTTTATTAGTTCAACCTGCAAATTGTTTACATCCTGAAATTCATCAACCAAGATATATTCGAATTTATTTCTATATTTCTGAATTACATCATCATGATGTAGAAACAAGGATGTGCTTTTAGAAATTAAATCATTGAAATCTAAATAAGATTTATTTGTACAGTAATCTATAAAGCCCTTCACAATCGGTATAGCCAACTCATAAAAATTTCTAATTCTCTCGTGTTGATCTTTTAGTGCGTTTTGCATAACGGTATCAATCAAAATGTTTTCAACTTTAATCATATCAGTAACTCTGATTACCTGTTGGATAAAATCCTTTACATCAGAATGGTAATGGTTGAATTCTTCTCTATAATTTAGAAAAGTAGTTTTTTGATAATCCGACGGCAATCTATTCTTAATAACTTTATCCAAAGTATGATTAAAAAGTGCTGAATCCTTTGTCATACTATCGAAAGTTTTTACAAGAAGCAATTTACCTTTCTGAAATTGTTCTTCCTTTGCTTTGGTAGGATAACTTAAATCGCTGATGTGTTCTAAATACAAATTTGCTTCGGGAACGAAAAAATCTGGATGAAATGAAAAATCTTTTACGTTGAGTTCAGGTTCATACTCATATTTTATGCTATGTCTATAAAACCAATCGGCAATAAACTGTTCTGACTTAGATCGAACTTTTGTGCCATCTAAAGTGGTAAAATGTTTTCCATCTTTTGAAAAGAAGTTATTATCATCTTTTTTAAGATGAATTTTATCTACGATATAGTCTAAAATATACCGCTTTAGCTTTAGTAAACATTCAGTATTCTCACAGTTTTCTATTAATATTTTGTGAAATACTTCGAAAACAGTTTCAGGTGCAACATGTTTTGACAGTTCGTCTTCCTCGTCCTTTTTTTCATCTCCAATAATTCTGAATTTATTATCAAATTCATTTACACCATCATTTCTCAAAACACTATAACAAAATGAGTGGAAGGTTTTAACAGTTAATCCATCAATCCATTTATATTTTTTTTGTTGAAGAAAACGTTCTTTGTCCTTCTCGATTTTTGTTTTTCTTTTGTCAAAAAGTTGTTTTTCGTATTCTCCAGTTGAATCTGCCGAAATAATAAGCCGATCCAACATTTCATTCGTCGCATTTTTTGTAAATGTAATAGCGAGAATTTTAGACGGACTTACCCCTTTTTCTTCAATAAGATAAATAAGTTTTTGAAGTAAAGTTTTTGTTTTTCCGGAGCCGGCTCCAGCTAAAACCAAAAGTCTTTTGTTTTCGCTAATTACGGCTTCTCGTTGTTTATCGTTTAATGCGCTTAGGTCTGTTTTTGTTTCCAAAGTTGTTTTTTATTTTTTACATCGGTTTTATTGATTCTTCTATAAATTCTATTTCTTCCTCAGTAAGGTTGTATTTCCTGTAAAGCCGCTGATCTACCTCATTTACAGATTTTGACCAATCTATATCAGATTCTAATTCAAAATTTTGAAGTGGAATATATTGATAGGTTTTTGACGTTCCATGCTGACTAATCTTTGCTAAACTATGTAAAAAAAAGAGCAAACTTTGAAGTGACAAATTTTGAATGATAATTCGTTTTTAATCATAAATCCTGTACTGTTAGCAATAATAAGCCTTTCAAAGAGCTATTGGCTTTCGATTAACCATTCAAAGAAATTTATTCGGTCATTCAAGGATATATTGTACCCATTCTCTGCTGCAATATGGACCTCGTTAATAAACCCCATTTTTGTGAATTCGCTTTCTTCTTTGTTTTCTGTGTCCATTGAAAACTTGCAATCGGTTAATAAAACTCTCTCTTTTTCTTCATACATTCTTAAATAATCCGCATCAGAAATATTCTTGCCAATCACCCAATTTGTTGTTAAATAATTATTTGTTAACCAACCACCAAAAGTAAGAGAATCTTCGGTTCCATAATGTACCGTCGCTCCATTATAAAGATGTGTATATTTATTTTCTCTGTTTAATAATTTAATAAGTATTTCTACAGCTTGCTTAAGTTCAAATTTTAGTACAAAATCTTCACAAACATCTCTTCCCTTAATGAAGTTGGCAATATTTGTTAAATCAAATTCAAAATTTGAGGTCTTAACTTTACAACCTGCATGTTTTGCAAAATATCTATACAGATTAATTTTCTTCTCTAGCCACTCATCACCAAATATATCTTCAAAATCTAGTATTTGATTTTTCAAAATCTTAGGATGATTCTGAAAGCAGTATTTTACAAAATGATCATATGCGTCATCATGATTTCGCGTTCTCACATTATTGCACGCAATACATATTATTTTTGGAAATTGAATAATGTTATCTTTATATGATTCAAATTTTTGAAAACTTTCACCATTAGTATAATATGCTTCAAATTTTTTTCCAAATGCTTTTTTAATATCAGATGCTTTAAATTTATGTTCTTTGGAATCCGCTAATTCTCCACAAATCCAACATTTTTTTTCCATATATTATTTAATGACCTTAAATTAAACCATAAAACACATTGTAAATGTGATGATTATGATCAGTCATTTATTTTTTTAATTATTCACCCACCTGAACATCAAAAGCCTGCTGAATCAAATCCATCACGTCATCAATTTCATTGATATTTGAAATTCCTACTTCAACATCTCCGTTACCCCAACGTCCTAATCCTGTAACATCTTTTGCTAAATTCAAAGGGTCATTTATTTCGTCAAATTTCATATTTAGTATCAGTCGCAATCTTGATTTTTGTGGCTCTATGTCAACAAAATTGGTTGATGATTTAAAAGCTATATACAGTTTCTTGATTTCTTCCTTTACTGATGAATCAATATTTAAAATTCGTTTTTTAAGTGATTCATATAATTCTAAAATATCTCCTTCTAAATAACCAAAATGATCTAAGTCATAGGTTACAATTTCTTTTTCGTCTTTCTGCAAATATCTTTCTAAAATCTCTGAAGAAAGTTTTGGGCTATCCCAAATTAAGGTTGCTTTCTGAGAAAGTTCGCCTGCACGTTCGCCAATCTCGGTTGTTGTCCATTGGGATGCAGTTCTTAAATAAGTATTTAATCTTAAAGGTGAATCATCAAATCCTCCTTCAATACACTTTTTCCTTGCAAATGAATGATCACTCATTTCAGAATTATATCCAGTCAAAGTTAGATTGCCCAAGGTGTGAAGATATTTTTTCTGAATATCTTGCCATTCTTCACCAAGCATATTCTGCCATTCCTCAGATAGATTTTGATTTTGTGGCAATATATGTTCGATGGTATATTCATCAACATTTACAAACTCTTTTCGTTTGAAGTTCTCCAGTTTACTCAGCAAATAATTTCGTGACCGAAAATTATAAACATCTTTCGAAATAATTTCTTTTTCAAATTCTGTATCATCTGGAAAACGTTTATATGAATCCAGCAATTGGAAAGATGCTTGCACACTTTCGAGATAGTTTTCAGTGTTCACAGATTTGTAGAGATTACCAAATGTCTTGTTCAAACTGTTGGTTGGAATACCGCAGATTGCTCTTCGGAAAACATAACTTTCAACTAATTTTAAAATCGAAATAAAATCATCCTTTGAAACTAATCCATGTACATAATCATTGTACACCGGCAGAATGAAAGGATATGCTACATCAACTTTAAGTTTTAAAATATTGCTAAACATTTCCTGCAAATCTTTATCCTTTTCTTTTCGTAAAACTATTTTAGAATAATGATTGGCAAAGTTGAATGTGTCTTTTACATTTTCTTCGATTGATTCTGATGATCTATCAGAATTAATATAAAGTTTAAATTCTTCGTAAACCTCTCCAATTCTAGGAATTTTACCAGTTTTTACAGAAAGATAATCCCTCATAAAACCATCAAAACGAGTTGAATATTCATTACCAAAAGTCTGCTCCATTGGAAACCAATAATTTTCGTAAAGTTTGGTCTGCAAATCAATCTCTTGCCCCATTAAGACATAATTACGGATCAGGTCTGCCTGAGACAGATCCAAACCAGTAGAATTCATACTTTCAAAAATAAGTTGTGGATTGTCTTTGTCTTTTTCAAGAGCAACATCTACAATGAATAACCGCAAAACACCATTATAAATGGCTTTTACATTTTCTTCATTAATTCTTGAGGCAAAAAACTTGTAGTTCTCAGTAACTCTATTCATTGTGTCTTCTTGAGGAATCTCGTTCAACAAATTGATATATGATTGCTTATCCCCTCTGGTCAACATTAATTTATATCTCAAATCATTATCTTCATCTGAATTAAGCAGATAATAATTGAATAGTTTATTTGCATTTGTATCTAATTCAACAGGATTATTTTTCAGGAAATGTGCTAAAGCGAGTATAAGCAAAGAAACCGTCGTGAGTCTTTGTTGTCCGTCTATCACCAAAAGTTTTGGAACATCTGAAATGGTGTGAATATCTTCTTGAAAATAAACAATTGAACCTAAGAAATGCCCCTGAAGATTATCGTCCTTGCTTATACGAATAATATCCTTCAAAAGTTGGTCGCATTGTGCTAATTGCCAACTGTAAGTTCTTTGATAAATTGGGATAAAAAACTGTTTTGGACCTTTAATTACCGTGAGTAGGTTTGCTGATGAAGCTTTCATTAATTTTTTATTTTTTTACATCGGTTTAATTGATTCTTCTATAAATTCTATTTCTTCCTCAGTAAGGTTATATTTTCTGTAAAGTTGCAGATCTATTTCTTGTACTGATTTACTCCAATCGACATCGGAATTTTTTGTGAAGTTTTGTAAAGGCACATATTTCCAGACATCCTTATTATTATCTTGGGTCACCTTCAATACGCCTAACATTGTTCGAAGAAATTTTGATTTAATATATTTTAGACAAGCGTCTGCTTCACGTTTATTTTTAAAAGCACCAATACTAATAAAAGATTGCGTATATGCTTTCTTTGGTTTTGCCACTAAAGGTGTCGATAATAATTCTCCAAATTTTCCAGTGCCATTGCTTTTTGGCAAGATAACTTTATGAAATTTTAAATTTGGATGGTCCTCCAAATACTTAATTGGAAGATAACGAGTGATTCTGATATTTCTAATTAGTCCTAATACTTCTACATCTGTTATAGATGTAGATTTTTCAGTAAAAATTGGTAACTGCGAAAAAATTGAAGTGGTCAATCTCTTTTCTCTACCATTACTGCCAATTATTTTTTCATAATCTTCGTGATCTTCATAAAGTCTTTGCAAATCGAATTTATTTTGGGTATAAATTAAGTTATCAATTGCTTCAAAAGATTTAAAATTCAAAACTTTTTTCAATATTTTGTTAATATATTCATGTGAGGAAAAGACACCAATTTTATCAAATTTTTGATTCTTATCCCAATAAGTAATAGCTACGCCTCCCTTTAAATCAACTTCAGAAAAAACTTCAAAACTGTTTTGAAAATACTGAGTAACTAGTCGTTCCTTAACAAAACCCACTATTTAATTTATTTTTAAAAACAGGATTAGAAAACAGCATAATTTGTATCTTATAAAATAAGAAAATAATTTTCTGTTTCAGTAGTTCCATCATTTTCTTCATGTTCCAAGCGGTTGCAGCTAGTAATGCATTGATTTGTGGTCCCGTTTCTCCCATGAAGTAATTTTTTGCCAGCCTAAAATCGGTTTTTAAATGTCCGATGATAGGTTC
>NZ_JASZ02000045.1 GCF_000735695.2 Kaistella haifensis DSM 19056
GTTGTGAATTGCTTTCAAAATTATTATCTTCGTGACACGATAGGGCATGCAACACAAAAGGTCAAAATAAAAAAAAGATGATTTTTTAAGGAAAGTCTTTGTTTGTAGGGCTTACGTGAAAAAAAATGCAAAAAAATCAAATTGACAAAACGTAAAATTTACTACCGTTTACTACCGTTCTGCTTCCTTCCAGCATCCCGTTAAAGGGTAAGATTTAAGTGTTATTACCATCTGAAACATAAAACCGCCAGAAAACCCAATTTATAAAGGTTTTCTGGCGGTTTTTTAATGTTTAAAAGAGTGTTTAATTATATTTTAAAAGAGTTTTAAATCAAGATCAAAGATAACTATCAATAAACCTTAAAAATCATAGTGCGGTTACCTTTGGGGTTACCTTTGGGGTGACAAAATAAATAAAAAAATACATTCAGACTATAATTGAATGATTAATTAATTTGCTCGGTAGATTTATAAATATATTGAGTTAAAGGGGTGATTATATTATAAAATTAATGCTATTTTAATATAAACAGTTGATTTGCAATAAATTAAACAATCTCTATGGTTTTTTAGTTAGTTTTTCTCCAAACTCAGCCACCTTTCCAATATGAACAGGAGGTTTTTCTTCTTTTTTTAATTCATTTAATTGTTTTCTTAAATGTGTGTTTTCTTTTTCTAAAAGCTCAATCAGCTGATCTTGTCGTAGGATAAGTTTGTCTCTAACCGGGTTTGGCTGATCTACAATCATACTCCCCCCCTCTTTCAACATGGATCCTTTTCCGGTTAAAAGCCATTCTGGATTTAAATCAGGTATTTCCGATAATATATTTTCGATTGCATTCGAATTAATAGGCCTTTTCTTTGCTTCTCCTCTAAAATTAGCGGATGTCATTCCTATTTTTGCATAGAAAATTTCCTTTGCAATACCCTTGGTTTCAATTACTTGAATGATTCTTTCTTTAATCATAGTAAATTTATTTACGTTTTATTTGCTCAATCGAAAATATATTATCTATATTTGTATTAATAAAAAGACAAATTAAACAATGGACAAACCTACAAAAAAACGCCAAACCTACAATACGGTTATCCTTACTGAACTAAAAAATAGATATGGGTATTCCCTAGATTTTATTAGAAAATCGCTGAGAGGAGATCGTGTAGGTGAAATGCCGGATATTCTGAAAAAGGAGTACAAAACAATGGACAATGAGTCTAAAAAGGCAATTAAGAAATCTTTAGAAACCTTAAAATCATAATTATGAAGAAATTAATCCACAAATTTTTGAAATTCAGACGAACCATATCCTTTGCATTCGCTGACAAAACTATTACCGAAACCTGGACGCTATTCGGTACAATCGAATTTTCAACTCACAAAACTATTTAAAAATGGTTTCGACACCACGGCGTGAACTGATTTTACCTCTAAAATTATACAAATGAAATTTACTCAAGAGCAAGAAGCGCTTACAAAAATTGCAGAAAAGCTAAATACAAAGTTAGAAAGAATGGAAGAAACTATTTCCCAGCGTGAAGACTACGTTAGCGAAAAATCTGAGAAATGGTTAGAGTCATCGACTGCGAATCTTATGCCAAAAAAACGGAACAATTAAATGATATCTGCAGTGTGGTTCAAGATGGCATAGATGCGCTCGAGTATTTTGCAATCCAGCTCGAAGAATTACAATAATCCCAAACGGTTTCTCGGAGGTTCGATTCCTCCGCTGGGAACAAAATTAACAACCATTTAAACACCGTTTAAATCTATGTTCGAATATTACAACAATACTTTATGTGTCCAAGCTAATTGGCTTTCTGAAACAGGTGTTATTTCCTTTAACAACCTCAAGAAATTGGCAAGTAAAGGTAAAATAAAGAAAGCTCGCAATGGCGGCGGTCTTGGCAATCCAGCCTTATACATTTACAGTTCGCTGCCAGAACGTTTCAAAAACATAATTGAGCACGATTTAGGTATAAATCCAAACGAGCAAAAAAGCACAATTCATTTTTCTGAGTTTCTATCCTCTGATGAAAACGCTGCTGCATATTTCGCCAATTATGAACTTGAGGACGGAAGATATTTATCTGAAGCCAACAGTGATGCTGTTGAAGAATATACCGCCAACGTTTGCATATTCAATGCAATTAACAAAGTAATTGTAAAGGTTACCAATGCCAATCCCAAAATCAACAAAGCGGAATTATGGCAAAATATTACAGAATCGGCTCACAATATCAGCGATGATTTAAGATTTCGTTATCCGTTTGATCTTCCGGAAAATCCACAAGCCTTACGCGCTAAGTTTGAGTCCTGTATTCTGAAAAAAGCAAATAAGAGATATCCAAGAACCGGATTGGAAGGCCTGATTCATAACAACTATTGTAACAATCACTCCTTGAAGATATCGCAGGAGGTTGGCGAGTGGTTAATCGCTTACTATTCTTTACCGATTAAGTGTTCAATTCCGGAACTGTTTGCAGCCTATGAAAAGAAACGCGCTGTAACAGGATTTCCAAGACTTTCAGAAAGTGGTATTCAAAACTTCATCATGAAGCCGGAAAACGAAAGGATTTGGTTAAGACCGCGCGACGGCAAAGAAGCTTACATCAACCGATTTGGTCACAGCATCAAGAAAAACAAAGAAACACTTTTCCCCAATGCACACTGGGCGATTGACGGAACCAAGCTCGATACCATTCACATCAAGGATAATAAGAACAAAATGGGCGCGGATATGAACATCGACGTAGTAATCGATGTTTATTCAGAAAAAATAATAGGCTGGAGTTTGTCAGAGTCTGAAACCCATGTTGATCACTTCAAAGCATTGAAGATGGCAGTCAACACAGCCGGCGCAAAACCTTATCTGTTTACATACGATGCGCAATCCGGTCACAGAACCAAGAAAATGCAAGAGTTGTATAGTAAAGTTTCTAACTCCCATTATCATCATAAAGTCGGCAGAAAATCAAATCCCATCGAGCAGGTTTTTAACCGCTTTCAACAGCAAGTTATTGGTAAGCGTTGGTTTTCAGACAAACAGTCCATAAAAGCAAAGCAAAGTCGCTCACAGGTGAATGTTGACTTCATCAAGGAGTTTAAAAATGCGCTGCCGACCAAAGATGAACTATACAAACACTTCATCGTAATGG
The DNA here is from genome assembly GCF_000735695.2 of Kaistella haifensis DSM 19056. GTDB lineage: Bacteria > Bacteroidota > Bacteroidia > Flavobacteriales > Weeksellaceae > Kaistella > Kaistella haifensis. Next base: position 3,157 of record NZ_JASZ02000045.1, read on the forward strand.
TTAACGAGTGGAACGCCATGAAACATCCCCGATTCAACAAATCACGAAACGAAGTGTACGCCGCGAAATCGGAACACACCCAGGAACTTGATGCATTCGAACAAATTTCCATGTTCTGGCTGGAAGAAACCAAACCGAAAATTTACAAAAAAGAGGGAATGAAACTTACGGTTTCCGGTACTGATTACGAATTCGAGGTTTATGATAAAGACAACCAGATCGACGAGGATTTCAGACAGAAATACGTGAACACAAAACTCATTGTCAACTATGATCCTGAATACTTGGATGAGTACATCAAACTCTACGAGCTCAACGAAAAAGGACAAAAGGTGTTTGTAGCGTATGCTCAGAAGAAACGGGAACACAGCCAAATGATGAAATTCTCTACAGAAGACAGCAAGGCACAAATGCTCAGAGATTTGGCAGTAAGAGACCGGGAAATGATGCGCGACTGGACAAGGTACCAGGAGATTGCAGAACGTACCGGAATTACACGGGAATCACTTGTCGATGAGCAAAACGCAATGATTGTGGACAACTGGGAACTCGATGCAAAAATGCTCGCTTACGGAACCAAGGAAGAGCAAATAAAAACCAACAGAAAATCAGTCTTCGAAACATTTAATAAAAATTAATACCAGATATGGATCAGAAAGAAAAAATCGCAATTGTAAACCAGCTCCGCTTGTACGTTGCACAAAAAGGAAGTCAGAACAAAGCAGCTGCATCACTTAAAGGCGCAAGTTCCGCCGTAGTTTCCCATCTATTGAGTGGAAACTGGGAACCTTATACAGACGATATGTTCAGAAAAATCGGCGCTCAAATCGGCTATAATTCCAAAGATTGGCAGTTTGCGCCCACTACCAACGTCGTTGAAGTTTACAATATGCTGGAAGATGCCAAAACCAACGCCCTTGTTTTATCCATCATCGGAAGAGCCAGCGCAGGTAAATCCACCGCAACGAAAAAATTTGAATCCGAAAATAAAAATGTAGTAAGAATCGAATGCGGACAATATTGGGACCGGAAATTATTCTTACAGGAAATTCTTTCCCAGCTCGGGGATAAAAATCCATCTGTGAGAATCGCCGACATGATGCGAGATATCGTGTTAAAATTCAAAGCGATGGATATGCCGCAACTGATTATTGATGAAGTGGATAAAATTGACGATAAAGTCCTCCTCTTTCTTATCACGCTTTACAACGAACTCAAAGGCCACTGCTCTATTATTATTTTGGCCACATACTACCTGAAAAAGCGGTTCGAGGACGGTATCAGACTGAGAAAAAAAGGCTATGAAGAATTGGTCAGCCGATTCGGAAGATTCTACGAACTCGAAGACACCACATATACGGATATAAAAGCCGTGTGCGAATCAAACGGGTTGACAGATGAAAATAACATCAAAATTATCGCTAGAAATTCTAAAGGTGATTTAAGAGCGGTTTCAGACAGCATTATCGCTTTGAGAATTGATGAAAAACGAAAACTGACAGATCAATGAAAGAATTTAGATATCACCCAGAAATCAAAGGATTAAAAGTAAACGAAGACGGCTCGGAAGTACTTATGAATGAACATCCGGTTTCATTAAAAATAAGAAATAGAGGAAAGCATCCTTTTAAATTTTTCTATTACAAGGATATTCAGATAGGTTTAGCAAAATTAGTATTAGAATGCTGGAGCGGAATGGCTCCCGAACCAAGATTAACAGCAAAACATATTGATTGCGACTACACGAATTACCATTATACAAATCTACGATGGGGAGCAAGTGGCGGAAACTCAAAATTCCCACCGAAAGTGGATGAAGAAACAAGGAATAAGATCATTGAAAAATTGGAAACCAACAGCAATATTACCCTCATTGCAAAAGAATTCGGAGTTTCAGATACATTGATTAGGAGATTAAAAAACAAAAGAGAATTATATGGCGAATGATTTTTTCTCAGTCGAAGAGCTGGAAAGTACAAAGTTTAAGGATTTCAACTTCGAAGGAAAATGGGAAGCATCATTTGGCAAACCGGAAGCGCGTGGAGTTTGGATTATCTACGGAAAATCATTCAACGGAAAATCATCATTCATGATGCAGCTGGCAAAGTATCTCACCGGATTTGTGAAAAACAAAGTACTGATAAACACTTTGGAAGAGGGCAAAACCAAATCTTTTAAGATGAATGTAGAGCGGTCGGGAATCAGCTCTGTAAAAGATAAGGTTCTATTTGGGAACCGGGTGCCAATGGAAAAGATTTGCGAGCGGCTCGAGAAACAGCGCAGCCCCGAAATCATCATGATTGACAGTTTGCAATATGCGAAACTCAACAAAAAAAATTTCGAGGAATTGCGGGAGAAGTTCCGAAACAAGCTGTGGATTTTCATTTCACAAGCCGACAAAAGCGGAAATCCCAAAGGATCATTAGCTGAAGATATAAAATTCGATGCTGATGTGAAGATTAAAGTAGAAGGTTTCAAAGCCTTTCCGGAAAGCCGTTACGGCGGTGGTGAAGAATTTATTATTGATGCAGAACGCTCAGCAAACTATCACGCAAAAATCGAATAAAAACTATGACAGAAAACCACGACGAAAGATTTCTACAGCTCACTGTAGCTCTACAGTACGACAGTTACGGTGAAAAGTACCTCACAGACTTTGACCGAATGCTCATCCACCAGAACCGAAGCGCCCTACTCAATGGCAAAGATTATCAGCTACCGGATACCGTGGAAGAAAAGATGACAACAAAATTAAATTATATCACAAAACACAGCTGGGTAAGCCCTTTTTAATTATGAATGCAGAGGAAATTTTAGATGAAATAACGAAAAATATTTTGAATGTACCTCAAAATACAGGTTATGCCGAAACAATTAGAAATCAATCTAAAGCAGTTCAAAATAGCCAAGAAATCATAAAAAAGGAATTAGCAAAGATTTATGACAAAGGCTTTAAAGAAGGTGTTCAATTTTAAGAGGATAAATAAATTAAAAAGCAGCAAAAAGAAAATTAGAAATGAACGAAATGTTTCCACCCACCGAACAGGAGCTCGAAGAAATCATTAAAAATCTCAAGGCTCAATTAGAAGATTACAGGTTTCAGGATGATTGGCCAAAGATCAACGAGGAACTGATACAGTACGAAAACCAACTTAAAAATTTAACACTTACAAATAACATATTATGACAATCGACATCACCCAATTATCTCCGGAACAAAAACGGGAACTCGCAAAACAGCTTAGTGATCAGAAAAAAGCTGAAAAGGAAAAACGAGCTGCAGACCTAAAAGCTCTTGACGAATTGGCAGCGGAAACAATGCCGGAATCAATGAGAATACTGCGCGACGCCTCGGAAGCTTTGGAAAAAGCAAAAGCTAAAGTTTTTCAGGATTTTCAAATTTATCTGAAACAGAAAATCGAAACCATCGGCGTAAGGTCTAATCAACAAACGCACACAATCACAGTCGGAAACGACAGCATTAAACTAGGTTACAGAATTACGGACGGTTACGGCGAGAACGCGGCGTACGGGATCGCAATGGTTCACAAGTTCCTTGGCTCACTAGGTAAGGATGAAAATTCAAAAAAAGTGCTTTCAATCGCTTACCGGTTATTGCAGCGAAATGGAAACGGTGACTTAGACAGCAAGAAAGTTCTGGAGCTTCGCCAAATCGCTGACAAAGATTTCCCGGATACGGATTTTCAGCGAGGCGTAGAACTGATCCAAAGCGAATACAAGCCAAAGGTTTCCAAATGGTTTATCGAGGCGGTTACAAAGGATGGTACCGGTATCGAAAAAAACATTCCTCTTTCAATTACCGGCGTTGACCTTCCGGCAGATATGGACCTCAATTTTTTACTTCCTAAAGATTAGAAACATGAAAATAATTGCACACAAAATCGGTAACAAAATCAATCAGGAAGGCTGTTACATTTCCAGCGAGGAGTTACAATTGAATGACAATATGTTAGAATTGCTTCAAAACTACTTTTTAGGAGCTTTCAAAACAGGAGAAACATTTCATTTCTACAGTGATTCTTATTTATCAAATAACCGCGCTTACAAGATTGCGAATTTGATTTTCGAAGACCCAGAAACATTAATCAATAATTCTCAAAACCTCGGAAGATTGCTTTATGATGCCGCCGAAAATCCACGAGTTCAAGGTGGAGAATTGTTTATTGTTTTCTTTCCAAAAACCGACGAAAACGATTTTGATAAAATAGGAATTTTCAAAACCGAAAAAAGGGAATCTTTCTTAAAAATACATTCAATACCGGATTCACTGAATCTTGAAGAGGACAAAGGGATTAGCCTTACCAAGATTGACAAAGCTGCATTGATTTACAATACTGAAAGTGAGAATGGTTATGTACTACAGGTTGTTGACAATAACAAAAACGGTGATCTGTATTATTGGTTCGAAGATTTTTTGAAAGTAAAGCAACGCCCGGATGACTTTTTCCAAACACAGCAAACAATGTCTGTATTTAAAGATTTCGTCACGAAGCAACTTCCCCAGGAATATGAGATTTCAATGGTAGACCAGTCGGAGTTCCTTAATAAATCATTAGCATTTTTCAAAGAAAAAGAAGAGTTCAGTTTTGATGAATTCACCTCAGAAGTTTTGGAAGATGAACAGGTAATTGAAAGCTTCGGGAATTATTTGACAGACTATGAGCAGGAAATGCAGATTTCTATTTTAGACGAATTTCCAATCAGCGTACCAGCTGTAAAAAAACAACAGCGGAGCTTCAAAAGCATCATCAAGCTTGATAAGAACTTTCACATTTATGTTCACGGCGATAGAAAGTTGATTGAAAATGGTGAGGACGAAAACGGCAAGTATTACAAACTGTATTTCGAACAGGAATCTTAGAACATAAATTCTCTATATATCAAAGAGCGGTGAATCGGTCACTACAGGTTCGAATCCTGTCGCCGCTCCAAATTAAAATCAGAATAAAATGGCAACACTTAAAAAATTAATGACCTTGCTTTCAAACCAAGGTCTAGTAGAAGAAAGAGCAGCAATTATCGCTCAATTTACCAACGGTGCAAAATCGTCAGCTCGTCAACTTAACGCCTCGGAACTGAACACCCTTTGTACGTTCCTGGAGAATGAAACCACCAAACAGAAAAACGATCTCGATAAAAAAAGAAAGCGCCTGATCGCCTGCATTTTTGGAGTTTTCAAATTAGCAAATAGAAAAGTTTCTATGGAGTACGTGAAAGCAATTGCGTGTAGAGCTGCCAAAGAAAAAAACTTTAACCAAATCCCACCCGCAAGATTAGACAGCCTTTACAGTGCTTTCCTCAACGCTCAAAAGGACCTTACTTTTTCTAAGCGATTGGTTGATGGTTTTATTAATGAACAAATATCTTATAACTGATGATACTTTCTTCAGGGATGACTATTAAAGCAAACTATAGTCATCGTAAACACGTAATTAAGTCGATAGAAAGAAATTGCACCTGTGCTAACCCGGCTGACGAATTAGGATTGACAAAAAAAGGAATGGAAAAATGTTCACCAGAACATATTCATATCAGATGTAAAGACACAGAAGATAACATGAATAGTTGGTTTAATGGTTTTGTTGAGAATGAGGATGGTAAAGTAAGAAGTATTTGGAGTCCAACAGATGAGATTATTATTATTTCAATTCCAAAAAATTTACAACTAGAACTTTTTTAAATATTAAAATATGAAATATTTAGTAGCAATATTTTTAATAAGCATGTTAACTGCAATTCCCCTACTCGAAAACGAAGTTGTTTTTAGCCGCTAACGAGGAGGAGTCGGCGTGAAAAATTCAATATTCCAAATCCATTATTTCTTACCTTAGTACCTGCTCCTTGAAAAGACCGGTTTAAGCAATGGTGTTTAAAAAACCCGTCTGCAATTCAGGTAAGATTGCACAAAAGTCTTTGGTAGTAATACTTCAGACGGTGTTAGTTTTTAATGGTGAGTCCGCCAAAAGCAGATATCCCGAT
>NZ_JASZ02000046.1 GCF_000735695.2 Kaistella haifensis DSM 19056
CCAAATTGTAAAGGTGTTTCAGAAGCAGACAGCCCACCATAAACCGGATCGGATGGCTTGCGTTTCCTTTCTTGGAATATAGGGAGGCGAATTCTTTTTCAAAATAATTCCAATCAACTTTTTCTGCAAGCAAAACAAGTTCGTGCGTATTATCAATAAAATCTATCAACATAGGACGGAATAATTCTGGCAGTTTCTCTGGATTTTTTCCCAACATATTTGCAAGGTTTTAAGGCTCTAAGATACAAAAGCCTGCAAGAAAACACAAGTGAAATATTGATTAAAACACTAATATTCAATATGTTAAACACATTTTAAGGAGCGACTAGATAAGTTAATTAAATGATGAATCCCGCTTTACTCTGGTAAAGCGGGATTTTTTTATGAAATCATTTCGACGTTTCGTTTTTAATTTTCAGTTTCACATTCTCTGTTCTTTTTCTAATTCCTAATAAGCAACCTATTACACCTATTGCTATTTTTGGTAACCTTTAAAACTGAAAGAATGTGTTTACCTTTTATCAAAAAATCTAAAGTATATAGAACTAATTTCTACTCATCCTAGCGGTTTTCTAACCATTATTTAAAATTAAATTTCACAGTAAACATCACTTGACTCGGACGAATGTACATGGTTCGTTTGGTTGTCAACAAGAATTCCGGACTGTAGGAAATATCTTCAAAAGCTTTTTTGTTTCCGATATTCAACCATTTGATTTCAAAATCGATTTTCTTTTTAGACCAAGTATATTGGTAAGAAAGGTCGTAGAAAGAGTTTCGGTAACTTTCGCTGCCCGATTTTGTATTCAAATCGTCCCAGAAGAAACCAATCGTGTGATTTTCCATTGGATAAACATAAGCGGCAAGATTGTGGCTCCAACCGGAATTTTTCTGTGAAATATTGAAAGATTCGTTGATGTTTTCTGTCCAGTTCAGCGAGATGTTGTAATCTACACTTAACCAAGAAAAATAAGTATTGTTAAATTTAACTCCTAGATTTTGGCGGTTTGCTTTTGTTCTTTGCAAATCATTATAAAAAGTAAATCCGTTGGAATTGCTATTCGAAAAACTTAATGAAGCATTGGTCTTGAATTTCGGGAAATATTTCCCGATTTCCGCACTTTGTGTTCTGGAAATCACCTTATTATCAATCGCTGCCAACGACAATTGCGAACTGAATCCCTGTCCGGTGAATTTTTCGATAATGTTTCTATCATTCGTGTTATAACCAAATCTTACGTTGAAAAAGAGGTTGTTTAGCGGATTTCTGTATTCTAATCGGGTCCCCAAATTTCTGGAAAGATATTCCGGCATTAAAGGATTTTGAGCATCATACCTCATCGTGAGTCCCAAAGGCGAGGTGAGCATTTTTCCGCCATATAAAAATCCGAAATTTCCGAAATCATACGATTGATTGGCAAAAACCCACCATTTGAAAAACGATGCAAAATCGTAAGAAGCAAAAATACTCGGCTCGAAAACCGTTTTATTGTTGTCTAAATACTGGTTTCTCAAATTATCTTTATAAGTAATTCCATAAAAATTCAATGGCAAGTTGAGGCTTAAATTGAAATTACTCGCTTTATAATTCACTCCAACTTGAGTATATGGCTGTATTTCATTCCATTCCATATCATTCTCATATTCCGATCCGTAGCTATTAAAATTAATATTTTCGCCCAATAAAACAGATTCCAATTTATTGAAACTCAAATTGAGTCCGATTTCCGGAGTGAAAGTGAATTTTTTGTAACTAAAACCCACCGAAGCAGAGTGATTCGCAAGCAATGTATTTGATTTTGCAAACTGTTGGGAAATATTGAACTGATCGGCTTCCGGGAAATTTTCTTCCATATTCAGGTAAGAAGATGGATTGATCGTCAATGTTTGTTTATCGGTTTGATAACTGAAATAACTCATCACGTTGAAAAGCTTCTCTTTCCAAGGCAAAATAGCGCTTAATGAGTTCTGAATCATTCCTGAAGGCGAATGTAAACCTTGCGTTGAAGAATGATTTTCCGCATACGTATTTCCCAACGCATCTTCCTTGATGGCGTTTCTTTGGGTCATTGCGTCACTTTCATTCCAGAAACCGTTCCAAGTTGTTGTGTTTTTAAAGAAACCTTTTTTCGCATTTTTCGTGAAAATCAATTCTCCTTTTGCAGCATTTGTGTAGAAATTATTGGCGGTAAAAGAGGTTAATTCTCCTCCGCTGGTTAATCTCGGCGACCCTACTTGGAAGATTTCAAGTTTGTTATCGCTTCTTTCGATGCTATTGTTGGTATAACTTGCGTTGGCTTTCAGTTCCCATTCTTTATTTTTGAAAGGGTTGGTTAATAAATTTGCCGAGAAAAAATGAACATTATTTTGTAGATATCTTTTCTCCGGAACATTGGGAACATCGGCGGTTTCGAGGTTGGTCCAGCTTTTTTGCGAGGCCTGGCTTCGTCTTCCTTCCCACCGGTTTCCGAAACCTAAAAGATTGCCTTCTTTCTCTACACTTTCGCCATTATTATTGGCTTTATAATTCACCACCCACTGGTTTTTTTGTCCGAAAAACATCGGAGTGAGTTTTACATTCCAAAGCAGCGGATCCATTCCTACACCAACTTCTCCCCTTCCGGTCATGGTTACCGTCTTTTTTAGCACTACGTTTAAAGCTGCGTTTTCTGAAGGAACTTTATCCTGAAGAATTTTCACGGGTTGGTGATTTTCCATCACTTCTACTTTTTGTACCGCATCTTTAGGCAATGAATTGTTCACTGTTCCGTAACCGCCTTCCATTAAATCTTTCCCATTCACATAGAATTTATTGATCGGCTCACCCTGATAAAGCACTGAACCATCGCCATTCACTTCAATTCCGGGAATTTTCTTTAAAACATCTGCCAAGGTACGATCAGCTTTGCTTTCAAAAGCTTTCAAATCATAAGAAATGGTATCTCCTTTTTTAGTAATGAGTTTGGTTTTCAGTTTCACTTCTTTGATTTCTGTGGCATCGGAATCCATCGTGAAATTGAGGTTCTGATTCTCATTTTTAATGATTTTTAAAAATGATTTCTGGTTAAATGCTTTGGCTTTCAACTCTACATTTTGTTCAGCAGAAGTGAAAGTTACTTTAAATTCCCCTTTAGAATTGGTAATGGAATACGCCATAATGGCGTCTTTGCCTTGTTCTTCGACTGTTACACTTGCACTGGGAATTGGATGCCCATCCGAATCCGTAATTTTTCCGGAAACCGTAGTTTGGGCGTAAGTGATCATTGAAAAAAACAAAAAAGTAAATAGGGAGGAGAATGATTTCATTTATATTTTTTTTAAATTAGTACGCGCACCTTCATTTTTGTTACATGATCGATTGATAAACAATGAATAGTATGGTTCAAACTTCTATCCTTTTTAGATAAAAACTATCATATGATAAAGATTTGAAATTTCTTTTTTGCTAATTTTGCAACTTAATATTTAATTAATATGGGACTTCATTTAACGCCGATTGATGTTGTAGAAGACATTAGCAAAGAAGAATTCCGGGAAAAATATCTGCTTCCCCGAAAACCAGTTGTTATCCGAAATATGGCTAAAAACTGGCCAGCTTACCAAAAATGGACCATGGAATACATGAAGGAAGTAGTGGGAGATGTGGAAGTGCCGCTTTATGATTCCTCAAAAGCAGATCCTTCTGCGCCGATCAATGCTTCTGCAGCGAAAATGAAGTTCGGAGATTATATCGACTTGATTCAAAGGGAACCCACCGATCTGCGGATTTTCCTTTTCGATCCTATCAAATCGGCACCGAAACTTCTCGAAGATTATATTTCACCAAAGAAACTCATGGGTGGTTTTCTCGATAAATTTCCCAATATGTTTTTCGGTGGGAAAGGTTCCGTTACGTTTCTTCATTTTGATATTGATATGGCGCATATTTTCCACACGCACTTCAACGGTCGAAAACATATTCTCCTTTTCGATTACAAATGGAAAGACCGACTTTACAAGATCCCGTATGCAACTTACGCTTTAGAAGATTTTGATATCGCCAATCCAGATTTCGAAAAATTCCCGGCTCTTAATGGAATTGAAGGGGTTGAATGCTTTTTGGAACACGGCGACACTTTATTTATGCCCACCGGTTGGTGGCATTGGATGAAATACCTCGACGGTAGTTTTTCTATTTCGCTTCGAGCTTGGGATAAATCATGGGCGGTAAAAGCGCATTCTCTTTGGAATCTTACGATTCAAAGGAATTTTGATAACTTCATGAAAGCCAAATTCAAGAAAAAATACATGGATTGGAAAGAAAGAAAAGCCATAGAAAGAGCCAATTATGCTCTAAAAAAAGGGCTACCAAAATAGTCAGATAAAAAAAATAGCAAATCTAACAGTTTGCTGTTTTTTTTTCTGCAAAAGAGGCAAAAGAAATGATTGGAAAACAGCATTTCAAAAGACTGCAAAACCCTAAAATGTAATTTTGCTCACTTTTTAAAATCTTTAAACCAAAAAAAACTTTTGTCCCTTTTGTGGTTTAAAAAAAGTTCGCCAAAATAGTAAGATAATAACCGCAAAATACACTGTTTGATGTTTTTTTTAACCGCAAAAGAAAGAATGGAAAACAGCATTTCAAAAGACTGCAAAACCCTAAAATGTAATTTTGCTCACTTTTTAAAATCTTTAAACCAAAAAAATCTTTTGTCTCTTTTGCGGTTAAAAATAAACGCTTCAACTAAGGAATTCTAAAAATAGGATAGAGATTCACCGAACCTTCGAAATATTCTGAATTTTTGTAAATCCAATCCAATTGAGCTTTTCCGTCGTTTGCAAACTCGGGATTTGCAATTTTTTCAAACTCAAATGCGGTTCTTAAAACCTGACTGTTCTTAAGCAATTCTGCCGCGGTATCTTCAAAAACATAGTCGGAAAGGTATTCTTTCTGTCCTAAAATTCCATCAAAAAAATTCCAATTGAAGAAAGAATCGGTTGCTTCCGGCTCCAAAGTTTCCAGCAAATATTTTACGCCAAATTGCTTGGTAGAAACGATAAAATCTCCTTTTCTGAAACCTCTGTTTTTAATTTCAGATTTTACCTGCGTTTCGTAATGAAGATAATGACCTTCGTAAGGAGTTTTCACCGTTTTGAAATCGGAAATTCGGTATTGTTCAACGGAAATCACCGAATCCCGGGAAATTTCCTTCATGCTGATGTTGTTTCTTTTCAAGTGCTCAATTACTTTATACTCCGATTTTGGAATGACGTAATAGCGAGGAATAGCGATCTTTTTCGTGGAAATATATTCGTCAAAAAACTTCACTTTTCGGGTAAAAGGTTTGGTTTTATCGTAAAATAATCTGGGTTTTCCGGAAACTTCGCTAGGTTTCTTTCCGGCTTCATATCCTTTAAAATCAATCAATTGAAATTGTTTTTCATTCAGTTTCCATTGCAATGAATACTGATTTCCCGGTTGCAAATTAGCGATGTTTTCATCCATTTTCTTGCGGATTTCGGTAGCATTTTTCTCTACATAACGAATGGAACTCAACATATACTCATACGTCGCAGCTACGCGATCTTTGTAAGGTTTCAACATGTGGGTTTCGGCAACAGTTCCCATGGTATTGAAAAGTGCAGTGTAACCAGTCGCATAACGCGGAGAATCCATAAACGCAGGAAAACCTTCATCCGGAGAATCACCGTGAATATTGACATAAGGCGTGGTGAGCATTCCTTTTTTCTCCAACTGACTGAGAATTTCCGGTTGCATTTTTTCATTAAAATACTTCCCTAAAACGGTTCCCAATCGTTCTTTATTCGTAGAAATATAGGTGAACAAGTATTGGTAATCTGCGCCGTTACTTACATGATTATCAATAAAATAAATCGGTTTGAAATATTGAAAAATCTGCTGGAAACTTTTGGCATTTTCCGTATCATTTTTAATGAAATCGCGGTTTAGGTCGTAATTTCTTGCATTACCGCGGAAGCCGTATTCTTCCGGTCCGTTTTGGTTGGCTCGGCTGTATTTTCCTCTTCGCAACATTCCTGAAATATTGTAGGATTCCACCGCTGCAATTTTAATATTCTTTGAAGAGATTTTCCCCGTTGCCAAATCGCGCATCAACATCATGGTGGCATCAATTCCGTCGGGTTCACCGGGATGAATTCCATTATTAATGAGGATTGTAGCGTTATCTTTATTTTTTGAAGGCGTGAAAACAACAACTTTTATCGGTTCTCCGTTATCATCTTTCCCGAAATTTTCGATGGAAATACTTTCGAAATTTTGATCGAGTTTCTCATAATATTTCACCATTTCTTCATAAGTGGCGGTTTGGTTTCCGTTGCCTTTTTCGTAGGGAGTTTGAAAATCTTGAGCAAAGGAAAATACGGTTTGAACCAGAAAAAGCAGCGTTATTTTTTTCATTAGTAGAAAGTTTTAATTAAAAAGTCAAAAGGAGAAATGAAAGAAGATTTAAGAGAAAAGCATAAAAATTTGAACTTTGTATAAACTTATCCTTTCTCCAAAGAAAAAAATATAAAATAAGCTGTGCAAATGTAATTATGAATAGCGGAATAACTGAAAATTCCATTAGTGTTCCTAAAGTAATTCCAATATTAAGAAATAATTTGGTGGAGATAACCAAAAATAATATATAAAAAAGAATTATTGTACTAGTTATTGTTTTCCAATTCATTTTATAAAAGTAATAAAAAATCCACAGAAACAATTTCTGTGGATTTTATATATCTTGATTCTTGGATCTGAAATCTTGAATCTATTGATTTAATCATTCAGTTTCAATACCGCCATAAATGCCGTTTGCGGAACCTCTACTCTACCGATTTGCTTCATCTTTTTCTTTCCTTCTTTCTGCTTTTCAAGTAGTTTACGCTTTCTGGAGATATCACCACCGTAACATTTTGCGGTAACGTCTTTTCTTAATGCTTTGATGGTTTCTCTGGCGATAACTTTGGTTCCTAAAGCCGCCTGAACAGCAATATCAAATTGTTGTCGTGGAATTAATTCGCGAAGTTTTTCGCACATTCTTTTTCCGATGTAATAGGCGTTGCTTTCGTGAATTAATGAGGAAAGTGCATCGACCATATCACCATTAATCAGGATATCCATTTTCACCAATTTTGATGGACGGAAACCAATTGGATGATAATCAAAGGACGCATATCCTTTTGAAATGGATTTCAAACGGTCATAAAAATCAAAAACAACTTCCGCCAAAGGCATATTGAACACCAACTCTACTCTCTCTGAAGTAAGATAACTTTGGTTGACGATTTCACCTCTTTTTTCAATACACAAAGTCATCACCGGACCTACAAATTCGGATTTGGTGATGATGGTGGCTTTTATATAAGGTTCTTCTACCCGATCCATCGTAGTAGGATCCATCATTTCCGATGGGTTATTGATCAAGATTGCTTTTTCAGGTTCTTTCTTGGTATATCCGTGGTAAGAAACGTTCGGAACGGTGGTAATCACGTCCATATTGAATTCCCTGTCGAGTCTTTCCTGAACAATTTCCATGTGAAGCATTCCTAAAAATCCACATCGGAAACCAAATCCAAGCGCGGCTGAACTTTCTGGCTCGAAAACAAGTGACGCGTCATTCAATCTCAGTTTTTCCAATGAAAATCTTAATTCTTCAAAATCTTCTGATTCTATCGGATAAATCCCGGCAAAAACCATAGGCTTCACCTCCTCGAATCCTTCAATAGGAGCTGCAGCACCATTCTCGAAAGTGGTAATAGTATCTCCTACTTTCACTTCGCGGGCATCTTTGATCCCGGAAATAATATAACCTACATCGCCTGTTTTGATTTCTTTTTTTGGAACTTGTTTTAGTTTTAAAGTTCCTACCTCATCTGCTTCGTACATCTTATCGGTCGCCATAAATTTGATGCGCTGACCTTTCTTGATGCTTCCGTTTACGACTTTAAAATAGGCTTCAATTCCCCGGAAAGGGTTATAAACAGAGTCAAAAATAAGCGCCTGAAGCGGTCCGTCTTCATTACCAACTGGAGCAGGAATTCTTTTCACAATTTGCTCCAAAAGTTCATGAACACCTTCGCCGGTTTTCCCGGAAACGCGGAGTACATCTTCATAATCGCAACCGATAAGATTCATAATCTCATCGGTTACCTCTTCCGGATTTGCTGACGGTAAATCGATTTTGTTGAGGACAGGAATTATGGTTAAATCATTTTCCAACGCCAAATACAAATTACTAATCGTTTGTGCCTGAATACTTTGCGCAGCATCTACGATCAGAAGCGCACCTTCACAAGCGGCGATAGATCGAGATACTTCGTAGGAGAAATCAACGTGGCCCGGAGTGTCGATCAGGTTGAGAACATATTTTTCTCCATCCAGCTCATAATCCATTTGTATTGCGTGAGATTTTATGGTAATTCCGCGTTCTTTTTCCAGATCCATATCATCCAAAGTTTGCGATTGCAATTCTCTTTGGGTAACGGTATTGGTGTATTCCAAAAGCCGGTCAGCCAAAGTAGATTTTCCGTGGTCGATATGTGCAATGATGCAAAAGTTTCGTATGTTGTTCATTAAATTCTAGATAGTTTGCAAATTTAGTATTTTTTAGCGGATTTTGTTGAATGTTTAAAATGGCCTTGATTTCTTCAATAAAACCTCTGAAATCCGCTAATTTTAATAGAATAGATTTTTAATTTAGAAAAAAGAACGACCTCCGCAAAAAAATTACAGAGGTCGTTCAAACATTAAAAAAATAAACTATTATGGTCGCCTGCGCTGCGGAAGGGTTTTCCCGGATCCGTCTTGTTTTTTGTCTAATATTTTGTTTCGCATCTTCCCTTCGGTTTGGTACATCTGAAGTACTTGCTGTGGCTTAATCACTCTCATGAATTTCTGCGAATATAATTTTCTGTTATCCAAAAGTTGTTGCCCGATTTCGAAACTTTCGTTGAGCCTTCTTTTAGCCTCTTCATCGCTCATATTATCATAATCTTCACTGGGTTTGAAACGGCTTTTGATCTCGTTTTGCTTCTCTTGATACTCAGCAAAAAGGTTTTTAAACTCAATTTGTTCATCTTCAGCAACCTCCAATTCTTCTACCATCATGTTCTCCCGAAATTGCTTCAACAACGTCATTCTATCGTCTGGACTCATATTTTGGATCAGTTCTTTTCGCTGTTCAGGTTTCATTTTCTTCCAATCATACTTCTGCTCTTGAGCAAAACTATTGTTGGATGCAAATAGCAGAACCATTACTATCAATAAAGTCTTTTTCATGTCTTTTTCAATTTAATTATACAGATCCAAATAAATATCTTGTTCCGCATTTTTCCCTAAATCCGCCAATTCAGTGGAGGTAAAACTCGATAGTAGTTGATCAACTTGAACTTCTGGAGTTTGCACTGCAGCTTGTATGTTCTTGCTTGCAACCTTTTTTGTTTCTGCATTTTCAGCAACATTTATTATTGTTTTGCTTTCTTTTGGATCATTTACTTCGATGGAAGTTAAATCATCATTTAAAGTTTGATAAGCAATTTTCGCTTCACTATAAGGTTTAATGATTGATTCTGAATTATTTACAATACTTGTATTCTGGTTAGAAATTTCTGTTGCGGTTAAGTTTTGTGGTTCTGCTTTTTCATTTTGGTTAATAACAAAAGTAGCTCCAAAAACCATCGCCATTGCCGCGGCAGCAGCGTACATCCAGTTCAGCTTCACGGTTTTAGTTTCCTTTATTGGTGCGGTTTCTTTCAATACATTTGCCTGAATTTCCGCAAAGAAACTTTCGTCGGGAACTTTGTAAATATTTTTACGTTCTAAATGTTCTATATCTAAATTTTTCATCTTAAAATGTGGCTTTTCAAATTCAATCCAATAAATTATTCGGTGTAATTCGCTTTGATGTACACTTCAACTTTTTGTTTTGCGTAATGGTAATTTGTTTTCAATGTTCCCACCGACATGTCGAGAATTTTCGAGATTTCTTCGTATGGCAAATCATCATAATATCTCATGGTAAACACCAATTTCTGCTTTTCCGGCAAGGATTGAATTGCTTTTTGCAACAAAACCTGAATTTCCTCGGCCTCCGCAGAAACATTATCAGCAACCAGATTTTGCAAGTGATGTTCGGTTTCTTCATCCGATTTTTGCATTCTTTTCGATTTTTTTAGCTGTTGCAAAGATTCATTGGTTGCGATCCGATAAAGCCAAGTGTATAAATGGCTGTCCTGCTTAAACTGATGAAAATTCTGGTATGCCTTAATAAAAGTATCCTGCAAAGTATCCTGCGCCAAATCATGGTCTACCACAATTCTTCTGATATGCCAATACAACCTGCTCTGATATGCATCCATCATCTGGCGAACTCCCTGTTCACGGGTTTTTTCGCTAGACATCAACTCGATAATTTCGCTTTCCTGGATCTTCATTGAGATGCTTTCGGGATTTTGATGGTAAATTTACTTAAAAGTTAAATTGGTATTTCAATTTTTAGTCCAAAGCAAAATAATTATCTTTGTTAATAATTAAATTTTAATGAAGATTGTAATCATCGGGTCCGGCAACGTCGCTTATCATTTAGCGAAAGCGTTTTCTCAAAAAGATATTCCCGTTACCCAAATTTTTGGCCGCAACGAATTGGCACTGAAAGAAATTTCAGAAGAATTTAAAATTCCTTTTTCCACATCAGAAATTGCACACGCAGATTTGTATTTGATTTCAGTAAATGATGATTCGGTAAAGGAAATCTCACAGAAAATTAATAATGAAAATGCTTTGGTAGCGCACACTTCCGGATCTTTGCCGAAAGAAATTCTCTTGGGACAATATAGAAAAGCCAGTTTTTATCCGCTACAAACTTTCTCGAAAGCAAAGGAACTTGAGTATGAAGAAATTCCGTTTTTTGTAGAAGCTGAAAATCGAGAAGATTTAGAAGTGCTGAGAAATCTCGCTTCTCAAATTTCGAAAAAAGTAACAATTTCCGATTATGAAAAAAGAAAATACATTCACCTCACGGCAGTTTTTGCCTGCAATTTTGTGAATCATCTTTTTGCAAGAGCCAAAGAAATTTCGGATTCCCAACAGATTCCTTTTAATTATTTTTTGCCATTAATCGATGAAACTGTTCAAAAAATTCATGAAATTGAACCAAAATCTGCACAAACTGGTCCGGCCGTGAGAAACGACCAAAGGGTTTTGCAACTTCATGAAGCTTTAATTAAAGATGAAGAACATCTTAAAATCTACAAAATTATCAATGAATCGATAAAGAAAATGTATGAGTTATAAATCAAAATTACAAAATACAAAAGCCTTTGTATTCGATGTAGACGGAGTTTTTACCGACGGGAGCGTCTACTTGATGTCCGATAACAGCATGTGCCGCGTGATGAATGTATTGGACGGATACGCAGTGGTAAAAGCAGTGAAAAATGATTACAAAATCTGCGTCATCACCGGTGGCGACGATCCTGCGGTGAGAAACCGAATCAATTATCTTGGGATTACGGATTACCACGCCAAAATTTCGGATAAAATTTTGAAATATGAAGAATTCAAACAAAAATATGGTCTTCGCGATGATGAAATCTTAACGATGGGCGACGATTTACCGGACATCAAAATGATGAAAGCTTCGGGGATTGCAACCTGCCCGAAAAATTCGGTTCCGGAAGTGAAAGCCATTTCAGCATATATTTCCCCAATCGAAGGCGGAAAAGGTGCCGTTCGCGACGTTATCGAACAGGTGATGAAAGTTCAGGGAAAATGGATGGAAGACGACACCAAAAGCACTTAAAATTTAAGGATGAAAATATTATTAGCCTCCAACTCTCCGCGAAGAAAAGAGCTTTTAACGAGTTTAAATATTGAATTTGAATCCGTAAAAGTTGATTGTGATGAAATTTATCCGAAAGATTTAGCGATCGAAAAAGTAGCGGAATACCTATCTGAACTGAAATCCAATGCCTATAAAAAGCTTTCAGAGAACGAAATTCTAATCACCGCAGATACCATTGTTGCGATTGGAAACGAAATTCTCGGAAAACCAAAAGATGAAAACGAGGCCAAAGAAATGCTCCGAAAACTTTCCGGAAATACCCATCTGGTTCTTACCGGAATCACGCTTCGAAGCACAAAAAAATGCGTTTCTGTGACGGATATTGCGGAAGTAGAAACTGAAATACTGACCGAAGAGGAAATCGGCAACTACATCACCCGTTGCAAGCCTTTCGATAAAGCAGGAAGCTACGGCGTGCAGGAATGGTTCGGCATGGCGAAGATTAAGAGCCTGTTTAAAAATTAAATTAGAAAAATTCGTATGGCGTTTATTTTATAAAATAATCTTATAAAAAACTGATTGTCAGTTGTTTATGTTGTTTATTTTCCGTAACTTGTTGGTTACTAATCAATTAAATTACAGTGAAAAATTACTCGACAAACATTTCTGACAATCAGTGGCAATTTATAAAAAAGACTTTGAACCTCAATGACAGAAAGCGAAAATATGGTTTAAGAAC
>NZ_JASZ02000047.1 GCF_000735695.2 Kaistella haifensis DSM 19056
AGAGCGGCAATAGAACCTATCATCGGACATTTAAAAACCGATTTTAGGCTGGCAAAAAATTACTTCATGGGAGAAACGGGACCACAAATCAATGCATTACTAGCTGCAACCGCTTGGAATATGAAGAAAATGATGGAACTACTGAAACAGAAAATTATTTTCTTATTTTATAAGATACAAATTATGCTGTTTTCTAATCCTGTTTTTAAAAATAAATTAAATAGTGGGTTTTGTTAAGGAACGACTAAATAACTAAATAAATAAAATATGGATTTTGCAATGTACAAAGCACTGGAACAAGATTTGAAAAATTATAGGTTTTACAGCGTAGTTATCTTGATTACCATAAAAAAACAAAAACCCCATTGATTATTTATTCTATTGAACGATTTCGAGGAAGGCTTGATTACTGATGCAAAATACTCCAAATTGCAGGAAAAGAACAAATCTTCGTGATGTTATTTATTCGAAAAATGAAGTAGATCTTACTCCTATCAAACTTTGCTCCTTTCAGTTAAAATCACTTTTTGACAAATGTCAAAAGATAAATAAACCTGCGGTCGTACCTTCGAGTCATCATTAATCTACAAAAAAATTAATTATGAACACAACCGAAAATCACAGAAAAGTCAATCATCAACCCGATGCAAGCCAAACGCGCCTGCAGAATGTTCCCACCGACACAATGCCTTTTCCCGATCAGATTGGGAATTACCAAAGAAATATAGGACTTCCGGAAGGCAAATTTAAAGACAGCAAAGTTTATATTGTAGGTAGCGGAATCGCCGGACTTTCATCTGCCTATTATTTCATTCGGGATGGCCAAATTCCTGCCGGAAATATTACTTTTTTGGAAAAACTCCAAATTGAAGGCGGTTCTTTGGACGGCTCCGGAAACGCACAAACCGGATACATTATTCGCGGCGGACGTGAAATGGATTTTACCTACGAAAATTTCTGGGATATGTTTCAGGATATTCCCGCTTTGGAACTTCCCAAGCCTTATTCCGTGCTCGATGAATACCGGATTGTAAACGACAACGACCGCAACCACTCCAAAGCAAGGCTCATTCACAACAAAGGCGAAGTAAAGGATTTCAGCAAATTCGGGCTTAGCAAAAAAGACCAGTGGGCGGTGATGAAACTTCTGCTCGCGAAAAAGGAAGAACTGGATGATTTAACCATAGAAGACTGGTTTTCCGAAACATTTTTAGAAAGTAATTTTTGGTGGTTTTGGCGCACCATGTTTGCTTTCGAAAACTGGCAGAGTTTACTGGAACTCAAACTGTACTTTCACCGTTTCCTGCACGCTATTGACGGTTTGAATGACCTTTCCTCGCTGGTTTTTCCAAAATACAATCAGTATGACACCTTCGTAGTTCCTTTACGGAAACATTTACAGGAACTGGGCGTCAAAATTCAGTTTGATACCGTGGTAAAAGACCTGGATATCGAAATCGCAGGCGATAAAAAAACTGTCAGAAATATTATTACCGAACAGAACGGTTCTGAAGTGAACATTGCAGTACGCGAAAATGATTTTGTGATCGTCACAACCGGCTCTATGACGGAAGACACACGCTACGGTGATAATGTTACGGCACCCTTGGTAGATTTTACCAAAGAAAATTCCGGAAAATCAAAAGGATGGACAGTTTGGAACAATCTGGCAAAAAAATCTGAAGTTTTTGGCAAACCTGAAAAATTCAATTCCGATGTTTCCAAATCGGCATGGATGTCGGCAACGCTTACCTGTAAACCGTCTGCTTTTGTAGAAAAACTGAAAGAGTATTCGGTGAACGATCCCTATTCCGGCAAAACCGTTACAGGAGGTATTATTTCGATTACCGACAGCAACTGGGTGATGAGTTTTACCTGCAACAGACAGCCTCATTTCCCGAATCAGCCGGATGATGTTTTGGTCATCTGGGTGTATGCTTTGCTGATGGAAGAAAAAGGAAATTACGTTCAGAAAACAATGCCGGAATGTACTGGAAACGAGATTTTGGCAGAGTTGGCCTATCATTTAGGAATTGAAAATCAACTGGATAATATCATAGAAAATACGATCGTGAAAACCTCTTACATGCCGTATATCACTTCCATGTTTTTACCGCGTGCAAAAGGTGACCGTCCACAGGTTGTTCCCGATGGCTGTGTGAATCTCGGACTGGTCGGACAGTTTGTGGAAACCAATAACGATGTAGTTTTTACAATGGAAAGTTCAGTAAGAACGGCAAGAATTGCGGTTTATGAACTTCTTGACAGCAACAAACAGGTCCCTGATATCAATCCGTTGCAATACGACATCCGTCATTTGTTAAAAGCCGCCAATACTTTGAACGACGGCAAAGGTTTTCCGGGCAGCGGAATTCTGAATAAAGTTTTGAAGGATACCTATTTCGAGCATATTCTGCCGGAAATTTCGCACGACGAAGCCGATGGTTTTTTCGCGCAGCAGTGGGACAAACTAAAAAGTCTCTTTGAGCATAAGCAAGAAGGGGAGTAATTATTTAACCTGAAAAGCCTTATAGGTTTTGAATACCTCTAAGGTTTTCTAAAATTTAAAAAAAAATGACAACAATAAAAAAAATTACCGTAGCCGGAAGCGGCGTTTTGGGTTCGCAAATTGCTTTCCAATCCGCACTGCACGGCTATGACGTGACCATTTACGACATCAATGGGGAAGCCATTGAAAAATCCAAAAAACTGATTGACACTTTTCTGCCCCGATACAAATCGGACCTGCAGATTTCATCCGAAAAACTGGAAGAAGCCTATCAAAAACTGCAGTTTTCAATCAACCTTCACGATGCGGTTTCCGATGCGGATCTGCTGATTGAAGCCATTCCGGAAAGTATCGGCATTAAAAAGGAATTTTACAGAAATTTATCCAAAATCGCCCCCGAAAAAACCATTTTTGCCACCAATACTTCCACGCTTTTGCCAAGTTTATTGATGGATGAAACCGGAAGGCCGGAAAAATTTCTCGCTTTGCATTTCGCCAACGAAATCTGGAAACACAACACGGCGGAAATTATGGGCACTGAAAAGACCGATCCCGAAGTATTTGCAACACTCGTGGAATTCGCCAAATCAATCGGAATGATTGCGCTGCCACTGAAAAAAGAACAGCCTGGCTACATTCTCAATACGCTTTTGGTGCCATTGTTGAGTTCAGGAATAACTTTATATGCGAAAGGCGTTGCGGACATTGAAACCATCGACAAAACCTGGATGCTCGGAACCGGTTCGCCAATCGGACCGTTCGGGATTTTGGATGTGGTTGGTTTGGGAACGGTTTACCACATTTTTAAAACCGAAGCGGAACGCACCGGAAATGAGGAAAAAATGAAGTTTGTCAACGTGCTGAAAAATCAGTTTATCGATGCCGGAAAACTCGGCGTTTCAAGCGGCGAAGGTTTTTATAAATATCCCAACCCCACTTTTCAGGGTAAAGACTTTTTGAAATAGAAGTTTTCATTATTATAGAAAGAGCGTCCGGAAATTTCCGGGCGTTTTTTTTGATAAATGTCAAAGCCAAATTTCAAAACAAGCCCGAACTTTGCGTTAACAAACAACTGGACAATGAAAAAGAACTTTTTACTGCTGTTGATTTTCCTTTCGGGGTTTATCTTCTCGCAGGCATATTCTCCTGATATTTTGGGAAATGGTTTTGAACAGAAAACATTGAATTTTCCCAACGATTACGAAGGAAAGGTCACCGCAACAGTCATCCGCAAAAAAGCGGAAAGTCCCACCCATAAAGCAGTGCTGTATATTCACGGGTTTAACGACTATTTTTTTCAGACAGAAATGGCCGAAAAATTCAATGAAAAAGGGTTTGACTTTTATGCTTTGGATTTAAGAAAATATGGGCGTTCGTATTTGCCGCATCAAACTTTTAATAATGTTAGAAATCTGGACGAATACAATGCCGAAATCGATGAAGCTTTAAAAATCATTACTGCCGAAAATCATAACAAAATTCTTTTGGCAGGGCATTCAACCGGCGGGTTGATTACGACACGGTACATGAAATATCACCCTGAAAATCCGAACATTGCCGGACTTTGGGTGAACAGTCCGTTTTATGATTTCAATATGGGGTTTCTGGCAAAAAAAATTGGGATTCCCATCATAAGTGGTTTGGGAAAGCATTATCCTGACACGAAAATTGGCGGTGGATTTTCCACTTTTTACGGTGAAAGCCTTCATAAAAATTTCAAGGGCGAATGGAATTATGATTTAAAACTGAAACCCAATGCCAACGGGAAAGTGAATTTTGGCTTTATCCGCGCTATTCACCGTGCACAGAAAGACATCCGCAACGCAGAACTCAAGGTTCCGGTATTGGTGATGCATTCTGAAAAATCGGGCTATCCAAAAGAATGGAATGAGGAAGTGACTTCTACCGATATCATCCTGAACGTGAAGGATATTCATAAAAATGCAGAAAATTTTAAGGGGAATGTCACGATAATTCCCGTAAAAGGCGGCATTCACGATTTAGTGCTTTCCAAAAAACCGGTGCGCGAAAAAGTGTATGAAGAACTTTTCAGTTGGCTACAAAAGATTGATTTTTAATAGTTTATTTTTAATGTTTAGTTTGTGAATAATGCCTCATTTGTGGGGCATTATTTTTATTTTTGTACAAATTGAATCCTGATGACTTTTCCCGAAATGCTTGCCACCTACATCACCATCGACGATGATATCCGCAGTTTTCTGAACACCCAGACCGAAAAAATTTCTGTGAAAAAGGGTACCGTTATCAGCGATCAAAATACTTTAAACCGCAAGGTGTATTTTGTAGAAAAAGGACTTCTGCGCTCGTTTTATTTTGAAAAAGGAAAAGACATCACCACCAATTTTTACCCCGAAAACAGCATTCTCGCCAATAAAGACACCATTTTTGAGAAAATTCCGGCGCGGCATTCCATTGAAGCTTTAGAAGACAGTGAAATTGTTTGTTTCCGTTACTCTAAAATGGAAGAGCTCTGCGAAACTTCGCTCACCATAGCCAATTTCAGCCGCCGTGTTTTGGGACTTCTGATGACGAATATGGAAAGGCGCATCAATTCCTTGCAGTATATGACGGCAAAGGAAAAATATATTCAGCTTTTAGAAGATAAATCTGATATACTTTTGCGGGCGCCGCTTGGGATGATAGCTACTTATCTTGGTATTTCTCAGGAAACTTTGAGTAGGATTAGAAGTGAGGTTTAGAAAAGATATCAAAGTACAGACAGAGATGCTGCTTGAGTGGCGGTGTGAAAAATAATTGTACATTTTGTAAAGATTTTATTCTTGCGTCTGAAGAATGCGAAGTTCCTTAAAAAATGTATATTTACATTGCAGACAATGAAACAATTGCGGCTAAACAGCGGTTGTCTGAATTGCGCACTTTGTAGTTAAGTGCTTTTCGAAACAGGTTTGCAACCTTTATAGCCTTAAAACGGTTATGTTTATCTGGTAGTTTTTTAACTCAAAACATATCAATAATTTTAAGTGTAACAGAATAAATGTATAACTGGAATATATGAGTAGGGGATTTGTGAAAGAGGGTGATCAGGAGGAAATTCCGATGATTCCGCCCCGTGCCGATTTACCGCGCGGTACGGTAAACTTCGTTACAGAGGTCGGATACGGTCAGTTACTCGCCGAACGTGACCAAATGATTCACGAGCGCGACAATACCTCGATTTCGGACGAGAATGAAAATCGCATTGCCGTAAATTTAATCAACGCGAAATTGCAATTGTTACTCGATCGAATTTCGTCTGCGAAAATTGTTAACCTTGCCAAACAACCCAAAAATATAGTTAGGTTCGGTGCTGAAGTGTACTTTAAAGTTGATTCCGATCCCAAAATCCAGCACTATCAAATCGTGGGCGTCGATGAGGCAAATGTTGCAGAAGGGAAAATAGCGTTTACCTCTCCTATTGCGAAAATCTTTATGGACAGAAAGATCGGCGACCGCGTGACATTGAAATTGGGCAAAGCGGAAAAGCAATTTGAAATTGTGTCGATAAAATACTGATGGATTTGTAAAGTTTATTGAAAATGGATGAAAACCACTCAAAAAAAAAGAGACTTTTCTATAAGTCTCTTGAATATCTTTAAAATTTTCCGTCGATAAACCCATAATGTTGAAAAAAGCTCCCGAAGCTTCCGTTCAACAGGATTTTATCTCAGCGTTTTTTATTTTTTATTTTGTTTCGATGATTTTTTAATTCATTGTTGGCTTTGCAAGCCCAACGAAACTCTGGTTATTAACCGTAGTTCTATTTGAAAATTGAGTCCTCAAATTTTATCATGTTATTTTTTAATAAATCATCAAGAAACATAAAAGGGATATCATATTTTGTGGGAATGTTTATAAATGAATTAGAAACTAAAGGTTTTACCCTTTGAATAATGAATACTTGTTTAGTATGTGATTTCTCAAATTTACAGTCAATTAATGCAGAACAAATTGATTTTCTAATTTGTTCGTTAGAAAACCATTCCTTTAGGATAATCTCAAATTCTACATCATTTTTAAACTCTGAAATTATATATAAGAAAGTAACACCTAATTCTTCAGATGCTTTAAAATTAGGAGATTCAATTAGTAATCGATTTAATAAAGTGAACATGGAAGCAGAAAATTCCTTTTTTCTACCACTGAAACTTTTGATATTTAAAGAATGATTCAATACGAGGTTTGCAAGCCATGATCCGGAATCTCCAGAAAGACAAGTTGCAATTGCTAGTGGTTCTGGGTATTCAAAAAAGTATTTTATTGTATCACTGTTATACGGTAAATGAACTAAATGTGAAGCACATAAAAATTCTTGAATTGATAAATGACTAAATTCAAAATGTTTATAATAAGATTCTGAAATTAGTCCAGTATGAGATTCAATCTCTAACACAACTTCCTTCATTTCTTCTGATGGCAAATTGTATTTTTCGTGAATATCTAAGTAGTCGTTCCTTAACAAAACCCACTATTTAATTTATATTTAAAAACAGGATTAGAAAACAGCATAATTTGTATCTTATAAAATAAGAAAATAATTTTCTGTTTCAGTAGTTCCATCATTTTCTTCATGTTCCAAGCGGTTGCAGCTAGTAATGCATTGATTTGTGGTCCCGTTTCTCCCATGAAGTAATTTTTTGCCAGCCTAAAATCGGTTTTTAAATGTCCGATGATAGGTTCTATTGCCGCTCTGGTTCTAAATTTTTTGCGCTTTGTCT
>NZ_JASZ02000048.1 GCF_000735695.2 Kaistella haifensis DSM 19056
TATCTAATCAATGTGGTGATGAGAAATGATGAAAAGAAAACAGATTTTAAGCCCTTTTCTAAAAGATGGATTATTGAACGGACATTTTCCTGGTTTGATAACGACAGGAGATTATGCAGGAATTACGAATTACTAATGGAAAATTCTGAAAATATGGTAAAATTATCCGCTATAAAAAATTTATTGAATAAAATTTAAACAGGCTCTTAAAAAAGTTGCCATAAAAATTGAATCATTTTGGCTGATAAATAAATTATTTTGTATTTTTGATATTTTTAAGGTCTACATTATAATCAAATTGCTTAATTTTTCACCATCAAAATAATGAAGAATTTCATAGTGTGGCTTCTTTGTGCAGAACAGTTTTTTTTATAAAACTTTCGTTTTTTTATACTATAAAAAATGCTGAAATGTACTGCCGCGCAAAGATTCTTATCATAATTTAAAACAAATCATCCATGTACAGAACTTTTTTCTTTAGTCTTGCTGCTCTATGTGCAGGCTTTGTATCTTTTGCCCAGCAGAATGAATGGGAAAATCCCTCTATCCTCGACCGTAATAAGCTGGAAGGTCATTCCCAATTTGTTATTTACGATTCCGGACAATCTGCAAAATCTGATAACCCGGAACAGTCTCCGTATTTCAAAAGCCTGAATGGCGAATGGAAATTTACTCTGGTAAAAAACCCGGCATTAAAGTCCAAGGATTTTTACACAACAGGCTTTAATGACAGCTCTTGGAAAAATATTCCGGTTCCTTCCAACTGGGAAATCCAGGGATATGATATTCCTATTTATACCAATATTATTTATCCTTTCCCGAAAGACCCGCCTTACATCAAAGGCGATTATAATCCTGTTGGCAGCTATAGGAAAACTTTTACACTTCCCGACAGCTGGGATCATCAGTCGGTAATCCTGCATTTTGGCTCCATTTCCGGATACGCGCAGGTTTTCCTGAACGGGAAGGAAGTAGGAATGACCAAAGCCAGCAAAACCCCGGCTGAATTTGATATTACAAAATTTTTAAAAAAAGGAGAGAACCTGTTGGCCGTTCAGGTAACACGTTGGCACGACGGAAGCTATCTGGAAGACCAGGATATGTTCCGCCTTTCAGGAATTGAGCGCGATGTTTGGCTGCAAGCAGTGCCGGATATTTCCGTATGGGATTATGAAATTAAAGCTGATCTTGATAAAACCTATCAGAACGGGATGCTGGATGCAAAAGTGGATTTGAGAAAGTTCTCCAATTCTAAAAATAAACCAGGTGTGCTGTTTTTTACGCTTTACGATCCTTCCGGAAAAGAAGTTTTCAAAGATTCCCGGAAATATACTACAGCTGCACAGCTGACATTTAAGACAGAAATCCCCTCAGTGCACAAATGGCATCCGGAAACGCCAAGCCTTTACCGATATCAGATGCAATGGAAATCTTCCGATGGGAAAGATCAGGTCATCAGTGGATTCACTGGTTTCCGGAAAGTGGAAATAAAAGATGCTCAGCTAATGGTAAACGGGAAACCGATAATGGTAAAAGGAGTCAATTCGCACGAGCATGATCCAAAAACCGGCCATGTTCCAAATCCTGAGCTTCTGAAAAAAGATATGCAGCTGATGAAGCAGGCCAATATCAACACCATCAGGATGAGCCATTATCCGCACGATCCAAGCTGGTACAAATTTGCAGATCAATACGGTTTCTTCATTATTGATGAAGCCAATATAGAAAGCCACGGAATGGGCGTTTCCTACGACAGCGATTTGGATAAATCCAAACATCCCGCTTATCTTCCTGTTTGGGCGCCTGCGCATATGGACCGCATAAAAAGAATGGTAGCTGTGGACAAAAACCATCCTTCTATTATTGTATGGAGTATGGGTAACGAATGTGGGAACGGCCAGGTATTTTACGATGCATACGATTGGCTGAAGGAAAACCAACCGGGAAGACCAGTAATGTTTGAACAAGCCGAACAGAACCGGAATACCGATATTGTAGCTCCTATGTACCCACCCATTTCTTATATGAAAGAATATGCGTTAAGCGACAAAAAGCGCCCGTTCATTATGTGTGAGTATAGTCATGCTATGGGGAACAGCAGCGGTAATTTTCAGGAATATTTTGATGTTATCGCAACAAGCCCGAAAATGCAGGGCGGTGCAATTTGGGATTGGGTAGATCAGGCTTTCCCTGCTAAAAATGAAAAAGGAGAACTGTATTATGGTTATGGCGGGGATTTCGGTGGAGAAAACCTTCAGAATGACCTTAATTTTTGCGGAAACGGAATTATCGATACCGAAAGAAATGTACATCCGGGATATTTTGAAGTAAAAAAAGTATATCAGGATATCAATTTCGCATACAATAATGGAACTTTGAATATCAGGAACAAATACAATCAGCTCCCTTTATCGGATTTCAATTTCAAATGGGAATTGCTGAAAGACGGGAAGCCGGTTCAGAACGGAACATTCAGTGCAAATGCACAAGCCGGGAAATCAGAACAAATTCCTTTAAAGCTAAATACAACCGGAAAAGGAGAATATTACCTGAGTGTGTATGCCTATCAGAAAAATGCGACAGAAATGATTCCGGCAGATTTTGAGCTGGCAAGAGAACAGTTCAAAATTTCCGGGGATTATTTTACCGAAAACGGAACTTCGGCAAAAGGAAAGGTGAAATCTGCCAAAAAAGGAGATCAGCTTACCTTTGAAGCCGGAAACGTTACCGGAACTTTCGACCTGAAAACCGGAAAGCTGGCTTCATACAAAAAAGCAAACAAGGAAACTGTAACCGGTTTCCCGGAGCCGTTCTTCTGGCGTGCACCCACCGATAACGATTTCGGAAACAAGATGCCGCAAAAGCTTAAAGCCTGGAAAAATGCACACCAAAACCCTACAATTAAGAACATCAGCATAGACAAAAAAAATAAAGAAGGACTCTTGGTAAATGTGCAATATCAGCTGAAAGATCTGGATATCCCTTATCAGGTATCATATCTTGTTCGTCCGGATGGTGAAATTACCGTTACCGCTTCCATCGACAAAACCGGAAAAAATCTGCCCGAAATTCCACGCTTCGGAATGCGTATGGAACTTCCCGGAAGTTTTGAAAACCTGAAATATTACGGCCGCGGTCCTTGGGAAAATTACAGCGACAGAAATACCGCCTCGTTTATGGGGATTTACAACGGAAAAGTAAAAGACCAATATACCTGGAATTATCTTCGTCCGCAGGAATCCGGAAACAAAACCGATGCACGCTGGATCGAACTTTCCAACGGAAATACAACTTTTAAAATTACCGGCGAACAACCGCTAAGCTTCAGCGCACTGAATGTGAAAACGGAAAGTATTGATCCGGGAGATGAAAAAAAGAGATGGCATACACTTACCGATTCTCATCCGCAGGATAAAGTTTTTCTTAGTGTTGACCTTGCTCAGCGCGGTGTTGGCGGCGATAACAGCTGGGGAGCGCTCCCGCACGAAAAGTATTTGCTGAATGCCGATAAATACAGTTATAGCTATACCATAAGTGTAGAATAATCCTTGTTGTATGGCGAAAAGAACAATACAATTTTCTCAGTTTCTCATCGTTTTTTTTCCTGCTTTTTTCTTAGCACAATCTGTGGATAAGAATCTTTGGAAAGCGCAAATTAATCTCGAAAAAAAGTATCAGACCATCGATAACTTTGCTGCGGCCGGATGTTGGTTTGCAGAAGGCATCGGCAAATACTGGCCGGAAGAGAAGAAACAAAAAATTGCCCAGTTGCTTTTTAGCCGGCAAACCGACGATAAAGGAAATCCTTTGGGAATAGGGCTTTCGGGATGGCGCTTTAATATCGGTGCAGGAACACAGGAGCAGGCAGATAAAAGCGGTATCAGCGATTTCCGCAAAAGGGTGGAATGCTTTCAGAATCCTGACGGAAGCTACAGCTGGAACCGGCAGGAAGGATACCAGTGGTTTTTGAAAAAAGCCAAAGAATACGGTGTAGAACGCTTGATCGCCTTTTCCAATTCACCGCCGGTTTTTATGACGAAAAATGGACTGGGATTTAAAACGGAAAAAGACAATACTTGCAACCTTCCGGCAAATCGTTTTTCGGATTTTGCGAAATTTTTGGCAGAAGTGGTCGAACATTTTGAAAAAGAAAACCTGCATTTTGATTATCTCAGCCCGGTTAACGAACCGCAATGGGATTGGTTTGGCGAATTTGGAAAAGCAAAGCAGGAAGGTTCGCCTTGGAGCAATGCAGATATTTCTGAAATAGCAAAAATTCTCGATAAAGAGCTTTCAAAACAACAGCTGAATACAAAAATACTTTTGACGGAAGCCGCGCAGCTCGATTTTCTGTATGCAGGTTACGGTCCTGCACAACAGCAGGTATCAGCATTTTACGATGAAGAAAGTCCGCAATATCTTGGGAACCTTACACATCTTCCTAAAATTATAGCAGGACACAGCTATTTCACAGAATCATCGGATAAGCGACTGCTGGATGTCAGGAAAAAAACCGGTGAAATTGCAGATAAATACAGGCTAAATTTTTGGCAGTCAGAATATTCTATGCTGGGAAAAGGTTATACAGAAGGCAAATCGGGACAGGTCTCCGCTATAGATTGTGCGCTGTTCCTGGCGAAAGTGATCCATTTTGACCTGACGGTTGCCAACGCTTCGGCTTGGCAATTTTGGAATGCTTTTGAACCGGGACCTTCGGAGTACGATACCCGATATTATTTTATTGCTTTGGATCCCAATGAAACTTATACCAACGGAAATTTTCATCCAGTCAAGACACTTTGGGCGATGGGACATTACAGCTATTTCATTCGGCCGGGGATGCAGCGTATCGACTTAAATATGGGATTATCGCCGGAGCAGCAGGCGCAGGAAGTAATGGCTTCAGCCTATCAGGGTCCTTCAACCGGGAAAGTTGTAGTTGTATTGATTAATTATTCGCCGGAAGAAAAAACCGTGAAGTTCGATCTTCCCACGAAGTTCAGGGAAATTACGCAATATCTTACCACAAAAGATCCGGAGATGAATATGAAGAAAAACGCCGTCCGAAAAGGAAAACTCAGGAAATGGAATTTTCCGCCACGATCTATTTCAACATTAGTTTTTGAACCATAAATCCCAAATACAATGAAAAAACTCATATTTCTGTATATTTTATTTCTGTTTTCTAACTTTCCGGCGCAGAACGGCAAGAATATAAGCTTCAAGCCGGGCGAAATATGGAAGGATACAGATGGTGTCCACATTAATGCGCACGGAGGCGGAATTTTGTTCGATAAAGGAACATATTATTGGTTTGGCGAATTTAAAGGTGATACCAATGATGCGCAGGTTGGCGTAACGGTTTATTCCGGCAAAGATCTTTACAACTGGAAAAATGAAGGAGTTGCCCTGAAAGTGAGCGAAGATCCGAATTCCGAAATCACAAAAGGCTCGATTATCGAACGTCCGAAGGTAATCTATAACACCAAAACGAAAAAATATGTGATGTGGTTTCATCTCGAATTAAAGGGAAGAGGATATGAAGCTGCCAGAACCGGCCTTGCAGTTAGCGATAAGCCGGCAGGACCTTACCGTTTTATTCGTTCTTACCGACCAAATGTAGGAAACTGGCCTGTTGATTTTCCCGATTCTCAGAAAAGAAGAGTGAAAGGGGAAGATACCATCAAAAGCTGGACCCCGAAATGGATTGAAGCCATCCAGGACGGAATGTTCCTGAGACGGGATTTCGCAGTCGGGCAAATGTCCAGGGATATGCAGCTTTTTGTAGATGATGACGGAAAAGCTTATCACATCCATTCCGCTGAGGAAAACGGCACTCTTCATATAAGTCTTCTGACGGATGATTATCAGGATTTTACAAATGAATTTGCGGTAATGATGCCGTCAGACTTCAACGAAGCGCCTGCCATCTTCAAAAAAGACGGAATGTATTATATGATCGCTTCCGGAACCACAGGCTGGAAACCCAATCCTGCAAGATCTTTCCGTGCGAAAAATATTTTTGGTCCTTGGGAATCACTTGGAAACCCTGCGGTTGGCCCAAAAGCGGAAACCACTTTTGATTCGCAAAGCACCTATATCCTTCCGGTTCAGGGGAAAAAAGATCAGTTTATTTAGTCTCTCCTTAAACCACCTATAATTTACTGATTATTAGTATTTTGGGTTTAAAACAGCTTGTTTTTTATTGCAAGAATTTGTATCTTAGAGCTTTAAAACCTTGCAAATATGTTGGGGAAAAATCCAGAAAAGAAGCCAGAATTATTCCGCCCAATGTTGGTGGATTTTATTGACCACGAGCATGAACTTGTTCTACTTTCAGAAAAAATAGATTGGAATTATTTTGAGAAAGAATTTTCGCCCTTGTATTCCAAAGTGGGCAATCC
>NZ_JASZ02000049.1 GCF_000735695.2 Kaistella haifensis DSM 19056
CCAAATTATAAAGATGTTTCAGAAGCAAACAGCCCACCATAAAACGAATCGGATGGCTCGGATTGCCCACTTTAGAGTACAACGGCGAAAATTCGTTCTCGAAATAATTCCAATCTATTTTATCTGAAAGCAAAACGAGTTCGTGTTTATCATCAATAAAATCAACCAACATCGGGCGGAATAATTCTGGCAGTTTTTCTGGATTTTTTCCTAACATATTTGCAAGGTTTTAAAGCTCTAATATACAAATTCTTGCAATAAAAAACAAGCTATTTTAAACCCAAAATACTAATAATCAGTAAATTATAAGTGGTTTAAGGAGAGACTAGAAAAGGTACTATTAGAGTTTGCGAAAATCTTAAATGTTGAGCCATTAGAACATATTTTAAAAAAAATTCTTTTACAATCTAGATCTGCATCACTCACTGCTATTGTTTGCAGTATAGTTCTTGCATTTCCCGAGAAATGCTATAAAATTGCGTTATTTCTGTTTAGAACAATAGAATTTTTTCACACTGATAACAATAGAAAAATAAATGAATTTCAAGCTAAATCGTTGTACGGAATTGGTTACGGGATGAACAAAATCCCCGATGCAATTTATACAGATGAAAGATTAAAAACATGTGAAGAACAGCATCGTAATATAAGTCTAGAAAATTTGTTTTTGAACTATCAATTTACGGGTGTAAAAGGATTTACAGAAGATCAGAACAATGATTTTATTCAAGAAATTTATAAGATAATTGATAATTTTAAATCTAATTCCGAGGTTAATGAAATTTATGGAATTCTGTTAGCAAGAATGGATAGAAGAAATCTTGAGGGTAAAATTACTGAGGAAACAGATAATGGGTTTATAATTGAATTCAGCCCCAAACAACTTTCTGACGAACTAAAGTTAGAGATAGAGGAATCCAAAAAAGAATATGATGAAGTTTTTAAATATTCACCATTACATTTATGGTCGGATTTTATTAGTAATGAAAGAAACCCGAATAAAAACAATAGTTATCAGAAGTTTGATAATGACCCACTTTTAGCCCTAAATGAAACTAAGCAACTAGTAAAGGATCTTAAAGAAGGTAAAAATAAACTAGGTATTATTGGCTATTCAACTCCATCTTTTGTTTGTTCAAAATTATTAATTGAACATGTTGATTGCCTTGATGTGGATGATAAGCAATTTTGCAAAGAAGTTGTTGATTCAACTATATTTTTGTTGTTATCGGATGAATATGAATATCAAATTAGTGATGGCGTAGAAGCTTGTATTCGTGCAATTCCAGCCTTAATTTTTCAGTATCCCGAGGAGAAGGAATTCTATATTTCTTCACTGGTAAAAATACTCCTTGATAAGCATTCAATTGGTGCATATAAAAGAATTTGTGACTATGTTATAGAATCTATCCATAAATCAAAATTATGGGAAGATGATTATGAAGTGGCACAGGCGGTTTTGTTAGGTTACATTAATATTCAGCCTATTTTTAAAAATTTGGTAAACGAAAAAACAAAGAATAGATTTTATGGAGAGAGAATTTCGAAAAGGTTAATTTTTGAAGAATTAGAAAAAAACTATTCAGATACAAACTTTTTAGATTTGGTTTACGATGCCAATAAACTTAATTTATTAGATTTACATGGTCTGGAAATAGTGTATCAACTTTTGCCTTCTGAAACTAAATATAAAACACATTTAGATATTTTTTCTAAAACTTTACCGAAGGTTGCTCCGATTTTATTGAAGGATAGGAGAAATTATAAAAAAGAATTCGGAGAGGATTCTGAAATCCATTTTGTTCGTCTACAGATTTTCAGAAAATTTGCTAGTTTCATACTAGAAAGAGAAAATGAAGAAATACAAGCATTAATTGATCCATTCATTAATGAAATTTCACTTACTGAAGAAACAGCCTCATTTATTGAAGAAATTGTTGGAGCACAAGATAGATTAAATCGGTACAATAATTTCTGGAGGATTTGGCGGTTACTTTATTCAAAAATTAAGGAATTGAGCAGTAATTCAAAAAATTATTTTTTACAGAATATTATTATAAATTACTTCTTGGCTTGGCGATGGTGGCGCGAAGGTGTAGAAGATTGGCACAGTTTAAGAAGTGAAAGTTTACAATTTTTTCTTAATGCAAGTAACGAATTAGGTCATATTCCTTCTTTTTTATATTCTGTATCGAGAGTTTTAAATACAATTGGCTCTAAATTTACAATTGAAGGAATAGATTGGATTTATGCAGTAGTTCACCAAAATAAATCCTTAGATTTAGGCGATCTAGAAGGTAATACATTATACTATTTAGAAAACTTGCTTAGTAAATTTATTTTTCTACACAGGAAAGAAATAAAAGAGGAAATAAAACTTAAGCACAAAATAATTCCAATTCTTGATTTTATGGTAGAAAGAGGTTCTATCCATGCATATTTGTTGCGAGAAAGTGTTTTGTAAGATTTTAATTGAGCGAAAATGATAAATTCTAATATGAAAATCCTTTCTTGGAATATTAAACGTCCAAAAATCAACGATAAAAGAATTAAAGAAATAACAGAATCATTTCTGATTTCAGCGCAGACTTAATATTTCTAACGGAAACAAATACAAATATTGAGTTTCCTGAATATGATAATATTTCAACAAACGAACTTCCATCAAAGTATGACGGAATAGAATCCGATTATCCTTCTTTTTATTTATAATATTATCAAATACATTTCGTATATTTGTAACACAATAATATTAGTTATGTTCAATTAATCCGATTAAACACCCTTATAATGTTATTTACCTCACTTTCCAAAGCCCAAAAAAATATAATTCAAAATATTCGTGAGCGAAGATTACAAATGGATCTTACTCAAGAAGGTTTGGCGGAGAGATCTGGTGTTCCTTTATCTACTTTAAGAAAGTTTGAACAAACGGGAATGATTTCATTAGAATCTTTTTTGAAAATTCTTTCTATTGTGGGTGGTTTACAAGAGATGATCGAGGGCTTAAAACCAAATACACCTGCTTTTAAATCGATTGACGAAGTCATAAAGATTGACGAAAAAACCATTAAAAAAAGAGGAAGTAAAAAATGAGAACATCCATCAAAGAATTAAAAGTAGGATTGAATTTTGGATCAGAAATTCAACCGGTAGGACGATTAGCAATTCGTGATGGAATCATCTATTTTGAATACGTCAATGCTTTTCTTGAAACTAATTTAGAAATTTCGCCATTAAAATTTCCACTACAACGTGGAGTAATAGAACTTCCTAGAACACCTTTTGAAGGATTGGCAGGAGTTTTCAATGACAGTTTGCCCGACGGTTGGGGAAGATTACTTTTTGACAGGATGTTGAGAGCTGAAGGGATTTTACCGAATGAAGTTTCAGCTTTAGATCGCTTAGCGTACGTTGGATTAAATGGAATGGGAGCTTTGGTGTATGAACCTGATGAAAGTCCTGAGATTAATAATGATAAGATTGACCTTGATTTTTTGGCATCTCAAACTGAGCAAGTTTTGGAAGGCGAATCTGGAGAGGTAATCAATGAACTATTAGCTTTGAATGGATCTTCTGCTGGAGCGAGACCAAAAGCATTAATTGGGGTTGATACAGAAAGAAAAAATATTTCCCATGTTGCAGGTGATTTGAAAGATGGTTTCGAACATTGGATTGTGAAATTTCCAAATACACAAGATGGTAACGATTCAGGAGCTATTGAATATGTTTACTCATTAATGGCAGAAAATGCAGGTTTAGAAATGCCTGCTACACATTTATTTCCTTCAGAAAAAGGAAGTGGCTATTTTGCTGTAAAAAGATTTGACAGGGATAAAAATAAACGCTTCCACATGCACTCTGTAAGCGGATTGATTCATAGTAACTTTAGGTTTCCATCTCATGATTATGAAGATTTGTTGGCTTTAACGAATGTTCTTACCAAAGATATTCGAGAGGTTGAAAAAATGTTTCGATTGGCTGTTTTCAATGTAATGGCACACAATCGGGACGACCATGCTAAAAATTTCAGTTTTTTGATGGATGAATTTGGCGAATGGAAATTATCTCCTGCATATGATCTCACATTTTCTAATGGACCAGGAGGAGAACAAAGCACAATGGTGATGGGAGAGGGAAGAAATATTACTAAAAAGCACCTTGAAAAATTAGGTTTAGAAGCAAAACTTTCAAAAGAATTAATTAATGAAGTTATTCGAAAAACGGGCAATTCATTAAATAATTGGAAAATGTTAGCGAAGGTATATGGAGTTGATAAAGGGAATATTGATTTGATTGAGAGCAGAATTCGGATTTATTAATTATGCATGATTAAAATGCCATGTCTGATTTTTGGTATGATCGAACACAAAAAGTCGTATCTTCATAGAATAATATCTGTAAAATGATGACAGAAAAACAGGCGGAAAAACTCCAACTAAAAATCAAGAAAATAAAAGCAGAACTTGCCGCTGACAAACGACGTTGGGGAGGATTCTATGACGATAGCCGAGGATTGCGGTATTTGCCACCCGAACTCTACGTGAAATTGCAAGACTGGGACGGAGGACTTCGGTATTTGAAGTGGTTTGAGAAAAACTTCCCGGATGATATTGGTTTTCCAAATTTTTTGTTCGAGTGGACGGTGATTCTATTCAATAAAGGCAAACTGAAGGAAGCCGAACAGAAAGCATTTCAAACCTATTTTGGCAACACTTATCTTTTCGACACTGTTTTTGAACAGATTCCGTTAAAAATCATAAAATACGAAAACTCTAATTTGGAAAATCTGGAATATACTAAAGATTTCAAATACCGGCATCATCAGAAGGGTATGGAAGCGTTTGCAAATTGGCTTGGAGCTTTCATCCGGTCTGGAAAATTCATCGAAATTTCAAAGAAATTCGTAGACTTTCAAGTGTTGCTTTACAATGAAAAAGACAAAGAAGTGAGAAGTCATATTTTAGCTCAGGAAAGAAAGTTGATAAAAGAAGTAATGATGTAAATTTCCTTTAATAGTACTTTCCGAAGACGAAACTATTGGTGGCAACTACACCCAAAAGATATTGCAGCACCTTGGAAATGTACTACTTCAGTAATACATAAAATGTTTTTACCCTTTCAATTTCTATTGAACAAAACCCTGTTTTTATTGATTATCCGTTTTTAATCATAATCCTGTAATGTTAGCAATAATAAGCTTTTCAAAGAGTCTATCTCCAAAATATCTTCGATTTAGCTTGTAGATGAATTCGTTGAGATAGAGTTGAAGATACTTTCTTTTTATTTTGTGGTAATTGCCCAACAAATTTCTTTTGGCGTTGCTAATGGCAATATGAACCCATTTTAAAGTTTCTTCGGTAGTTTCTTTTGAACTTTTTTCCATAATATGAAGCTCTACAAAATCT
>NZ_JASZ02000050.1 GCF_000735695.2 Kaistella haifensis DSM 19056
TAGGCTGGCAAAAAATTACTTCATGGGAGAAACGGGACCACAAATCAATGCATTACTAGCTGCAACCGCTTGGAACATGAAGAAAATGATGGAACTACTGAAACAGAAAATTATTTTCTTATTTTATAAGATACAAATTATGCTGTTTTCTAATCCTGTTTTTAAAAATAAATTAAATAGTGGGTTTTGTTAAGGAACGACTAAATACACAAAAAACACCGCTCTTCTTGAAAAGCGGTGTGGTCATTTACCTTTTTGTTTTTCCCTATTTAAAGAGGTTTTAACAACATCAATTTTTGATCGTTTTACGCTGAAAACTGCAGAACACAAAATTCTGTTCTGTAGCAAAAGGCGTTATATGGTTTTCTCTTTTTGAGGTTAAAGTCTCAAAATCTGATGCAAAAACAGAAGATAGTGTTTCTTCGGTGTATTGCTTAATGGCCAATCCGCTGCATTTTTCGGGTCCGTTTTCGGAGAAGGTGCCGATGGTAAGATATCCCACCGCTGCCTTTCGGGCGATATTGAGATACTTTTCAATCTGTTCCTGCTCGGTAAGAAAATGAAAAACAGCCCGATCGTGCCATATATCATAAGTGGTTTCCGGTTGAAATTGGGTGATATCACTCACGATCCAGGTAATCAATTGCGCTCTATCACCTAATCTTGCTTTGGCTTTTTCGAGAGCTTTTGCCGAAATATCAAGCACCGTGATGTTTTTAAAACCCTGCTCTAGGAGAAAATCAACCAAAGTGCTGTCGCCACCGCCAACATCAATAATTTTGGCAGAACGGTCTATCGGAAAAGAATGAATCATTTCCAGTGAAGTTTTGGGAACCTCCTGGGTCCAGCTTACTTCGTGTGGTTCTTTCGTTTCATACACTTTTTCCCAGTGTGCTTTCTTTCCTATATTCATTTTGATGGTGTATAAAACTTCTTTTAATGAGGCAGTTTTTCCCTGAAATAGCCATAAACCCAGGTTCCGGCGATTGCACTGAACAAAGTAACTGCCACTACGGTAGCACCGGTTCCGATTTGTGCAAACAGCGGCCCGGGGCAAGCTCCCGTAAGCGCCCAGCCGAATCCGAAGATTAAGCCACCATAAATTTGTCCTTTGTTGAATTTCTTTTTATGAAAGATGATTTCCTCGCCGTAAATGGTTTTGATGTTGAATTTTTTAATGATAAAAATTGAAATCATCGCCACCAAAATCGCACTACCGATAATGCCGTACATGTGGAAAGACTGCAGGCGGAACATCTCCTGAATCCTGAACCAGCTGATGACTTCGGCTTTGATAAAAATAAACCCGAAAAGAATTCCCAAAACCAAATATTTCAAGTTGTGATACCACCGGTGCTGCAGTTGGCTTTCGTTGATACAAACGGCATCTAAAGACCTCAGCTCCAGATCGTTTTTTTCTTCTCTATGTTGTTGCATTTTTCAACATTTACAGCATCAATAGAAGTAGTAACAGGTGCTACCAAACCGTTTCTTAAAGAATTATTGGAAACAAAACCTCTCAAAGCAATATAGGCTCCACCATCACCTGCCCTATTGGTAGCGCTCCACATTTTCTGAATACCAGTACCGTTCCTATAAGCCTCATCTACAGAATAAATCATTTGATTTTCGAAAAAAAGTTTATCTACAGTAGAAAATACCTGAGGATTCTCAATAGCTTTTAAAGGCATTTTATTCGTGTACTCTGAATCCTTTTTCAATATTGCATTGATGATTACTTCTTCTATGTTTTTAGAATTAAGAGAATCTTTTTCCTGTGCGAAGAATAAAACGCATGATAGGACTGACGCAGTTATTATCACTTTTTTCATGTTTAAAAAGTATTTTGTTTTTGTTAAATGAGTTTTTAAATTAATAAGAATTAGAGAGGATTTATAGAGTACAGTTTTAAAACAATCTTTACCCTCTGTGAATAATAGATTTGCAAATATATTGTTTTTAATTATTCTAAATAACAATAACTATATTTTTTATTATAATAAACAGCATTTATATTTAAAGGCTTGACGATTATTATTAGATGTTTAAATAATAATCACTCGATCTCCTTCGTTAACTAAGGTGCATGCTTCGTCTATCAATTCATTAAGTTCCTTTTACACCAATTGACGAAGCCCCAATCCGGAGATCGAGGCTTCTAATAAAGCATAATTCAGTCTAAAAAATTAATGCTCCTTTTTATTAATGTTCCTTATTTATTAACAATATATTTCTGTACTAATTCCTTTGCTTCTTTCGTTTGCTTTGGAGTAAGGTCCATTAAATCTTTGTATAAATAAATATCTTCAACGTTTGGTAAAACATTCAAGTCTTTCTTTTTAGCCAATTCTTCATCCCAAGCTTGGCGAACTGTTGACCAAAGTGGTGCATACTCATTCCAGTAATTTTGGGCAACGATACATTTTCCGTCTTCTACTTTAGTATAATATTCACGACCTTTTTCTTCAACGATGGTCTCATCTTTTGCACCATCTTTCCGCACTACTTTCTTATTATCCTGATCATGAATCCAACCCCAGTCGTAAATTTCCTGATGATTCCCACGAACCATTACATTATAATCTTTTCGGGTAGTTTGTTCTCTTCTCGGCAACGGCGCATCTGCACTACTTTCCCAATAAGTTCTACCATCGGTGTGAATCCAAGTTCCATTGCCTGAATATCTTGGCGCATCATCAACTTGATATACAATTTGAGTCCATTGACCTTTTACACTTGCGGGATCTAATTTTGTAAATTTCCAGTGGCTGTCTTTATTAAAAGTATGAAGATCTGTGTTCTCATAAAGCCAATCTTGTCGCCAATGTTTTACGATGGCATCTTTACCAGCACCTTGTGGATTTACAATTAAAATATGTTGAAGTTCAATTTTTTTTGGACTCTCTTCCGCAACAGTTATCCATTCTAAAGCGCCAGATCTGTAATTTTTTTTCTTCTCGTAATTTTTCTGGTGCGCAAAAGTTTCAGCGAAATTGAAACTCACTTCATAGCAACCGGTCATTGCCTTAATTGCTTTTACATCTTGCTGGCTTTGTGCCT
The DNA here is from genome assembly GCF_000735695.2 of Kaistella haifensis DSM 19056. Classification (GTDB taxonomy): domain Bacteria; phylum Bacteroidota; class Bacteroidia; order Flavobacteriales; family Weeksellaceae; genus Kaistella; species Kaistella haifensis. The sequence goes on from NZ_JASZ02000050.1 coordinate 3,061, forward strand.
GAGCAAACATCACCGCTCCAATTGCAAGAACTGAAAATAGTTTTTTTGAATTCATAATAGTATTTATTAAAGTTTTGTTTTATCTTTTTATTTAAAGTGCCTTGTATTCGAATTGAGGATATCCTCTAAATCCTTCCTGATTTTTCATTCTTAAAAAACGAAGTTTAAAGTAGAATCCATCGCTATTTTTAACGATATAGAATTTATTACTGTAAACTTCAGCACCATTTGCGCCAGTCGTAGTTCTCCAATTTCCACCAATGGTTCGCTGATCACTCCTACTAAATTTAGTTTGATCGATATTTTCTTCGGTAAACTTATTATAGTCTACTTCACCTTGTCCGTTTGCGGTAGTGATTTCATAAGCACCTACATTCCCCAATATATTATGAAGCACAACATCAGGAAAAATATAGGAAGTCGGAAGATTGTTATCTGGATTATGTACCAAATTGGTAAAAACGGTAAAACATAAATCCCAGTTTTTTTTCTTTGGTTGAATTTCTGTTTCTGTTCCAGTGAAGAAAGAGAAGAATTTGTAGTTGTATTCTGAATCTTTTGTAATGATATATTCTTTGTGAGTAGTCTCATCCAAATCAGCATATTGAATTTTATAACCGTTCTGGAATCTTACAATCTTAATTTTTTTCCAACCTCTTTCGTCGCCTAAAGTATACACACTTCCCGGAACTGTTGTGCCAGTATAAGTGCTATAACCCATATTAATTAAGTAAACATTATTCTCGTCGTCATTGGCTTTGATCTCCTGAATACTGGTACTTTGATTAAAAATATCACCACTCGGATCATCAATATATTTCGCGTTATCTGCAAAATTCGCCACCTGAACCAAAGGTTTCAAGTTTTTCACTGAGGCCGAATTCACCGCATCAATATTAAAACTGTTTTCTATTTTCCCGGCAGCCATTACCAATGAACTGTTAAGAATAACCCGAAATTCATTTCCGGAATAGAAACCTAAATCCCAGTTTTCACGCAACGTAGTTTTCACGGTTCCGGTACTTAGTTCGATCCAAACCTGATTTTTTTCTGTAGGTCCGCCCATGTCAGGATCTACCACCGCACCACTGATTGGTTCAATTATCACCGGGGTATTATCCTCCCGAATACACGAGGTAAAAAGAGACAAAACCAGCAATAACATAAAAGTGTACTTTATTTTTTTCATTTTTAAAAATTAAAATTTAAACGAGTGAAATAACTTCTTCCATAAAAAAGTCGGTCTGCAGAACTTCCGCCACTATGAGCACCGCCAGTTGTTGAGCTATTCTGAACTTCAGAAACATCTAAAATATTTCTCGCGCCAACAGTTAAAGTAAAATGGTTCTTCCAGATTTTCTGAGAAATCGAGGCGTCCATCAAAGAGAAGGCTTTTTGTTCCGTTAATAAATATTGAGTAATTCCTAAAGTTTTGTCTTCTACAATTCGGTCGCTTTTTCCTATTCCTTTAAAGAAGATGGAGAATGAAGTTCTTGTTTTCAACAAATTATAATAGAATGAAGAGTTAATTTCTGAAGAAAACCGATACGTATTATCCGTATTTCCAGCAAACTGCAATACTCTCCCTAAGATTGAATATCCTAAATTAAACCCATAGTTCTGATTGGAGATTTTACCGGAAACAGTATTTAACCATGTTTGATCGGTGTCAATATTAATGTATTTAGTCGCTCCTTAAAATGTGTTTAACATATTGAATATTAGTGTTTTAATCAATATTTCACTTGTGTTTTCTTGCAGGCTTTTGTATCTTAGAGCCTTAAAACCTTGCAAATATGTTGGGAAAAAATCCAGAGAAACTGCCAGAATTATTCCGTCCTATGTTGATAGATTTTATTGATAATACGCACGAACTTGTTTTGCTTGCAGAAAAAGTTGATTGGAATTATTTTGAAAAAGAATTCGCCTCCCTATATTCCAAGAAAGGAAACGCAAGCCATCCGATCCGGTTTATGGTGGGCTGTCTGCTTCTGAAACACCTTTACAAT
>NZ_JASZ02000051.1 GCF_000735695.2 Kaistella haifensis DSM 19056
CATCAAAGATTACCTTTTTGAACTTCAAAAGCGATCAAAAACCCCTTCTCAGTCGTACTTTAAACATACCGTTTACGGACTGCGGTTTTTGCTGAAAACCGAAGGCTTGCCTTACAACTACCTCCATCTTCCCGCGATTCCAAAAGTGAAAAAACTTCCCACTATTTTAAGCCGTGAAGAAATCTGGCGAATGCTTCAAAGTGCTGAACTCCTGAAACACAGACTGCTCATCGGCCTGATCTACGGTTGCGGACTGCGCTGTATGGAAGTAAGGAATATCAAGCTTCAGCATTTGGATTTCGACCGGAAGATGCTGCATATCGTGCAGGGTAAAGGCGGCAAAGACCGCTATGTCCCCCTGTCGGAACATTTAATCAGAGGCTTGAAAACCTTCATCAGTATTGAAAATCCGGATCAATATTTATTCAATGGGAACCATAACAGGAATATTGAGGAGATTGATTTAAAAACACATCAAAACGCTTTACAGAAACCTGACTTTGACTCCCGCTACAGCCAGCGCGGCGTTCAGTGGGTGATCAAGACCATCTCAAAAAAAGCCGGCATCACCAAAGAGGTTCACACCCATACTTTGCGCCACAGCTACGCCACGCATCTGCTGGAAGACGGCGTTCCGATCATCATGGTTCAGAAACTTCTGGGTCATGAAAGAATTGAATCGACGATGGAATATCTTCATGTCTGCCAACTGTCGGATCAAACTCCGCACAGTCCTCTGGATACCGTTTTCGCTTTATGCCGCAAAAATGGAATCCCGAAGTAAGGGCGGAAGCGTAGCCGAAGTTCTTCGCAAAATCAATTTATCGGCTCAAAATTTTACGGTTCATCAGGAAAAAACACTTCGGGCTTTATCGTACTGCCGGACTTCAGCTTTGGGCGGCCATATCGATGCGTGCGACGAATGCGGAAATATGAGCATCAGTTACAACTCCTGCAGAAACCGTCACTGTCCCCAGTGTCAGGGACACAAAAAGGAAGAATGGATCCGGAAACGTGAAGCGGACTTGCTGCCGTGCAGCTATTATCATCTCGTTTTTACGCTTCCCGAAGAGCTGAACGGTTTGGCAATTGCCAATCCCACACTCATTTACAAAACATTGTTTGAAGCAGCTTGGGCAACATTAAACCAGTTTGGCAAAACGGAAGGAATGCAGCTCGGAATGATTGCGATACTTCACACGTGGGGACAGAACCTGAGCTTGCATCCGCACCTGCACTGCATTGTTCCTGGCGGCGGAATTGATCATCACGGAAAGTGGAAAAAGAAAGTACGAACCGATAAATATCTCTTCTCTGTAAAAGCGATGAGCAAAGTATTCCGGGCAAAGTTTGTGGCTTTATTGAGAACTTCGGGAGTAAAAGATTCCAATTTAATGGATAAACTCTTTACCAAGAACTGGGTCGTCTATGCCAAAAGACCTTTTGGCGGCCCGAAACAGGTGATTGAATATTTAGGCAGATACACCCACAAAGTCGCCATCAGCAATCACCGCATCAAAGAAGTTACCGATAAAGAAGTTCGTTTTGGCTACAAAGATTACCGGAAAGGTGGCGAAAAAAAGGAGATGACCCTGAGCAACGAAGAGTTTGCGCGAAGGTTCTCCCTGCATATTCTGCCAAAAAGGTTTGTGCGGATCAGGCATTATGGAATCCTGAGTAGCAGCTGGAAACGCGGGAAACTGCAGAATTTACAGGCAGAGTTGAAAGTCGAAAGAATCGTTTTCCTTCCCCAGACTTTGCTTAAAAAATGCCGCTGTTGCAAGGAAGGAAACCTGGTGACCATTGCTATTTTCGGGCAGCGGGGGCCGCCGCAGGACTTTCTTTTCGTTACCCAAACGCTGTCTGCAAAATAAACTTTGCGGGTAAGGGAACCTATGTTCTGAAGCGAGGAAAAACCGCTGAAATCCACCAATAAAGGCTACCCAACGCCACAAAAAAAGCAGTCCTTACGAAAAAACTGCTTTGTACCTCTAAATTCTAAAATCGACATCCCCATAAGAGGACCATCATACTGCTGAAAAGCCACCGGAGCTTCCGTTCAACGGGCTTTCATTTCTTGTCTTGCAGACAAAACGAAAGCTTAGTTATTAGCTGTTAGCCCTTATTTTTCAGCTCGATAACAAAGCGTTCTCTGTTTTAGAAAACGCTTTATTCAGTCTATCTTTAGGTTAGTTTGTTGTCAATCCTCCGTCAACAGCAATTATAGTTCCTGTTATCCATTCGGCTTGGTCGGACGCTAAAAATACAGCCGCTTTTCCGATGTCTTCCGCACTTCCTATTTTTCCCAACGGATAGATGTTTTTGACCATTTCGTGAAATGCTGTTTGCTTGTCTTCGGGCAGGCTTTGTAAATTTCGGTTGAATTGAGGTGTTAAAATACTTCCTGGTGCAATGCCATTCACACGAACTCCTAAATGTCCGATTTCAAAAGCCAACGATTTGGTGAAAGAATTTAATGCTCCTTTTGTTGTTGAATAGGCTGTTGTTGTTCGTCCTATCAACATTCGGTGTGCAAAATAGGAAGAGATATTGATGACATTTCCCTTATTTTCTATGAGTGACGACAACAATTGTTGTGTCAATAAGTATGGTGCTTTTACATTCATGTTCAGATGTAAATCCAATAATGAACTATCTGTTTCAGAGAATGGTACAAACTTTCCTATTCCTGCATTATTGACCAAAATGTTTATTTTCGGGTAAATGGTTAGCATCTGTTTGGCTAAATCCGCTATTTCATCTGTATCAGATAAATCTGCCGAAAGAATATGTATTTCAGTTTCGTACTTCGATAATTCATTTTTTGCGTTTTCGAGTTTATCTGTTTCTCTTCCTATTAAAATCAGATTAGCTCCGTTTTCGGCAAAAGAACGGGCAATTCCGAATCCGATTCCGTCACTTCCTCCCGTAATGACTGCGTTTTTATTTTCTAATAATTTCATTTTTCCCACTTTCTTAAATATTTACGACTACTTTACCCACAACCCGATTTGTTTCTACTTCCAAATGTGCTTTTGCTATTTCTTCAAATGGAAAAGTTTTGTGGATATGTGGCTTTAAGGCTCCTTTATCCAATAGTTGGGCAATGGCTTTAATGGTTTCGTTTTTGGAAGCAACCATTAGAAACTCAATGTTTACCTGTTTTTTATCTGCTTTTTCTTTTACTTCTTGTGGAATTTCGGGTGTGGGAAGTGTTACGATAATTCCGTTTGAACGAACTGCATCAACCGAGTTGAGCAAGGTTTCTCCTTGAATGGTGTCCAAAACGATGTCGGCATCCTGAACTTTTTCGGCAAAATTTTCACTCGTATAATCAACGTGTTCGTCCGCACCCAAAGACAAAACGAAAGCCTTGTTTTTGGCAGAAGATGTACCGATAACGTAAGCTCCGAAATGTTTGGCAATCTGCACAGCCGAATGTCCGACACCTCCCGAAGCTCCGTGAATCAACACTTTGTCGTCTTTTTTGATTTTGGCAACGTCCACCAAAGCCTGATAGGCGGTAGAAGCTACCATTGAACTTGTTGCGGCTTGTTGATGCGTTACATTTTCGGGTTTCAGGGCTAAATGACTGGCTGGTGATGCTACATATTCTGCGTAGGCTTTTCCGTTTCCGAAAAAATTGACCATTCCGAATACGTGGTCTCCGATTTTAAAGTCGGTTACGTCTTTGCCTGTTTCCACGACTTCTCCCGAAATGTCCCAACCCAAAATCACAGGTCGTTCTTCTCCGAAAATCCAACCCAACACTCCGTCATAAGCCCTTGCTTTGACATCAACAGGATTGATGCTGACAGACACAACTTTTACCAACACTTCATCGCTTTGTACGGTTGGTTTTTCTATTTCTGCAAATTGAAAGTTTTCTACACTTCCTGCTTCTTTTAAAATAACTGCTTTCATTTTTCTGTTTTTAAAAATTACGAAGCGAAGGTAATTTATAAGTATATTTGTGGCAAGTATGCACTTTTTTGTATTCTACGAACCAAAAGCATACTATTATTGATTATCAGTTAATTGTAAAATGTTAAAAATGAAAAAATATCTCATTGACGAGCCGTCTTGTCCTGTTGATTATGCTTTCAGAAGAATAGGCGGAAAATATAAGGGCAGGATTTTATGGTATCTGCATTTGAAAACGATTATGCGTTATGGCGAGTTGCGAAAAACGCTGTACGATATTACGCCAAAGATGCTTACCCAAACTTTGCGTGAGTTGGAAGATGACGGATTGGTTAATCGAAAGGTCTATCACGAAGTTCCTCCAAAAGTCGAATATTCTCTAACTGAAGTTGGTTCTGAACTGATTCCTTTTATTAGCCACTTGAAAGATTGGGGCGATAAACAAATTGCGAAAATAAAAAGTTAGTTTTTTTCTTGTGTCTATTTTTGGCTGTGCGTTCTGGAAGGGTTCTGACTAACGTTAAATTTTAATATTGATAATCAGTATTTTGTGATTTCAATATCTCTGTCAGTCAATCCAAATTTAGTGATTTGTTTTTGAATTCTTTTGGCTGCAGCAATTTTTCTTTTCTCGTCAAGGAACAGATATAGTGAAGGTGGTTGGTAGCTTTGCCCTTTCACAAGCATGTTCCAGATGATGACGGCAAGTTTGCGGGCCAGTGCAGAGACAGCAGTTGCTCTTCCTTTCTTGTAGTTCAACCTTTTGAAAAAGTCTGCGAGCCAGCCTTCTTTGAGATTACCGATGGCATTGGCAGTGTTTCGAAAGGCAATCTTGAGCCTTGAACTTCCTTTCGGGATGTGGTTGGACAGCACCTTGCCTCCGCTTATCTTGTTGTTTGGGGCGAGCCGTAGCCAGGCCGTGAACTGTTTAGCAGTGGGGAATTTCCTAATACCGTCTAATCCGATTTCAGCAATAAGGGTCATAATCAATCCCTCACTTACCCCTTCAATAGCCATCAGATCTACACCTTCGAAGTATTGGTAAGCAATTAAATTCATATCCGTTTGGCTTACCGCATTTTTGTTTTTTCGCTTGTGCTTTTTTTTTTCAATGGT
>NZ_JASZ02000052.1 GCF_000735695.2 Kaistella haifensis DSM 19056
AGATACGGAATAAAACCCATTAATTCAAATTAAATCATTGAAAATCAACAAGTTAACCAAAAAAAATCAAACAATCTTAAATACAAAAAGTCGGAAGAAAAATCTTCCGACCATGACTGCCGCTAGTTGCGGATTTTCTTTTTTTAATCATTTGGCTTATGCCTATGTGGCTTAAGTGTTGGATGATTAGGTTTTGAGGCAGGAGTAACTCTTCTGCGCTGATCCGGTGTTCCATCCGGTTTTTTCGGTTTCGGCCCAGGCTTTATTGCCTTGATGGTTTCAAAAGTACTCATTTGTGAAAAATTTAAAATTAATACTTCTAATATCGTGATTTTACTTGCTTTTTCCTAGTTGGTGAATATTAACAAATTATTAAATCTATAAATGTCAGTACTTGATTCACCCTAATTTAACTGGTAAGCGCAACATAAAGCATACATATTTCGCCCCTTTATAACAAACAGTGCAAACTGAGGAAAGCAAATAATAAAGCCGGTCTTTTGAACCGGCCTGAATGATTTTCGTAGAAGATAAGCACCTGATTAATACTGTTTGCCTGACTCACCAGGTGAATTTTCGGTGAAATTTTCCCGGGATTTCCTGTTTTTGTCGCCGTATTCTTCGGCACTGACTGCCGTTTGTGATACCGCGCCAATGATCGTTCCGCCCAAAAGCAAATACCCACCAACCGCAACAACTGCTGCAGGGAGTGCCACCGGGGCAGCCACGAGAACACCGCCAACCGCCGACAAAGCCAGTCCAAGATTACGCACGATTCTGAACCATTTTGGCGTTGGTTCCTGTATTCTGCGGACTAGGTTAAGATTTCTCTGTTTCATGATCCTGATTTTTTAATTGGTTAAACTCTAATTTGGAAACCCTCTGTTCCAGAAAATCCACTTTCTGATTGAGAAGGTCGTAACTGTTTTTGAACTCTGTTTTGATCAGCAAAGCCATGGTCTTGACTTCTGTAATATCTTTTTCCATGCTTTTAAAATCGCTGTGCAATTGGCGTATAAAATAAGCAACAATCGCCAGAAGAACGGAAGAAACCGAGCCAAACAAAACATTGAGTGTGATTTCTGTTTGTATTGTCATAGGATTTTAAAATTGGAAAATATTCTTAATTTCAATCTGATTATCCTTTCCGGTAGCGGCTTCATACAGTTTTCTGTAAACCTGTTTGTAGGCGTCCACGCTCTGCAGAACCTGATAATCGCCGTCTTTTTTGATATAGGACAGTCCGACAAGCGGACATCCTGCCGTATGTTCAATCGTATTTCCAACGTGAATGTAAACCGAGCTGAATGTTGGAAGATCTGCAATCTCTATCATTCCTTTGTGGATCGGTCCGTATTTTGGGAAATACGTTTTGTTCATTCCACCCCAGGTATTCAAACGAAGGTTAAAAATTCCTTCCGGAATGGCGGTCTGCTTCATGATTTTCTTTTCCCGGATTTTATCTTCCAGGAGAAAGCACTGGAAAATACCGTCAATGTATAAATGCGAGAGTGTAGAATTTTTGCCTTCTGCAACTCTGATGATTTTTGTTTTCATAACGCAATAAGTATTTGTGAAATAGTAAAGTGAAACAAAAAAGGCTTCCCGATTTGGGAAGCCCTTTGAAGAATTTTTCCTAAAAAACTTCCTCGATTTTGAGACAGTTTCCACTCGCGAACGGATAGTGGTTTCCGTTGACTTCCTGGAAAAACTAAATTCCGATACACTGAACCACCGAAACTTTATTGTCCAGAACAGGAGCACCCGGAAGTGTCGCTGTAATGGTATCACCTGCATAAGGAACATCCAACGGAATGTACGGCGAATAAGCGATGTTGGTCAGCTCATTGTTTACCATGTCATCAGGTTCGTATGTTCCTGTGGTCGGATTGTAAGAAAAATCAGAAAGAACCGAAATCGCGTTAATCAGTCTGAAATGAGTTGCACCTGAAGGAGCAGTAACCAGATCAGCAGGATTAAAAGCTGCAACGATAAAATCTGAAGAAGTTCTTCCTGCATCCGGCTCGATGTCGTAAGGAGCATTAAAAATACCGGAGATAGAAAGGTTTTTGTTGAATTCAAATCCAAGCAGATAATTCCTCTGAGTGGACACTTCAACTTTTCGGTAACCTCTGGCTTCAGTACCGTCCTCCAGATTGATTTTCTTCATGATAGAAGTTAAACGACCGGTTACCTGTGGATCCGTAAATTTTCCCATAAGAGCGGAGAGAGCCGTTCTTAACGATTTACCGACCTTGGCGCAACCGCCAAATTCGTTCATATTTTCGCGTGTTCTTTCGAACTCCGGTGCAGAGTGCACCTGCTGTGCAGTTGGACCGCCGACCATACCGGCGAAAAATCCTTCCTGACCTTTGATTTTAAAATGCCTAACGTCACCGATTGTTCCGACGTATTTCATAAGGCCTTTTTGTCTTGCCATTGTTTTAAATTTTAAAAATTAGAAAAGAGAGAAAAACACTGTTGTCTAGACAGATACAAATTTCATTTATTAACTTTGAAAAAACAATAGATAAAATACTGTAAATCAATGAAATACAATGCAATTAGAGCAAGCCTTAACGAAATGGAAGGCAGCACAACAGGAAATCCGTCCGCAAAATATTTTCAGATTAAAAACATCCATGTCCAACCATTTTGGATTGTGGAAGAAGTCTTGGACGGAGACAGTTTAAAAGTGAAACAGGAATTCACACAGCAAAGGCGCGAAATTCGACTTTACGGCTTAGACGCACCGGAAGTTCATTTATCAAGAAAAATGCGCGAGGATGAAGCGAAAAGCGGTGTGCCTGCCTCCATACTGCAAAACCTCGGACTGCAATCCCTGGACTATGTTTTGAATGTATGTCCGCCAGGCACACGAATTACCTTGCTCACCGAACCAAAGAACCGCACAGATTTTTGGCTGAGGGATCTGGCGTATGTTATTCTGCCGTCCGGCGAATGTCTGAATGAACTAATATTACTAAACGGATGGGCAAAAGCAGCAAATTCATATTTTTGCGCTCAATTACCTTATTTTCAGTATATTTGTTTCCAAGCCCAAAAGCAAAAGAAAGGTATTTACAGTTTTATAGAACATTTTTAATTTGTTGTACTTATGTTGTACTTAGCCGCCAATAAATCTACTATAAAGCCCTGTTTAAAGCACCTTTCAAATGAATTACATGTATTTGGGTGTTAGCAGAGATTGTAACACAAGACCGTAAACAAAATGAGATTGATTTTAACTATATTGACTTTGTTTCCTTTTTTAACTTTCGGTCAGTACGACCCTAAAATGGAAGAATACCAACATAAAAAAATTATAACAAAGTCCGATACAATAAATTATCATATCTATTCAAAAGGAAGAATTGAGGAAAAAAGTAAAATATTGATTTATTTTCACGGTTCAGGAGGAAATCCTCTATTTATGCAGACCATTAAAACGGACACAATAAAAGTGGTTGAAAATGGTGAGTCCAAGAACAAAATTCAAAAATCTATTTTTCTCAACACTTCTGTTCCTTTTGATTTAGAAAGAATACCAAATGATTACGTTTTTGTCTTAATCTCAAAAAAAGGCGTTCCATTTTCTGCTGACAAAGATTCTTATAAGCCAAGTCAAATTTTTTATAAAAATGAATCTTTGAATTATAGAGTTTGGCAAGGAGAAAGCGTAATAAACGACCTAACAAAAAAGTTGATAAAAAAGCCAAAAAAAGTTGTAATAATTGGACACTCTGAGGGTTCTGATGTAGTTGCGAAATTAGGACAAAAAAATAAAAAAGTAACACATATTGGATATTGGGCAGGTGGAGCAAATACCCAATATTATGATTTTGCTTTATTTATTCAAAAAGATGTTCAAAGTGGTAAAATAACTCAAACAGAAGCGAATAAATCTTTAGATAGCTTATTCACAGATATTAAAGATATAGAAAACGACCCGAATAATGCAGAGAAACAATGGTTAGGAAATCCTTATCGCAGATGGTCTCAGTTTACAGAACCTTCAATTGACAATCTACTAAAAATTAACAAACCCTTATTTGTAGCGGTTGCAGGAAAAGACGAGTCTGTTCCAATTGAAAGTAGTTTATTAATACCAATTGAGTTTATTAGACATAAAAAAGATAATTTGACCTTTAAAATATATCCTGACTATAATCACTCTTTTGCAAAACTACCACAAAATGAAAACGAAGAATGGAGTTGGGAATTTATGAATGTTTTTGAAGATTTTATGAAATGGGTGGAACAATAACAACCTCTGCTAATAACTAAGCTTTCGTTTTGTCTGCAAGACAAGAAATGAAAGCCCGTTGAACGGAAGCTCCGGTGGCTTTTCCTCCCCACTTGGTAATCTTATGGAGTTATCGTTTCTAGAATTTAGGATATTAGAGCAGTTTTTTAGAAGGACTGCTTTTTTTGTAGCGTTGGGTAGCCTTTGGAAGTGGTTTCTGCGGGGTTTTACTGGCTGTAGAGCACAGCTTCCCTTACCCGCAAAGGTTATTTCGCAGACAAAGGTTGGGTAACGAAAAGAAAGTCCTGCGGCGGACCGCGCTGCCCGAAAACGGCAATGGTCACCAGGTTTCCCCGATTGCAGCACCGGCATTTATTGAACAGCGTCTTCCGGTCGAAATCCAAATGCTAAAGCTTGATATTCCTTACTTCCATACAGCGCAGTCCGCAACCGTAGATCAGGCCGATGAGCAGTTTGTG
>NZ_JASZ02000053.1 GCF_000735695.2 Kaistella haifensis DSM 19056
CATCCCCATAAGAGGACCATCATACTGCTGAAAAGCCACCGGAGCTTCCGTTCAACGGGCTTTCATTTCTTGTCTTGCAGACAAAACGAAAGCTTAGTTATTAGCAGAAGTGTTTTTTTTTATGCCTTTTCACTATAATTATTCAACATTTTTTGTATTTCTAGTTTTAGTTCATTTTGAAAGGATTCTGGAGAAATAACTGTAACATTATGTCCGTGAGAAAGAATTTTTTGTGTGAAGTCAAAAGTTGGATAAAGCGTAACTTTTATTCGCAATTCTTTTTCATTATCAATTAATATTTCTTGTGAATGATGTAGCGGTAAGGATTTTATGTATTGCCCTTGATGTGGTGTAAAAGACAAAACAATTTCTTGTGGAGTTTGGTCTACAGTAGAAGAAACTCCAAATGAATTCTTGAATGAATCTTCTAAAATATCATCAAAACGAAGTTGTCTTGTGTGATGAATTTCAACATTAGAGATACGGTCTAAACCGAAACTTTTAATCTTCATTTTTTCATCGCTGGAAAGAAAATCTTCAACCGATTTTTTATTTTCGACAGAGAAATCAGTTGCTAAAAGATACCAGCGATTTTGAGATTCTTTCAAGGCGTAAGGAACTACAACTCTTTTTTCAGGTTCCTTTTCATAGAATTTTTGGTAGACAAAGGAAATCACTCTATGTCTTTTTATAGCATCAACAAAATCTGTGAAATGATACAAACCTTTCGGTTCTCTTTTTTCAAATATAATAATTTTAGAATTTTTCTTTGACTTTCTGAAGGCTTCAATTAGCAAAACATCCTCCAATGTATTATTAGAATCTTCATCTAACTCTTCATTACTTAAATAAAAAGTTCTTAAATCCTTTTTATATTTACTTTCTAAACCTAAAATTTCTGCAATCAGATTTCGGTCACGTTTAAAAGTTTTTTCACTAAATTTAAGTTCAAATCCTTTTTCTTGAAATTTTTCTTCAAGAAAGCCTTTGGTTTCTTCATAAGTGATTCCATTAGGTTTACTTTTTAGTAATTCTGCGATATACAATAAACGATGAATTTGTTCTAGTTTTGCCATTATTTTGCTTATAAAATTTCATCTAATCCATCAATCTCTTTAATGATAAGATTATGCTCATTTATTATGTAGTATTTTTCGTCCTTACAAACTTTGGCTTCTCCATCTTGAAAGACAGAAGCATAAGAATATTCAAATGGAATTATAATTTCATTTTTCCAATTGATAAATCCCCATAATTCTCCTTTGTTTCCAAGAATTATTTTACTTTCAAGCTCTTCAAAATCAATGAGATTATTATATTCTAAAGGAATTATTATGTTACCATTTCTATCAATTACACCAGAATAACCATCAACAGAAATTATTCCGTAGCCTTGCTTGTCAAAAATTGTTACATGTTCCCATTCAGTTGGCTCTTTTCCGTTATTCTCGTCTCGGTAAAAAGTAAAAACTTCTGTTACGTCTTTGGGTTGGAGTCTATTCATTTTTTAAAATATTTCTGATAATTTTCTACCCATTTTTTCCGCATTTACATAAGAATAAGCTGAATATGACCCATAATGTGGAATCGCATAAATAACCCTCTCTCCTAATAATCCTTTTTTGACATTACTTCCTAATGTTTCAATATTTTTAACCGAACAATTTTTCAGATTTGTATTATTGCTTGTTAAAAAAAGGATGTTTTTAGGATTTAAAATTTCAATAAATTCTCTTGTTTTCTCTATACAATAATTTTTAATTTCTTCCTTAATATCAATATTATTAATATGGATTTCTTTTTGAGTATTAAAATAAAACATATTCATCATTACTGAATTTTCCAAAACATTAAGGTTATTATCTTTGTTAAATACTCTCTTAAAAGCATTTCTCATAGTATCATTACCTTTTTCTTTTGCTTCAACTTCCCATTTTGGTTTTGTATTCAATGTATTTTCATTGTATCCTAAATCATCAAAAGGTCGTTTATTATATCCTTTGTCTAAAAGTAATTGACTGTAAGATTTATTTCCTCCAGGGTTTATTCCTATTATCAACAAATCAGGACTATAAAAAATAGGAGTTTGAAAAACATAAAAATCTAAATCAGTTTTTAAAGCAAATTCATGACATTGCTCTGCAACTTCTTTCAGCCATTTATCTTTTTTTAATTCAAAATCATTCATAATATTTTGTTTCAATTATTTACTAAACGTATATTTTGTAGTATCACTTCCCTCAGAATTTACTAAAACCAATTCATTTTCCGACAAACTTGAAACCACATAAATCAATACATCATTCTGAGTATTTTTTGCAGTGATTTTCTTATTGTTTTCATCAACTGTAAATGTATAATTGTCAGTATCCGTTATACAGTTGTTAGTAACAACCGAATTATGGTTTTCAAATAACTTGTTATTAGAATCAAACAAAAAGTTTCCAAGATTTAAACATGGTAAAGATGCTGGAACATTGGTTCCGTTGCTTTCCTTTTTTACAATTGTCCAAGTTCCTACTATTTTTTTGCTAATCGTTGTTTGTTCAGTAGTATCATCATCTCGATCTTCTCCACAGGAAGAAACAGCCAATAGAGCGATTGCTCCAATCCATATATTTTTCAGCATTTTATTATATTTTTTCGATTACAAAATAAGAACTTCCGCAGTTTCCTTCTTTCACTTCAATGTTATATTTTGTCTGAAATGCACTTACAATTTCTTTTGGTCTTGGTTCTCCACTTCTGTCTGAAATTACAATTTCCACACTCATTCCTTTAACAATTTTTCCACTGTCTCTTTTTGCGGTAACTTTCCAAAGTTTTGCCATAATTTTTATTTTTTTAGTTCTTTAATTCTTGCTTCTATTCTTTCTAAAATATTTTTGTCGGAATCGTTGTAAATATCCCTCATTTCTTCCGATTCTTTTTTAAATTCATTGATATTTAGATTGAATAATATTTGCCCTAATCGTTGATTGGGGTTTTCATTGCAATAATCTGTAATGATATTAAATATTTTTAGTTTTATTTCATTCATAATGATGCAAATATAAATTTTTAAACAGACAAAATATGTCTGTTTAATATTGCAAATCAAAAAATATTGAAATAATTTAAACTTTAGAGAAAATTTCTTTTGGAACGGAATTTTTTAACATTCTGACTAACGTTAAATTTTAATATTGATAATCAGTATTTTGTGATTTCAATATCTCTGTCAGTCAATCCAAATTTAGTGATTTGTTTTTGAATTCTTTTGGCTGCAGCAATTTTTCTTTTCTCGTCAAGGAACAGATATAGTGAAGGTGGTTGGTAGCTTTGCCCTTTCACAAGCATGTTCCAGATGATGACGGCAAGTTTGCGGGCCAGTGCAGAGACAGCAGTTGCTCTTCCTTTCTTGTAGTTCAACCTTTTGAAAAAGTCTGCGAGCCAGCCTTCTTTGAGATTACCGATGGCATTGGCAGTGTTTCGAAAGGCAATTTTGAGCCTTGAACTTCCTTTCGGGATGTGGTTGGACAGCACCTTGCCTCCGCTTATCTTGTTGTTTGGCGCAAGCCTAAGCCAGGCCGTGAACTGTTTAGCAGAGGGGAATTTCCTAATACCGTCTAATCCGATTTCAGCAATAAGGGTCATAATCAATCCCTCACTTACCCCTTCAATAGCCATCAGATCTACACCTTC
>NZ_JASZ02000054.1 GCF_000735695.2 Kaistella haifensis DSM 19056
AAAAGACACCTTCCGACAATCTAATTCTGAATTCTGTCGCCATGGTTCACAAGACATCAGGGCTTTTTGGAAATTATAAATCTGTCGAAATGTACTTGGATAACGATCGCGCCGGCGAACAGTGCAGGGATTCAATTTTGAAAATATTCCCGGAGGCAGATGACCGGTCGAATGAATATTTTCCCCATCAAGATCTGAATGATTTCCTGATATCACAGGAAGAAAAGACACTTGAAAATAAGCTTGAAAAAAATCAAACAGCCATACACGAGCCCGAGGGAAACAGGAATATTTACAGGAGAAAAAGATGAAGATTCATACAAGCCGGCCTGCGCAAAATAAGCACAGGTGGAATGCTCTAAAAAGGCTGGGTAAAAACTTGCCATGTGTCTAGTGCAAAAAGTACCCAATGTTTACAACAAGCGTGGGGCTTGTCGTAAAAATCGGGCTTTTTGGTTTCCTCCTGTCGTCGGAAACACTTGTTTGGAAATGGAATTCAAGCCAGTAATTTAAAATCATAAAAAAATTAAACACAAAATAAACACAAGATGAAAAATGACTTTTTAAAACAGTTTGTCAGGCAGATTTCCGAGCAGCAAATTGCAAAGGTTGCAGAAGAAAAAAGAAAGAACCGGTTCCGAGAAATTGGTCGAAAGGGAGGTTTGAAAAAGAAGACGGCGAACCAATTTTCGAAGGTAGTCTCAGTTCGTTTTACCGAAAAGGAGTTTGAGAAAATTCGAAAGGAAGCAGAAAAATATAACCTGAAAATATCCAAATATTTAAGACTGATTTCTACCGAAAAGGAAATTAAAGTTAACGAGTTTCAAACCGATGCGGTTCTGTTGAATTACGGCAACAACTTTATAAGGATATCCAATCTGCTCCGGAACAGAGAATGGAATGAGTTTGAAAACAAGAAAGAGATCCTTGAGGAAATTCAAACCACAACGAGGTTGATCCGGGAATACCTCTACCAACAAATCATCAAGCATGAACAATTCGGCAACGACGAGGAGGATCAGTAAGATAGCGATTGAATACAACGGCAACGACAAAGGCACGGCAGAATGTATTTATTCCAACAACCTGCTTTCAACAACGCCGGAGGAAAGATTTGAAGAGATGAAGATTGTCGCCGAGAGAAATCCGAATGTAAAGAAATGGGCTCTCACAGGTTACATTTCTCCGGCAAAGGAAATTGGAGACATACTGACCAACAACGAATTGAAGGAACTGGCTTTAAAATCATTGAAAGATGTGGGACTTACAGAAAATAACCAGGTCGTCCTGGATGTCCACAATTCCACGAAGCAGAAACATATCCACTTCATCGTGAACCGCATAGATGTTTATGGTAAATGCACGGTAAAATCTGCCAATATCGGGAAACGCTTCGGTGAATCAGTGAGAAATGTTTGCAAAGAGATGAACCTGAAAACAGATGTGGAAATAGGGAAAGAGAAAAAGCAGCAGATGCTGAAAGTTCTGCAAAACTGTCTGAAGGTCTCAAGAAATTTTGACGACTTGGTGGATTATATGCGGAGATGTGGTTACAGAGTGACGCTCTCGCAGAATGTGAAGGACGGTATTCCGGGGATGCGGATTGTTAGATTAAAGGACATCAACGACCAAACCCAGAGGCAGTACCATCCCGGTTACAAACTTTCCGAGATTACAAACAAACTGAAAATCAAAGATATCAAAGAAATTCTAAACCGGAATGCGGAAAGCCACCAGTCGGCAATTTTCAGTCAGAGTAATCCACAAACGAACGAAATAAAAAATCCGGAAAAATCAGCCCTCAGGGAGATTGAAAATGCCGTGAAGGAACTGCTCAAACCGAGCTACACACCGGCGGCTGACGACGAATTGCTGAGGAAGAGAAAAAGGAGGCGATAGGTCTTTAAAAAAAAACATCAAAAAAAAACAAAATGAACAACAACGAATTTAACAACCAGGAGAATACAGAAAATTATTCTTCACAAGATGCAGGCATCGAACTTTTGCACCGCGTCATAGAAAGTAATAAGGCGGTAGAAATTTCGGGGAAGGCGATTTTCCACATGTACTGCGACATCAAGGAGGATGTGAAAAAGATCCAAGCACTGGCACATGAAGAAAATCTAAAGCGGCAGGAATTGCTTAAATCCATCCCCAACAATATTATCGCTGAATTACCTCCGGACGTTATAAAGCATCTGGAAAAATTCCATCAGAAATCAGATACAGTTAAATATTGGTTTTTCGGAATCGTAGCTATATTGCTGGTTGCATTTTTTATTTTATCAGCAACTGTTTATCTAGGAAAAAACTGGTACCGCGAAAGCATCCGCACCAAGACCGAGGTTCGAGAGGAAATCCTGGAGGAGATCAAGGATGAAAACAAGGCGATTTATGAAACAGAGCAGGTGAAGCAACTAGAATACAACACTAAGCTGATGAAAAAATGGATGCAGAAAAACCCAAAGGATGCAGAAAAGTTTTTGAAGTTTAAAGAGGGGTATGAGAGTAGGTGAATCAAGTGTTGTTTGTCCAGTTTTTTAATAAAAAACTGGACAAATAATTTTAAAAACGGTTTATACATCCACATTAAACGGTGATTAATATTGAAAAGACACCTTGAATTTTTTTTAAAATAATTTTCACCTGCTGCTGTTTTATCTTCAGGTCATGTTTTTTATTCAAATGCTGATGTATATAGAAATAATACATATGTGGGAACTGTTGATAAATCTACAGTTGGTGGTAATATTGATGCAAGTTTTATTTTATTACATGATTACCCTAATAATTACACGACTAATTTAATTGGTGGAGTTAACAATTTATCTACATTGACTAGTCTACCTGGTGTTGGGACAACAATTAATATTCGTGGAGCATATACACAAGCTTCTGGTAAAATTTTAGATACTAATGTTATTATAGAAAACGAAGATGGCACTACTCTATATAATTTAACATCTGCGACATATCCTGCTATAAAAGGTGATAGTGGTGGTATAATATATTCATATGTGAGCGCGTCCAACACAAGATATACAGTAGGAGTTCATGTTGGGTTAAAAAATTCAGTTACATATTATTGTAAAGCTAATAATGTTCTATCAGCTCTTGGGCTATCTCGCAAAAAAAAAAAATTATGAAGATAAATATGCTAATTTTCACACTGCTTTTTAGCTGTAATTGTATTAACAATAAAATACAACCCTCAAAACATGAAAAAGCTGTAATGGATTCAAATATTTTACCAGTAAATACTGTTGAAAAATCAAATTGTCAAGAATATTGTTTAAAATTAACTACAACAAAATTTGAAAAAAATTATTTTTTAAATAATGCTATACTTAGTTACAATATAATAAATAGTCGTTCCTTAACAAAACCCACTATTTAATTTATATTTAAAAACAGGATTAGAAAACAGCATAATTTGTATCTTATAAAATAAGAAAATAATTTTCTGTTTCAGTAGTTCCATCATTTTCTTCATGTTCCAAGCGGTTGCAGCTAGTAATGCATTGATTTGTGGTCCCGTTTCTCCCATGAAGTAATTTTTTGCCAGCCTAAAATCGGTTTTTAAATGTCCGATGATAGGTTCTATTGCCGCTCTGGTTCTAA
>NZ_JASZ02000055.1 GCF_000735695.2 Kaistella haifensis DSM 19056
CAAATTATAAAGATGTTTCAGAAGCAAACAGCCCACCATAAAACGAATCGGATGGCTCGGATTGCCCACTTTAGAGTACAACGGCGAAAATTCGTTCTCGAAATAATTCCAATCTATTTTATCTGAAAGCAAAACGAGTTCGTGTTTATCATCAATAAAATCAACCAACATCGGGCGGAATAATTCTGGCAGTTTTTCTGGATTTTTTCCTAACATATTTGCAAGGTTTTAAAGCTCTAATATACAAATTCTTGCAATAAAAAACAAGCTATTTTAAACCCAAAATACTAATAATCAGTAAATTATAAGTGGTTTAAGGAGAGACTATGTATCCGATTTTGAAATTAGAAAATATGATGTACAGCGTGTCAGAAGCAGTGTAGCTTTGGCATTGGATTACGAATTCAACCAAAATAATAAACTATTCTTCAATGCAATGTACAACCAAAGAAATGACCGAGAAAACCGGTTTGCAGTTGGGTACGAAGTGGATCCTATTTATGATGATAAAAATGAAATTATTGGTTACGAAGGCAATATGTTCCGACAAAACAAAGGAGGAATCGGAGATAATAAGAATAAAAACACTCGTTTAGAAATTCAGAAAGTTCAAAATTATTCATTAGCCGGAGAACATTTGTTGGGTTCTTCTGTTGATATGGATTGGTCCGTAAACTACGCTTTTGCAAGTGAGAAAAAACCAAATGAACGTTACATAGAATTCGAAAATGAAGATTTAACATTAATGTCTGATTTGCGAAATCCAAGAAAACCTTTAATTAGTGCTGTCGGAGAGGATTTAGGAGATTATGAACTTGCAAGTTTGTCACAAAGCAACGGACTTACCGAAGAATCAGAGCTTGGCGCAAAACTTAATTTTCGCTTCCCGTTCTCTGTGGTAGCCGATCAGAAAGGGCGAATCAGAACCGGAGCGCGGGTAAGAATTAAAGACAAAGACCGCAACAATGACTATTTTGAATATGAACCTGTGAATGAATTTGGACTTACAGACGTTCCAACAACTTATTTTTCAGGGCAAGGATTCAACCCGGGTTCTCAATATGTACCGGGAACTTTCGCAACAGCGGCTTATTTAGGAGGTTTAGATTTGAATAATCCGGCTTCATTTGAATCGGAATCTGATCCTTCTGAATTTTTATCAGAAAACTTTAAAGCCAAAGAAAATATCTACGCGGCTTACATCCGTTGGGATCAGAATTTTACTGACAAATTCTCCGCGATCATCGGAGCCAGAGTAGAGCATACAACGATTGATTATAATGGAAATTTTGTATTGGATGAAGAAGAATTAGTCAACCAAATCAACAGAAAAAACAGCTATACCAATATCCTTCCAAGTCTTACCCTGCGGTACGATGTTCAGCCCGATTTCATTATAAGAGCTGCGGCAACCACTGCTTTGGCAAGACCAAACTACTACGGATTGGTTCCTTATGTGAATGCAATTCCGGATGACCAAGAAATCTTCGTTGGAAATCCAGATTTGAAAGCGACTTATGCTTATAATTTTGATCTTTTGGTAGAAAAATATTTCTCATCTATTGGGATTATTTCTGGTGGTGTTTTCTACAAAAACTTAAAGAATTTCATCTACACTTACAGCAGCAATAATTATTCGGCATCCGATTTTGCTAATGATTACGGAAACGAAACAAATCCAATTCCTACGGGAGAAGAATGGGATTATATCCAACAAAGAAACGGAGACAAGGTAGATTTATTCGGCTTCGAAGTGGCTTTGCAAAGACAACTGGACTTTTTACCGGGTAAATTTCTTCAAGGTTTTGGGGTTTATTTAAATTATACTTACACCAAATCTACTGCGGATGGCATTACCAATGAGGATGGTGAACAAAGATCTGGTCTTGGTTTGCCGGGAACCGCTCCTCATCTTTTCAATGCTTCACTTTCTTGGGAAAATAAAAAATTCTCTGCAAGAGTTTCTTTAAATCACGCCTCGGATTATCTGGATGAATTGGGTGGAGATGATTTTGAAGACCGATATTACGATAAACAAACCTTTTTGGATGCGAATGCTTCATATAAAATCAACAAAAATTTCAGAATTTTTGCCGAAGCCAATAACTTAACCAATCAGCCGCTTCGCTATTACCAAGGCGTTTCGGATCGTACGATGCAGGAGGAATATTATCAACCAAAATTTAATTTGGGAGTTAAAATAGATTTCTAAAAATATAACCGAACCGAAATTAAAAACCTCGCTGGCAAAAGCGGTGAGCTTTTATTTCTTTTTAATGAAACCTTTTATGATCAATTTTAAAGTACAATTTAGCCTGCTTTTTTTTCTGGTTTTAAATTTTTTTAATGCTCAAACACCTTTCGAGTACGAAAAAGAAACAGGATATAAGGGAAATAATATCCCCGGATTAACCTATATTGAAGACAGTTTCAACTTTCTGGTTCTGGGAGATTTCGGAAGAGTAGGAGATTATTACCAAAAAGATATTGCCCGCGAATTGGGAAATGCTACGGTGGTTTTAGATGCGGAGTTTATCGTTTCGGTGGGCGATAATTTCTATCCAAATGGCGTTCAAAGCACTCAGGATTATCATTGGATTTCTTCTTTTGAATCCATTTATACCAATCCAAGTCTTTATACAGATTGGTATGTTGCGTTGGGGAATCATGATTATCGGGGGAGCGTTCAGGCACAAATCGATTACTCCAAAATCTCCAGAAGATGGCATTTGCCAAGTCGATATTACAGCAAAACATTTGAAATAGAAAATGGAGAAAAGTTGCTTTTAGTGGTGATGGACACCAACCCATTCATCGAGGATTACCATAAAAGCCCGGAAAAATACGACGGAATTAAGAAGCAAGATACTTTAGCACAAACCAAATGGCTGGAGCAAACTTTGGGAACTTCCGATCCATCAATAAAATGGAAAATCGTAGTTGGTCATCACCCATTATACAGCGGTGGAAAAAGAAAAACCGATAAAAATACTTTAAGTTTCGAAAAGAAATTTGCGAATGTTTTCGAGAAATATAAAGTAGATGCTTATATCTGTGGCCACGAACACGATCTACAAATCATCAAACCAAAAGGAAGAAAAACAGCTCAGTTTTTATCGGGTTCGGGTAGTGAAGTTCGCACTACCGGAAATCGGGAAGGAACCATTTTCGCAGCTGCAGAACCTGGTTTTATGGCTTTTTCTATTCTGAAAAATAAACTTTTAGTACAAACGGTTAAAGCCAATGCGAATGGAGCTCAGGTTTTGCATCAACACGAAATCAGTAAATAGTCGTTCCTTAACAAAACCCACTATTTAATTTATATTTAAAAACAGGATTAGAAAACAGCATAATTTGTATCTTATAAAATAAGAAAATAATTTTCTGTTTCAGTAGTTCCATCATTTTCTTCATGTTCCAAGCGGTTGCAGCTAGTAATGCATTGATTTGTGGTCCCGTTTCTCCCATGAAGTAATTTTTTGCCAGCCTAAAATCGGTTTTTAAATGTCCGATGATAGGTTCTATTGCCGCTCTGGTTCTAAATT
>NZ_JASZ02000056.1 GCF_000735695.2 Kaistella haifensis DSM 19056
ATTGCCTTTCGAAACACTGCCAATGCCATCGGTAATCTCAAAGAAGGCTGGCTCGCAGACTTTTTCAAAAGGTTGAACTACAAGAAAGGAAGAGCAACTGCTGTCTCTGCACTGGCCCGCAAACTTGCCGTCATCATCTGGAACATGCTTGTGAAAGGGCAAAGCTACCAACCACCTTCACTATATCTGTTCCTTGACGAGAAAAGAAAAATTGCTGCAGCCAAAAGAATTCAAAAACAAATCACTAAATTTGGATTGACTGACAGAGATATTGAAATCACAAAATACTGATTATCAATATTAAAATTTAACGTTAGTCAGAATATAAACGAACTGAATGAAAAAAATAACACTTCTTTTCCTAATTCTAATTTTTGGAAATTTAGCATACGCTCAAGAAAAATTAACTCGAACTGAAAAATTAACAGCAACTTCTAAAGTTTGGGGATTTCTAAAATATTATCATCCACAAGTAGCGAAAGGTAATTATAATTGGGATGAGCAACTTTTTGAAGTTTTACCAAAAATTGAAACAGCAACAACAAAAAATGATTTATCCAAAATTTATCTCGATTGGATTTCAAGTTTGGGAAGTATTGAAGAATGTAAAAAATGTAATCAAAAAAGTGAAAATATATACTTTAACAAAAACTTCAATTTAAGCTGGATAAACAATAACAAGCTTTTTACATCTGAACTTTCTGAAAAACTTAAATTCATCGAAAACAACAGATATCAAGGAGAAAGCAATTATGTAAAATTTGAAAACAAAAAAGTTGGAAATTTAAATTTTACAAACGAATTAATTTACAAGGATTTAGATTGGAACAATCAAAATTTAAGATTACTAACTCTTTTCAGATATTGGAATATTATTGAGTATTTTTTTCCGTATAAATACCAAATAGATGCAAATTGGGATGATGTGCTTATTGAAATGATTCCGAAATTTTTTAATTCAAATTCTGAAAATGAATTTCATTTAGCAATGCTTGAACTTGTTGTAAGTATTGATGATAGTCACGCAGGATTTGTATCTAACGAAACAAACAAATATTTTGGGTATTATTGGATTCCTGCAGATTTCAAGCTTATAAATGGAAATGCAGTTATAACAAAATTTTATAATGATTCTTTAGCAAAAGCTGATGATTTAAGGATTGGCGATGTTATTACAAAGGTAAATAACCAAGAAGTAGAAAAAATTTTCAAACAAAACGAAAAATACATAAATGGCTCTAACTTGGCAAGAAAAAGTAATAATGCCTACTATACAATTTTTAACGGCTCATCAGATTCCGTTAACATAGAATTTATGAGAGGCGATAAAACTTACAATAAAACTATAAAACGATACAAGTTCAAAGAGTTCGGATATGAACGTCAAAAAGAAACAGAAAAATTTAAAATCCTAAACGAAAGTATTGGTTACATCAATATGGGAATTTTAGAAAAACAAGATGTTTCAGAAGCAATGGAAAAACTTAAAAACACTAAAGCAATCGTTTTTGATATAAGAAATTATCCGAAAGGAACTGGTTATGCAATTGCAGAATATATTTCTTCAAAACAAAACGATTTTTTTAAAGTAACTTATCCTGATTTAGATTATCCTGGAAAATTCATTTGGAGAAATGGAACTCAATGCGGGATAAATGGAGAATTGAAGTATAAAGGAAAAGTTATCATTCTGGTAAACGAAACATCTCAAAGTCACGCAGAATTTACCGCAATGATTTTACAAACTGGAGATAATGCAATAACAATTGGAAGCCAAACTTCTGGTGCAGATGGAAATGTAGATAAATTTGAAATGGTAGGAGGATATAAAACAATGATAACAGGAATTGGAATTTTTTATCCGGACGAAACAGAGACTCAAAGAAAAGGAATTAAAATAGATATTGAAGTAAAACCAACAATACAAGGAATTATTGACGGAAAAGACGAAGTTCTTGAAAGAGCTATTGAATATGCGAACCGATAAAAATATACTGTTGCTAATAACTAAGCTTTCGTTTTGTCTGCAAGACAAGAAATGAAAGCCCGTTGAACGGAAGCTCCGGTGGCTTTTCAACAGTATGATGGTCCTCTTATGGGTATGTCGTTTTTAGAATTTAGATACACAAAGCAGTTTTTTCGGAAGGACTGCTTTTTTTGTGGCGTTGGGTAGCCTTTATTGGTGGGTTTCAGCGGTTTTTCCTCGCTTCAGAACACAGGTTCCCTTACCCGCAAAGGTTATTTTGCAGACAGCGTTTGGGTAACGAAAAGAAAATCCTGCGGCGGCCCCCGCTGCCCGAAAATAGCAATGGTAACCAGGTTTCCCTCCTTGCAGCACCGGCATTTATTGAGCAGCGTTTTGGGTGTGAAGCTTGATATTCCTTACTTCCATACAGCGCAGTCCGCAACCGTAGATCAGGCCGATGAGCAGTTTGTGTTTCAGGAGTTCAGCACTTTGAAGCATTCGCCAGATTTCTTCACGGCTTAAAATAGTGGGAAGTTTTTTCACTTTTGGAATCGCGGGAAGATGGAGGTAGCTGTAAGGCAAACCTTCGGTTTTCAGAAGAAACCGCAATCCATAAACGGTATGTTTAAAGTACGACTGAGAAGGGGTTTTTGATCGCTTTTGAAGTTCAAAAAGGTAATCTTTGATGTCTTCCGGGTCTAATTCGGTAGGGACTTTACCGAAATGAAGCGCCAAGGCTGCAACGTGACGGGAATAATTGTCGAAGGTACGCTTGCTTCTGCCCAGGATGGAAATATTTCTTTCGAAGCGTTGCAGAAGTTCGGCAAAACCGTTAACTTCGCTCGAGGCACGATTCAGGAATTTGTTTGTTCTTAAATCCTCAGTAGATTTTTTTTTGTAGCCATTTCATGAGTTTTTAAAAGGTTAATAAAAACAAAGTTACTAAAACGGCGAATGGAAAAGCTACCGGAGGTTTAGTTCAACAACGGTTTTGCAATAGTGCGGGGGAGCCGCAAGTTTGAAGATTTCAGATTTTCCGAAGTTTTGTTTATAATAGAAAGAGTTGTCATATTAATCCGCACCATCGCAAAGCCGCAAAACGTTAGCAACAATTCCCCTACTCGAAAACGAAGTTGTTTTTAGCCGCTAACGAGGAGGAGTCGGCGTGAAAAATTCAATATTCCAAATCCATTATTTCTTACCTTAGTACCTGCTCCTTGAAAAGACCGGTTTAAGCAATGGTGTTTAAAAAACCCGTCTGCAATTCAGGTAAGATTGCACAAAAGTCTTTGGTAGTAATACTTCAGACGGTGTTAGTTTTTAATGGTGAGTCCGCCAAAAGCAGATATCCCGATCAGAATAATTTCAAATTTAGCAAAGTGCAATCCTTGGAGTTTTTATTGGTTTAATTTAAAAAATTAAGACATGGAAATTAAGAAGCAGATTTCACTCGAAGTGGTACATCCCAATGCGTGTGGAATAGACATTGGCAGCCGCAGCCACTGGGCAGCTGTAGGGCAAAATGCCGAGGATGTAAAAGAATTTGGGGTGTACAGC
>NZ_JASZ02000057.1 GCF_000735695.2 Kaistella haifensis DSM 19056
CAAAGGAAAAGCGCATAAACAATACGAATTCGGGAATAAAGTGGGCTTGATCACCACCGCTAATAAAGGAAAAAAAATCATTCTCGCAATTAAAGCATTTTTACAAACCCCTTATGATGGTCACACCATTGAACCACTTTTGGAACAAATGGAAACAGGTGGCCAACCCCTTCCCAAAGAACTGGTTTACGACCGTGGCGGAAAAGGGAAATCGGAAATAAAAGGAGTGAAAATCTCCATTCCAGGTCCACCGAGAAAAAAAGACACCCTCTACCAGAAACAAACAAAGCGCAAAAAATTCAGAACCAGAGCTGCCATAGAGCCTATCATCGGACATTTAAAAACTGATTTCAGGCTGGCTAAAAATTACTTTATGGGAGAAACGGGGCCTCAAATCAATGCCTTCCTAGCAGCAACTGCCTGGAATATGAAGAAAATGATGGAGATTCTTAAAGCCAATCTTCGTTGGCTATATTTTTCTTTGCAGAATTTCCTCTTTGCTGCATATTTTTTCACAATAAAAAGAAAATATTTATATTGTTAAGGAACGACTAATTAGAGATACAATTGTAAGATTTTTGATAAAAAGTGCAAATATTGTCAACATAAAAACGGCAAGATAGAAATTTCCATCTTGCCGTTTTTTATCACAGAGAAATAATTAGTATGTCGGAACTTCTTTGTGAATTTCACCCAAAATATTGTTTATTTTAATCCAATTTTTTTTTTGTGATTTGGCTAAGCTATCTAACATTTCGCTCTTGTAGAAATTTATGCAATGTGATAGAACCTCTCTTTTATTATAAATTGTTTTTAGGTCGTCAGGATATTTTCCAATTGAATTTATAGAGTCTATTCTAATTTTTACAATTTCATTTTTGATTATTGGAACTAAAGATTTGTCAAATATAGCTCTTCCCAAAGGGTTATATAATGAACGGTCATATCTTATTAATAATTTCTCTAATTCTTTATTTTCATAACCATTGGAGATGCAAAGACAAAATGCTCTGTCTTTGTATTCTTGTTCCCAATTTTTAAAATCCCAATCCTTTCTTTCTTTTCGAAGTTCTTTAGAAACAGAACAACTCATGAGAAAACATGTTAGTATTAGAAAATAGAACTTTTTTTTGGTATTTAATTTAGTACCCATATTCTTATAGATTTTACACCTCCTTTAGGTTGGGTATATGCACCTGAAATACATATTCCGTTAACAATATTATCAACATGTCCAGAATAACCTGCCCCTCCTTGACTTGTAGGTCTTGGGTCAGCATTCTCTATTACATAAATCCCACTTTTTCCTTTTAATAAGTTCGCTACTTTTGTAGGATCATTAGCATCAGCATTTTCTAATTTATGTGGCGTGTCACCAAATGTATCTTTCATAAATTTTAGAAAAGTGGTAGCGGCTAATATATAATTTTTTCCATCACCACCCTTCTGAGTTAATTGCAGTGTACTTCTTTTAATAACTGGAATTGTAATTCCTGAATATAATAATCCTCTAGAACCTCTTATTGCACAAGCATTTTGATAGTTTCCATTTGTATCATTTATATGACTTGTATATAGAGAACCACCAGCAAGTTGGTAAACAGCAGGTGATTCCATTGGTTTCCAATAGCCATTTTCTTCAATTTTAGGAAAACTAGTATACCATTGTGCGAGTGTTGGTAAAGATTGTTGAACAATTGGGGTTTCATATTCAATTAAATCTGGATCAATGTACTCCCCATCTTTTCCCTCAGAAGTGCCCATAAACCAGTTTTGAAACTGTGTCCAAGAAACGTTAGAAATTCCGTTGGTGCTATTTTGTTGAAAAAAAGCAAGTCCCCAAACTATAAAATCTTTATTTTCTTGAGACTCATCATTATAAACTCTATCAGTAAGAGATATGAAAATTTCACTGTTTTTATCTGCCCATGTTTTATTTTGGTAGTATAAAGAACTAATATAATTAAATGCTTCGGAATTATCACCACTTTCATAAGGATTTATAATAACACCAGTTCCTGGCCCTCCTCCACCAGGACCATTTGGTCCTGATCCACCATCACCTGGTAATGATCCACCGCCACCGCCACTGCATACGGTGATTGAATAGGTGTAAGATCCGTTGCCTTCACAATAATCAGGACCATCATGTTCATGCACGTTTCCAAATTCACATGGCTCTACAACTTCTATTGTGCTACAGTTAGATCTTTCATTTGTAAATCCTCTAGGAGAAGTTGTATTCAATATCTTGTAATTTCCAGTGAAATTTTTATATTTGTTCATAATGGTTGCTAAACTTGGCTCATATTCTACTATTGTTTGAATAATATCTCCTTCAGCAGTTTTTTCCACATACAAATTATAAAAATATCTCTTATTTTCTGCGCCATCAGCAATTAATCGCATAGAAAAAACAGATTTAGCATCATCATTTATTAGTAAAATTTTGGTTGAATCTATTGTGAATGTTTCTGTAGTATTTTCATCATCCTTTGATGATTTTTCAACTTTCAAAGTTAGCCTATCTGCTGATCCAATAGTTTTTAAAAATTGATCGTATGATGTTTTTTGTGCTATATTTTTTTCTTCTGTTTTTAGACTTGATTCGTACGCTTCTTCTCTACAGGAAAAAAGAGTTAGTAAAAATAAAATTGATAGAATACTTTTCAATAATATAATTTTTTTTGTCATAATTTATGTTTTTAAAGTTAGAGTAAATTTTGAGAATTTTTATTTCTTAACATCCTTTGAAAGTGATTTTAGATACACTTTCTGCCAACGGAAAAAGTATTGGCGAAGTGCGGGTTAAATGGAACGAAATGTTCAATTCATACTAAACGTAGCCGATGCTTTTTTCTTACACTAAATTACTCTTTTTTGTGGAATAAAAAAGCAGCGGCGGATAAATTTCACAAAAGTTCAACTTGTTACTTTCCCCCGCATTTTGCAAATACTATGTGCCTGTTGCACAACCTCTTTTCAAAGATACGGTAAAAAGATTTCAGAAATAGAAAATGTGGTTATAAACGGGTTTAAAATATTGAAAATCAATTGTATATATCGTTTATTCTCCGTAAATTAGCGTATGCAAGGCAGAAAAACATTTGAACCGAAAATCTTCTACGAACTCAGCCTGGAGGGGCTCGTTCCCCAGGATGATTTCTACCGTAAAATCAGTCAGGAAGTACCCTTTAGCTTCCTCTACAAGTCAACCTCTCATTATTACGGCCGTTGCGGGCAGGACAGCATCGATCCTGTGGTCTTTTTCAA
>NZ_JASZ02000058.1 GCF_000735695.2 Kaistella haifensis DSM 19056
TGTTGAACTAAACCTCCGGTAGCTTTCCCAATCGCATAAATTAGTTACTTTGTAAAGTTAATTAAAAAATGACTAAAATGGCAACAAAAAAAAGAGAGCTAAAATCAATAAGCAAGAACCTGGTGTGGCGGAATACTACTGTGCGCGGTGCCGGAAGTGTTTAGACGGCAGAGAAAAATGGTTCTTCAGAATCCGTAAAGTGAATGCCGTCTATATACTGGAGGGACTGGTGAAAGACTATGCATTCTTAGAAATTTTTTAATTAATTATTCTAAATTCCGAAAGCATAGGGTCTTTTTCATACGGAATGCCTCTAAAACTAAGCTCTGAGCCAGAATTACTGTAATAATTTTTCAGAATGCGATAAAGTCCGGGTTTATATTGGTACTGTTCCGGATAGAACTTAAAATAAAATCTTTCCTGGAAACCTTCCGTACCGGGGTGCAGAGTATATCCTATATCCTGCACGAAAAAACTCAATTTTATTTTTTGCCAATCTTTGCCGTTAAATTTTTGAAGCTCATAACGATCACCAAACAGTATCGTGTTTTTGGTATTGTTAATCACTTTGTAAAACACTTTATTCTTTAGTTCAGACATTTTAAAGGTTTTGGGAATTTCAAGAAAAACCTTCTGCTCGAGCCCTTCTATCAACGGCGTGTAGACTTTAAAATTATCTATCGCAAAACCTCTGTTGAGATCATTATTATCGATGAAAAATGGTTTATTGATTCTGTAATTTCCAGGAAAATTTAATCCACCTTCAAATTTTGGTGAGAAGGTTAAATCGTATCTTCTGCCGGGCTGGAGCCCATAAGCCATTTCAGGAAATACAATGTGAGAATTGATGACATTCCATTTATTATCGCTGTAACTTTCCACCTGAAATTCTTTGCCAAATGTTATCGGCTTATCTGAATTATTAAAAACCGTAAGCGTATAATTCTCTTCCAGTTTTTTGAAATTAATTGAATCTTCTTTAATCCATACATACACTTTCTTTTGAAAGGTGTCATTCTTAATATTTTCAGTTTTTGAAGATATTGTTTCCGCCACATTCTCTTGAATTACAGGGTGAGTTATCATCTGTTTTGATGCGCCCTTTTTACTTTCACAACTGAAAAGCAAAAAAAGAATAAGAAAAGTAAAGTAAAATTTCATAAACGACAGATAACAAAATCTTTACCAAAAAATTTTATGTTCTTATCGTCGCAAGTTAAATACAAGTTCTTTTCAAAAATCACTTTCGCAATTCCTATTGAATAGAAGGATTTGTGAAAGTGTTCGAAAACCGGGGAAACAACCTCATAGGAAAATGGTACCTGCGACTCCGCTCAGGCACCGGGCCACTTTTTTAGGAAAACTGCCTGAAAAAAGCGGTTGGAAAGACAGCGGTATGTATGGCGGAAAGAAAATGCTTTTTGGTGGGGTTTTCAGCACGCGACACAAACACATTACAACTCGTAGCCTATGAAACTAAAGTGTTTGTGGTGTGTGGTGAGAATCCTAGAATGGAGAAAGCAATTTTGCGAATCCTAAAAACGACATCCCCATAAGAGGACCATCATACTGCTGAAAAGCCACCGGAGCTTCCGTTCAACGGGCTTTCATCTTCTGTCCTGCGGACAAGACGACCCGAACGAAGTGAACAGAGCGAAGCTAAAGCTTAGTTATTAGCAGAAGTTTCTCTCTATTTCGCAATAATTTTCAGTTATGCGCAAAAATTCAATTTTATATTTAATGTTTCTAATAACTTTACCATTTTCCAAATATTTAGCAACTTGATATACTTTGTTATTATACCTATTCATCAAAATGGTAATAAATTCTTTTAAATTTGCTTTTCCATCGTTATTTTTAAACTTGTATATGATTTGATTACCGTTTTCTTGCGACATATCAAATCTGTTATTATCAAAAAAATAAGTCGATAAAATAATTCTATTTATACAATTATCATTGATTTTAAGATTTCTATTTTTTATAGCATCATATTCAAACTCTAAAATTTGTTCAATATTAAATTCTAATGGATGAGATACAGAATCAAATTTTTCATCTCTAACAATAATTCTCCATTCTTTTTCATAACTCCAAAATTTTTCTTTATTAACCAAACTATAAAATAATGGAATATTTGCTTCAATATTTACTTTATTATTTTTTATTGTCTTTAAGGAATTTTTTTTGAAATTAATCTGTTTAAGTTCATCATAATTAATTGGAACAAAATACATTTGTAAGGATTTGAAATTTTCAAGTAACTCTTTTGTATTATATTCAACACAAAGACCTCTCTCATTTGTGTAATGCGTCCATAATAAGTCATTATGGAAATTCTCACACAAACAAAAATAACCTATATGCTTTAGGAAATCTCTTGAAATTGTTCGTATTAAATTTTTATGATAAAATTCTTTGAAATTCATGTCTAAATTTCTTTCTTTCATATAATCAAGAAGAAAATCTTCAAAATCCCAAAGTAAAAAATTCCCATCCATTAAATCATTCATTGTAAAAGAATGTCCAAAATGGATAGTTTCATTTTTAATTGAGTTTAAACTATTTGAATTAAAATAGTAGTATTTGTAAGTCAGCTCTGGAATTTCAATATCCTTATTTAGAGATATTTTTACATTACGTTCAATTGACTCAATTGATATTTTGTTTAAATTTATTTTCATTTTGTGAAGAAATTCTGACTAACGTTAAATTTTAATATTGATAATCAGTATTTTGTGATTTCAATATCTCTGTCAGTCAATCCAAATTTAGTGATTTGTTTTTGAATTCTTTTGGCTGCAGCAATTTTTCTTTTCTCGTCAAGGAACAGATATAGTGAAGGTGGTTGGTAGCTTTGCCCTTTCACAAGCATGTTCCAGATGATGACGGCAAGTTTGCGGGCCAGTGCAGAGACAGCAGTTGCTCTTCCTTTCTTGTAGTTCAACCTTTTGAAAAAGTCTGCGAGCCAGCCTTCTTTGAGATTACCGATGGCATTGGCAGTGTTTCGAAAGGCAATTTTGAGCCTTGAACTTCCTTTCGGGATGTGGTTGGACAGCACCTTGCCTCCGCTTATCTTGTTGTTTGGCGCAAGCCTAAGCCAGGCCGTGAACTGTTTAGCAGTGGGGAATTTCCTAATACCGTCTAATCCGATTTCAGCAATAAGGGTCATAATCAATCCCTCACTTACCCCTTCAATAGCC
>NZ_JASZ02000059.1 GCF_000735695.2 Kaistella haifensis DSM 19056
CCACTAACAGTATCTTGAAAAAGACCACAGGATCGATGCTGTCCTGCCCGCAACGGCCGTAATAATGAGAGGTTGACTTGTAGAGGAAGCTAAAGGGTACTTCCTGACTGATTTTACGGTAGAAATCATCCTGGGGAACGAGCCCCTCCAGGCTGAGTTCGTAGAAGATTTTCGGTTCAAATGTTTTTCTGCCTTGCATACGCTAATTTACGGAGAATAAACGATATATACAATTGATTTTCAATATTTTAAACCCGTTTATAACCACATTTTCTATTTCTGAAATCTTTTTACCGTATCTTTGAAAAGAGGTTGTGCAACAGGCACAAGGGTTTTGCAATAGTGGGGCGAAACTGCAAAGTTCAACGGCAGTTCTTCGGTTCAACTTTTGTGCAAAATTGAAGATTTGTGCTTCGATTGCCCCACCATCGCAAAGCCCCGAAACGTTATGCCCAATGCTACAAACCGACCGTGCTAACATCAACGGAAGGACAAAAAACATACGACAACTCAAAACCGACAAGAATAAAAATTGTAAATTTACCGAATGGAACAGAAAGAGAAACTGACGATAGAAAAATTAATAGAAGAAGCTCAATTATTTTGTGTTGAGCAATCTGAATTTCAACATAAAGAGCTTTTTGGAGTTACTGACGGTAAAGCTGTTGGAACTTTAATCGAACAAAAATTTCAAAAACATCTAAACGACAAGTACATAGTAACTGTTGGCTCATCTGCAAAAGGAATTGACCTTCCATCTGAAGATATTTTAACGGACATTAAAGTTACTTCTATTAAACAACCTCAATCTTCTTGCCCATTCAGAGACGCAAAGCAGAAAATATTTGGACTTGGATATAATTTACTTGTATTCGTTTACGACAAGACTGATGACCCAAAAACGCAAACGGCAATACTTAACTTTGTAAGTTGTTCTTTTGTTTCAAAAGAAAGAACAGCCGATTATACAACCACAAGTATTTTAAACGATATGAAAAAGGTTGAGGCAAATGAAGATGATATTGTTGCATTTTTAGAAGGAATAAAATTGCCAGCGGATGAAATAACCTTACAACAAATTGCTGGAATTATTTTAGCAACCGAAATTCCAATAGGATATTTAACTATTTCTAATGCTCTTCAATGGAGATTGCAATACAAGAGAATTGTAAACCTAACTGATGATGTTCCAGGAGTAGAAAAAATTGTTAGCTATAATAAACCTAAATAATGAAAGTTTTCGATGCCAATATTAATTATCAAGTTTCAGACTACTTAAACAGTAATCTGAAAAATACTGCATCTTATGAATTGGCAAATCAAAAAATGTATGATGCCTTCGGCATCATACATTTTTTTGATAATAATGAAGAATTAGAGACTTTAAAAGATATAATTTCTGAAACTCAAAATATTGTCGAAGAACCAGATAGAGCAACAGAATATGGAGATTTTCAAACTAATTTAGATTTAGCGAATAATGTAACAGTTTATCTTAAAGCAAAAGACATTTCGCCCGAAATTGTAATTGAACCAACGTGTGGAAAAGGTAATTTTATAATTGCCTCATTACAGAATTTCACGAATATTGAAAAAGTTTTTGGGGTAGAAATTTACAAACCTTACGTATGGGAAACAAAATTTAATATTGTCAAATTCTTCTTGGAAAATCCTGACAATATTAAACCCGAAATTTCAATAACGCATTGCAATGTTTTCGATTTTAATTTCAAAAGTATTGCAAAAGAGTATGCTAAAAATAATATTTTAGTAATTGGCAATCCGCCTTGGGTAACAAACTCAAAATTAGGAAGTCTTAATTCCGATAATCTTCCAAAGAAAAGAAATTTTAAAAATCATAGCGGTTTAGATGCAATGACGGGTAAAGGTAATTTCGATATTGCGGAATTTATTACCTTAATGATGATTGAAACCTTCCAAAAAATTAATGGAAATGTTGCTTTGTTGGTAAAAAATAGTGTTGTAAAAAATATCTTATTTGACCAAGTCAATAAAAAATATCCGATTTCCGAATTAGAGAAACTTTGTATTGACAGCAAAAAGGAATTTAACGTTTCAGTAGAAGCGTGTTTATTCTCTTGTAACTTAAA
Source organism: Kaistella haifensis DSM 19056 (assembly GCF_000735695.2). GTDB lineage: Bacteria > Bacteroidota > Bacteroidia > Flavobacteriales > Weeksellaceae > Kaistella > Kaistella haifensis. The sequence continues at coordinate 2,112 of NZ_JASZ02000059.1, forward strand.
TTCAAAAAGCGAATTTGAATGTAGTGAATTTGATTTTTATACTCAAAATGAATTAAGAACAATCCAAAGAACTCAAAGAAGACAAGACCAAAGAAAAGCAAAACGGTTTGGCTGGGTTGACGGCAAATTTGTTTCTAACATTGACACTTATATTGACACAAAAGAAATTGATGGAGAAAGTCCCTTTGTTTGGCGACAAGGTCTAAAACACGACTGTTCTTCAATTATGGAACTTGACAAAGTAAATGGGCATTATGTAAATGGCTTGAATGAAGAAATAAAACTTGAAGAAGGATTAGTTTATGGACTTCTTAAAAGTTCAGACTTAAAAAACACGGTAATCAATCAAACAAGAAAATTCACCATCGTAACTCAAAAAAAAGTTGGACAAGAGACCAATTATATTAAATTAGATTATCCAAAAACTTATCAATACTTGACAGAACATCAAGAAAATTTTAGTGCAAGAAAATCAAGTATTTACAACAACAAACCGCCATTTTCAATTTTTGGTATTGGCGACTATTCATTCAAACCTTATAAAGTTGCTATTTCAGGACTTTATAAGACCTTTCATTTTACGCTTATCCTTCCACAGAACGACAAACCTGTGATGTTGGACGATACTTGTTATTTAATCGGTTTTGACAAAATTGAGTTTGCGGTTTATTCATTGATACTTTTAAACTCTGATACAACTGTTCAACTTTTACAATCAGTTACATTTTCTGACGCTAAGAGAACTTTCACAAAAGATGTTCTGATGAGAATTGATTTAGCCGAATTGTCGAAACGTATTGACAAGTCTGTTTTACAATCAGAACTTGAAACTTTAAACGAAAAGTATAATCTTGATTTAACTTTAAATTTATGGGACGATTTTATAGACGAAATGACACCTGTAAATAACGGACAAATGACAATGTTCGGATAATACAGATAAGCACTGGGCATAATAACTAAGCTTTCGTTTTGTCTGCAAGACAAGAAATGAAAGCCCGTTGAACGGAAGCTCCGGTGGCTTTTCAGCAGTATGATGGTCCTCTTATGGGGATGTCGTTTTTAGAATTTAGAGGT
>NZ_JASZ02000060.1 GCF_000735695.2 Kaistella haifensis DSM 19056
AGTAATAGACCAATTCCCATTTCGGAAAATCATTGGGTAACATCCTCCATTGGCAACCGGTTTTCACCAAATACATTATGGCGTTCCAAATGGTTCTTAAACCATATTTTCGCTTTCTGTCATTGAGGTTCAAAGTCTTTTTTATAAATTGCCACTGATTGTCAGAAATGTTTGTCGAGTAATTTTTCACTGTAATTTAATTGATTAGTAACCAACAAGTTACGGAAAATAAACAACATAAACAACTGACAATCAGTTTTTTATAAGATTATTTTATAAAATAAACGCCATACGAATTTTTCTAATTTAATTTTTAAACAGGCTCTAAGTATGCTAGTATTTGTATGAAAAATTTGGAAGGAGAAACAACTATTGGAATTTTATCAGCATTTACATCAATTGAGAGCTTGATGAATCATTATTATAAAGATTTTAAGCCCGAAAATTGTAAGGAATGCGGACAGTCCAGATATGCTATATCTCGGAGGTATACGGAGTTTTTGCTGAATTTTGTTGGAGAGAGTGATGAGTTAAAAAAAGAGTATAAAAGACTTTATTCATTTAGATCCAAAATTGTGCATACTGGATTCAGTTTTATTACAGAAAATTTATGGCATGAACTTGATGAAGAACAAAGTAATGAAGAAGTGATAAAAAAATTGCAAATAATGATGATCAATAAAAAACTGATTATTAATTATCTAGCTCTTACAGCATTAGGAAAGAGAGATAAACACCATGTTCAAGAGTAGAATTTATAGCCATCACGAGCAATTAGCAAAAAAATATTATAAAATTTCGTGTGAGTTTAATCAAAAAAAAATCCAAAATGGCAGATCTTGAAACAAGGATGAATTTTAAAACAATTATTGATTATAAAGAAATTCATGGGGAATCAAAAGATATTTCATTTGCTGAAAGTTTAATTAAAGGAATACCGTCAGTAACTCTGTTAAATTATATTTCTGGATTCAATATCAAGTTATATCTGAGTGATACGGGAAATGAATCACACCTTATTCAGCTTCAATTACTGAATAATTTGGTTATCAAAGCTGGTAAACCAACATTAGAAAAATTTAATGAAGTAATAAAAAAACATATTGATAGACAAGAGTGGCCGATTGTTTTATGGCGCTATTCAAACCTCCTCTTTTATGAATTAATATTTAAAAATTACAATACACTTCCTGATAAAGATTTCAGCGAAGAGCAGACTAAAGATTTTTTAGATGCATACTTAATTTTAAATAGTGTGACAAGCAATAGGTTTAATATTACATCCGACGAAATTCAGGAGGCAGTTTTGAAAGAAGAGATCGAAAGTATTTTTCTTCCAAATTTTATATACCAAAAAGACTATGCATCAACAACTGAGTTATCAAATCAAATCACAAGATGTTTCAAACTGTTTGAATTCTTGGAAAATTCAGAAAAATTTAAAGATCTTACTAAAAAATATTATAATCATCTAAATATAAAAGACAGTAAAGATCTCATATATAATCTGCTTACAATATTTGGACAAGTTGGAATTAATGATCCAATTGCAATGCGAAAACAAATCATACCATTAAGTGATTTGACATCATTATTATCTATTGATTACATCCAAAGTTTAACTATTAATGATACAATTTCAACATATACAACTGACAATAGCTTTAGAACTTTACGGAATAAAATGCTATATCAATATAGCACGTACACATATTTTTTACTTGACATCAATTTTCTAATTGATCAATTATATAAGGCGCAAATTTTCTCTTTTAAATCTTTCATAGAAAAGAATGGATACAAGGGCGACTTTTTATCAGTAAAAGGCAAAGAATTTATGGAAGATATATATTTCCGGCTCATAATGGAGAAATGCTTTCCTCATTACATTCGTAGGTCAGGAAATGATGTAAAAAAACATGATGGCAATGAGCTTTGCGATTATTATTTACGAAAAGGAAATGAAATTATTTTAATTGAATTTAAAGATATACTTCTAAATGCTGACTTAAAAGAAAAATCAGATAAAGAAGCACTTTACTCAGCACTTGACAAAAAGTTTTTTGAAAATCAAAAGAATGATCCTAAAGGCATTAAACAACTATACAATGCTATAAAATATATTGAGAAAAACGAAATATATTTTGATGACATATTTGAAAATGGTAAACCAAATATTTATCCCGTTGTAGTTTACACTGATTTATCATTTGGATATGAGGGTATAAATAAAATACTAAAACAAAAATTGAATGAATTAATGAATTCTGAAAGTTTTGAAAAAACGACAGTAAAAGAAGTGACTTTCATCAATCTCAGTTACTTCGAACTACATGAGGATCATTTAAAACAGGGTATTATAGAGATTCAAGAATACATTGAAGAATATCATAAACATACTAAAAACGAAAAATACAGCACAACACCATTTGAAGTGTTCAGCAGATTCTATTTAAGAGAAAATGAAAAACAGATATTGGGCAATCCTTCGTTTATGCTAGAAATATTAAAACAAATTTTCCCACCAGAACTAGACGATCTGCTCACAAATTAGCAAATTTTGAATCAATTAATAAATCAAAGTAAATTCATTTATGTTTGGACAACTAATTAGTCGTTCCTTAACAAAACCCACTATTTAATTTATATTTAAAAACAGGATTAGAAAACAGCATAATTTGTATCTTATAAAATAAGAAAATAATTTTCTGTTTCAGTAGTTCCATCATTTTCTTCATGTTCCAAGCGGTTGCAGCTAGTAATGCATTGATTTGTGGTCCCGTTTCTCCCATGAAGTAATTTTTTGCCAGCCTAAAATCGGTTTTTAAATGTCCGATGATAGGTTCTATTGCCGCTCTGGTTCTAAATTTTTTGCGCTTTGTCTGCTTTTGATAAGCAGTGTCTTTTTTTCTTGGAGTGCTTGGGATGGAGATTTTCACGCCCTTTATTTCTGATTTTCCTCTGCCACCTCTATCGTAAAGGAGTTCTTTTGGGAGCTTTTGACCACCGGTTTCCATCTGTTCCAAAAGTGGTTCTATGG
>NZ_JASZ02000061.1 GCF_000735695.2 Kaistella haifensis DSM 19056
CATGAAGAGGGTCAACACGCGGGGCATGAAAAACGCCAACAAGCATGTTTTAATGGCCGCTTTGGCTTACAACCTGAAGAAGTACCTGAAGTTTATCTCCCGGAAACCAAAAAGCAATGCCCAGATTATGCACCTTCCGGAAGGGATACTCCGGCTTTTTCTAAACCGGTTCCACAGTTCGCTGATCACTTCAATTTAAGCCACCCGAAAACCTCAGCTCCTTTGCCCGACAAAAATAGAAACCTCCCTTAAATCGCTTTAAAGGAGGCCGTTTTTTATGGTTTTACTTTGGAAATTACTGAAAATGTGGAGTTGTGCAACGGTTACCTATGTTACCTGCAGTGTTTTTTAATTGAATTTTGGCGCTTTGTCTTTTTCAATATAAATATATCTGCTTTTAATTCCATTTTGCAACATTGCTTTTTTCTTATTAAGTTCTTCCATGCTTTCAACAGTTTCATTTTTAAATGTCGCTTTTCCTCCATCTTTTATTTGAGCAGAAAACATTCTTATTGGGTCTGCATAAATTTCCTGAATGTATTTGTTAAACTTCTCGTTTGTTACGGGAAGTGCGGTTTTTCCGTAATGTGTTTCAACAAATTCCTTTGTGTCGTATGTTTTTGGAAGTTTTATGTTTTTCACAAGTTTGTAAACAAAATATTTTTGACTGTCTTCCAAAATGAAAATCAATCCAGGTAAACCTCTAAATTTGTAAGGTCCTTCAGAAATATTTACATCTTTTGAAAACCAAGCCGTCCAATCTCTTCCAGCAAATTTTGTAGCTGCTTTTTGAAGTTTGTAGCCTTCAAAATTTTGCGTTTCATTTGAGAGTTTCCACTTCATTTCGTCGTTTGTAGTGACTGCGAAATAGTCAAAAAAGTCTCTATACCAAATATTTTTGTTAGAATTTAATTTTCTAGTTAAAACTTGGTCGGTTTTTGTGCTGTAATGAGAGGAATATTCGTTCGCTTTTTTATCCTTTTCTTTCATCAATAAGATAATCGACTCCCTGCGTACTCCCTTTTACAGATTTTGCACTTGCTGTCATTTTAAAAATTTTAATATTTCAACTTTTAATTCTGCATTGATTTTTTTCAATTCTAAAATCAAATCTTCCCTATTTTTTTATTTAAAATATTCCCTAGATTTTTCAAAGCGTTACTGATATAAGTTAGATTTTTCCAAGCCTCTAATTCTTCTTTTGAAAAACGCACATTTAATTTTTTATCAATTGCGGATCTTCTCATATATTCAGAAATGGATAAACCAGCCTCCCTAGATTTTGCAATAATTTCATCTCTTTCTTGCAACGTTACTCTCACTTCAATTTTCTTACTTTTCATAATTTTCATTCAATAATATATCTGAGAACTTAAAATTTATTTTGCCGACCAACGGGAGCAAAACGAGATGTATTTGGCGTGGATAAAAATCCAATTTTGCAAAGCAAAATTTATTTTTGTCCTGACAAAGACACTTCTCGACCTACAACACTTTTCAATTTTCATCTTTCTTCTACTTTATTTTAAAATCTCCAATCAGTTTTAAGAAAACAACCCTACTTCCATAGTCGGAAAAAACATTTCAAAAAATGCGGGTGGGTGAGATGAGCCAGAAATCGGCTTCCTATATTGAACAAAATATCTCCCGTATTATTGTATAAATTTAAAAACCTACAACAATACATTTCGATTTTATCTACTTCGAATTGCGATCTACTATTTAAAAAAACAGTGTGCTTAAAAATGAAAAATTGGGCATCCAATTTTTCCAATTTTTATTAAAGTTCCTATCAATAAAAACAAAAAAAACCTCTCATAAAATGAGAGGTTGATTTCTTAAAATTGTTCTAAATATTTCTTTGCTTTTTTTGATTGAATGAAGGCATTTTTAATATCTTCAATTCGATTTTCTTTGTGGGTATCGGACCACCCTTTAAGGTATCTAATTGAATTCAAAAGTTCGTCAGTAATTCCAAATTGAAGCGCCAAAAGCATTGAACCCATTTCGGCAATTAGTTCTTCAAATGAATACTTAATTTTGTCATTAAATCCTTCACGAAGATTTCTGTTTAATCTTTTTTCGTGTCCTGTCCAATGAATAATTTCATGAAATAAGGTCGTATAAAATTTCACTTCTGAAACGAAATGTTTTTTTAAAGGCATCTTAATATAATCAAAAATCGGGGAGTAACTACCATGTGAAATCTGTTCAAATTTAACTTTCAGCGATGCGTTTTCAATTAATTTTTGAACGAAATTTTCACAATTTATTTGATCAACAAATTCTAAATCTTGGGCTTCATCTAAATCAATATTCAAATTTAAATCTTCTAAATTTTCAATCTGATTTGAATTAAAAACTACATAATTTTTAATCACCGGATATTTATTTATTTGCTGCAGTTCTGCGGAACTCATATTTTTAATATGCTCCAAAGTGTAAGATTTAAAGTTTCCCGATGCTTATATACAAAACTGAAAAATTCAATAACAACTCCTTTTGATCCTTTTTTAAGTTTTCCGCCTGCTTTTGAAATAGAGTTGAATGTTGCGTATAAACTAGAGGTAAAACCATTTGTAAGGGTATCGATATATAAAGTCAACCCGTAGTGCATTATAAAAAAGGTTACTCATAATACGAAAATTTCGTATATTGTATTGACTACCAATCTAATACATTATGAATAACCTAGATGCAATTTACGATTTTATTTTAAAGGAATTAAGAAAATTAACCATCAAAGAAAATTTTTATTTCAAACCAATTAAACCAAAATTATCTGATTTAGAACTCATTGCAATAAATATTTCTGCAGAATATTTATCGATAGATTCAGAATATCAGTTGTTTAGATACCTCTCTAATTCAAAACTAA
>NZ_JASZ02000062.1 GCF_000735695.2 Kaistella haifensis DSM 19056
AATATCAACCTTTTCGGAAAAATATAATTGGCAGTATTTGGAGAATAAGATATTGTCTTCAAAAGAATGCGCAACATTAATTCTATCAATATACCTTGCCAACTCGTATAAATTTCTTTCGCCTAAATAATTGGAAGGGTTATTTTTTAATTTTGAAATATCGTTTGCAATTCTATACATAATATTGGTTTAAAATATCGCACAACGTTTCGGCGCTTGGCGAAGAAGCGGTTTTCGAAGCACTAAACTGTCCGCCAGCACTGAACTTGATACGAAGCACAAAGCTTCATTTAAGCACTGAACCCGCTTTTTTGCCAAACGCCTGTTGAACTAAACCTCCGGTAGCTTTTCCATTCGCCGTTTTAGTAACTTTGTTTTTATTAACCTTTTAAAAACTCATGAAATGGCTACAAAAAAAATCTACTGAGGATTTAAGGACAAAAAAATTCCTGAATCGTGCCTCGAGCGAAGTTAATGGTTTTGCCGAACTTCTGCAACGCTTTGAAAGAAATATTTCCATCCTGGGCAGAAGCAAGCGTACCTTCGACAATTATTCCCGTCACGTTGCATCCTTAGCGCTTCACTTCGGTAAAATCCCTACCGAATTAAACCCGGAAGACATCAAAGATTACCTTTTTGAACTTCAAAAGCGATCAAAAACCCCTTCTCAGTCGTACTTTAAACATACCGTTTACGGACTGCGGTTTTTGCTGAAAACCGAAGGCTTGCCTTACAACTACCTCCATCTTCCCGCGATTCCAAAAGTGAAAAAACTTCCCACTATTTTAAGCCGTGAAGAAATCTGGCGATTGCTTAAAAGTGCTGAACTCCTGAAACACAAACTGCTCATCGGCCTGATCTACGGTTGCGGACTGCGCTGCATGGAAGTGCGGAATATCAAACTTCACACCCAAAACGCTGCTCAATAAATGCCGGTGCTGCAAGGAAGGAAACCTTGTGACCATTGCTATTTTCGGGCAGCGCGGTCCGCCACAGGATTTTCTTTTCGTCACCCAACCTTTGTCTGCGAAATAAACTTTGCGGGTAAGGGAAACTGTGTTTTGCAGCGAAGAAAAACAGCAGAAAACACCCTCAAAGACCACAAAAGGTCACAAAAAAAAGCAGTCCTTCCGAAAAACTGCTTTGTGATCCTAAATTCTAAAAACGACATCCCCATAAGAGGACCATCATACCGCTGAAAAGCTACCGGAGCTTCCGTTCAACGGGCTTTCATCTTCTGTCCTGCAGACAAAACGACCCGAACGAAGTGAACAGAGCGAAGCTCAAGGTTAGTTATTATCTGCAGACTATTCTATTTTGTTATTTGGTCAATAAAACCGTGAAGTTTTTTAAGTTCAATTCTTCCACGATTTTTTTCTCCAAGAAAACAAGTTGTAACAATTATCATTCTTAAATCAGGAACAATACAAATAATCTGTCCTCCATAACCAACTGCTACAAAGGCTTGATGTCCATTTGTTTTTCTTCGCCACCAATAATATCCATAACCATTTGCATTTGGTAAAACATCCCAAGAATCCAATTTTACTTGTTCTGCGGTAGATTCTTCAATCCATTTTTCAGATACAATTTGTTTGTTTTCAATTTTCCCTTTGTTGAGAATTAAAGACCCGAACTTTAGCATATCATTTGGTTTCATAAAAAGTTCAGAACCTGCCAAATTTCTGTTTAGAACATCTGTATCCCATTTTGTTATTTTTAAAGATAGTGGATTGAACAAGTTTTTGTCAGCAAAATCCTTCAAACTGGAATCTACCAATTTTGAAAGTGCTGCTCCGAAAACATAAGTTTCGCCAGAACTATAGTTGAATGTATCTCCTGGATATTCTTCAAAAGGTAAGTCTAGCATAAATTTTACAGGGTCTGAAGAAAACCCCATGGCGCGAGAAAGTTGACTATTTTCAGTATAATCAAAACCACCTTGCATTGTCATTAAATGTCTTAATGTTACTGTTTTTCTAATAGAATCATTGGTAATTTTTCCTTCAATGTTTGAAATGTTATTAAAATTATCTCGTGAAATATCATATTCTGTAAGAATTTTTAAAATTGGAGTATTAAGGTTAGAAAGTAATCCTTTATCTTTTGCAATTCCCGCCAAAATTGAAGTGATACTTTTCGTTACAGATTTTACATTAAAGATTGTTTCTTTATTAGCTCCGTTAAAATATTGCTCATAAATAATTTTGTCATTTTTAGAGACAATGAATGAGCCAATAGAAGGAATTGAATCATTAATTTTTTTTGTGAATTCTTCAAAAAAAGGTTTATTTTTTGTTTGTGATTTTATAGTTGAGGAGAAAAAAATAAAAAAGAATATAAAGGAAATTTGATATATTGATTTGTTTGTCATTGTTTTACGTTTATTCTTATGAGTTTACAGATAACGGTGGGGTATTTCTGTAGGCGGGCTGAAAATACAAAAACTTCCTACTTGCCAAAAATTGAATTACTTGCTAAAATCTTCGATGAAAATTGCTTTGTGTATCTAAATTCTAAAAACGACATCCCCATAAAAGACCAAAATGCTGTTGAAAAGCCACCGGAGCTTCCGTTCAACGGGCTTTCATCTTCTGTCCTGCGGACAAGACGAAAGCTTAGTTATTATACGAGGTTGCAACTTTTCCATTCATTTTTAGTAATTTGAAATAAATCCATTTGTTTGTTACTATATTCTATTTTTCTATTAAAATTCATTGCATTTTTAAGCGCAACATTTTTAGAGTTTACGTTTTCAGGAATTATTATTGAAACTAATCTTTCGTGAAAATTATTTTCAAAAGCGAAATCTCTACACTTTTTTGCGCTTTCAATTGCGAAACCTTTCATTCTGTGTTTCGGAAGAATTGAATATGCAACTTCAAGTTCAAGTTCATTTTCAACTTCACGCACTAAAAGTCCGCATTGTCCAATTAATTCGTTATTTTTTTTAGAAATTAAAACATTTTGACCACCCAAGTTATTTTCATAACGATTAAAAGTCCATTCAAACCATTTTTCGCATCGTTCGTTTGGTGTTTTATACTCGTCCATTCCGAGCATTTTGGTTACATAATCGTCTTTAAATAACTCAATCCACTTTTCAAAATCAGAATGTTCTAATTTTCTGAATTTTAATCTTTCTGTTTCTTGATTTGTTATAAATATTTCATTGAATTTTTGTTAAGTCTTTCTGTTACGCTGTTTTATGCAATCTCGTATAACGTTTCGCAGCTTGGCGATGTGGCGGATTAAGGAAGCCTAAACTTTCGGTTAAACATTGACTTTGCATGTACAAAACCAACTTCAAATTAAGCTCAAAACCCGCCATATTGCCAAACTGCTGTTGAACTAAACCTCCGGTAGATTTTCCCATTCGCCGTTTTAGTAACTTTGTTTTTATTAACCTTTTAAAAACTCATGAAATGGCTACAAAAAAAAATCTCCGGAGGATTTAAGGACCAACAAATTTCTGAATCGTGCCTCGAGCGAAGTTAACGGTTTTGCCGAACTTCTGCAACGCTTCGAAAGAAATATTTCCATCCTGGGCAGAAGCAAGCGTACCTTCGACAATTATTCCCGTCACGTTGCAGCCTTAGCGCTTCATTTCGGTAAAGTCCCTACCGAATTAGACCCGGAAGACATCAAAGATTACCTTTTTGAACTTCAAAAGCGATCAAAAACCCCTTCTCAGTCGTACTTTAAACATACCGTTTACGGACTGCGGTTTTTGCTGAAAACCGAAGGCTTGCCTTACAGCTACCTCCATCTTCCCGCGATTCCAAAAGTCAAAAAACTTCCCACTATTTTAAGCCGTGAAGAAATCTGGCGAATGCTTCAAAGTGCTGAACTCCTGAAACACAAGCTGCTCATCGGCCTGATCTACGGTTGCGGACTGCGCTGTATGGAAGTAAGGAATATCAAGCTTCAGCATTTGGATTTCGACCGGAAGATGCTGCATATCGTGCAGGGAAAAGGCAGCAAAGACCGCTATGTTCCCCTGTCCGAACATTTAATCAGAGGCTTGAAAACCTTCATCAGTATTGAGAATCCGGTTCAGTATTTATTCAATGGAAACCATAACAGGAATATTGAAGAGATTGATGCGCTCAGCACAGGGGCTTCACGGTCTGCCAGCAAAGATTTCGATTCCCGCTACAGCCAGCGCGGTGTTCAGTGGGTGATCAAGACCATCTCAAAAAAAGCCGGCATCACCAAAGAGGTTCACACCCATACTTTGCGCCACAGCTACGCCACGCATCTGCTGGAAGACGGCGTTCCGATCATCATGGTACAGAAACTTCTGGGTCATGAGCGTATTGAAAGTACAATGGAATATCTTCATGTGTGCCAGCTCTCGGACCAAAAACCGCACAGTCCTTTGGATACCGTTTTCGCTTTGTGCCGCAAAAATGGAATCCCGAAGTAAGGGCGGAAGTGTAGCCGAAGTTCTTCGCAAAATCAATTTATCGGCCCGGAATTTTACGGCTCATCAGGAAAAAACATTGCGGGCTTTGTCCTATTGTCGGACTTCAGCTTTGGGCGGCCATATCGATGCGTGTGATGGCTGCGGAAATATGAGCATCAGTTACAACTCCTGCAGAAACCGTCACTGTCCCCAGTGTCAGGGACACAAAAAGGAAGAATGGATCCAAAAGCGCGAACAGGACCTCTTGCCGTGCACCTATTATCATGTGGTTTTTACACTGCCGCAGGAGTTGAATGGGCTCGCAATATCCCAGCCCCAACTCATTTACAAAGCCTTGTTTGAGGCCGCCTGGGCCACTTTAAACCAGTTCGGCAAAACCGAAGGCCTGCAGCTGGGCATGATTGGTGTTTTGCACACTTGGGGACAGAACCTGAGCCTTCATCCGCACCTGCACTGCATTGTTCCTGGCGGCGGAATTGATCATCACGGAAAGTGGAAAAAGAAAGTACGAACCGATAAATATCTCTTCTCTGTAAAAGCGATGAGCAAAGTATTCCGGGCAAAGTTTGTGGCTTTATTGAGAACTTCGGGAGTAAAAGATTCCAATTTAATGGAAAAACTATTCGCCAAAAACTGGGTCGTCTATGCCAAAAGACCTTTTGGCGGTCCGAAACAGGTGATTGAATATTTAGGCAGATACACCCACAAAGTCGCCATCAGCAATCACCGCATCAAAGAAGTTACCGATAAAGAAGTTCGTTTTGGCTACAAAGATTACCGGAAAGGTGGCGAAAAAAAGGAGATGACCCTATCCCATGTGGAGTTTATCAGGCGCTTCAGTCTTCATATTCTGCCCAGAAGGTTTGTGCGGATCAGGCATTATGGAATCCTGAGCAGCAGCTGGAAACGCGGGAAACTCCAGGCTCTGCAATCAGATTTAAAGATCAATATCCCGGAGGTAACACCCAAAACGCTGCTCAATAAATG
>NZ_JASZ02000063.1 GCF_000735695.2 Kaistella haifensis DSM 19056
GGTTAATAAAAACAAAGTTACTAAAACGGCGAATGGGAAAAGCTACCGGAGGTTTAGTTCAACAGTGTATTGGCAAAAGACGGGGTGAATATTGTCTTTGAGCATTCAGTTAACAATATCCGCAAAAATGCTTTTCATATTTCTTTTTTTAGTAATTTTAGAAATCTGAAAAAGCATTTTGCTCAGGTTCGATTTTCCTTTGAAATTGTCGTCAAAGTAGCCCGTCCTTCGCAAATAATTTTTCCGTTGTGCGACAGTTAACGAAAACCGAACGTAATAAAATGAAAATTAAAATATTAGTATTATTTATTGTATCAATACAATTAGCTTTTTCTCAATCGAAAACCGAATATTTAAAAAATAATCGTTTTGATTTATTAAACTCAAATTTTGAATTTCCTCAAAGTAATTTCAAAATAATTGGTTTCGGTGCATATCACGGAAGTCAAGAAACAGAAAAAGCAGAAAATATTTTACTTGAAAATCTAATTAATAAAAATAAAGTAAAATATTACTTACCTGAAACCGATTTAGGAATTGCTTATTATTTTAATCAATATTTAAAATCTGGTGACACAATTCTATTAAAAGACTTAGTAAGACATTATGGTGTAAGAGTGCCACAAGAAAAAAGTATTGAAACTTACAATAAATGGAAGGGCATAAAAAAAATAAATGATAATCAACCAAAAAACAATAAAATCCAAGTGGTTGGAATTGATATAATCGTAACGTATAAATACACTTCTAAACTCTTAATAGAATTGCTGAAAATTGAAAAAGGAAAATATAAATCTTACGACAATTTGTATGAAATGGTAAAAATTGACACTACTGATTTCTCCCCATATTATGATAGTTATTCTAAAAACATTTTAAAAAACTTTATAGTTGATTATGAAAATGATAAAACATATTTTAATTCTATCGCAAATAATAAAATTATCACAGATAACTTAATTGAAAACATAAAGTTAACCCTAAAAAAGCAAGATAGAGAAAAAACAATTTTTGATAATTATTTATTTTTAAGTCAATTATACGATTTCAAATCAAATCCTCAATTTGTAAGAATGGGCTTTTTCCACATAGAAAAGGACAGAGAAAGTAATTATCCATCATTTTTCACAAGGTTAATAGAAAACAATATTTATAAAAAAGAAGAAATAGTTTCAATCGCAGGATTTTTAACTAAAAGTAGGGTGCTCTGGGATTTAAAATATGACGCAAATAAAAAATATATTGGCTACACAACTGAAGGTGGTTATGGTATTGGTGATTATTGGAAAGAATATTTTAAAGGAATAAATAAACTTAAAAACAACAGATTATCAAATTTAACTCTTTATCATTTGAATAATGAAAATTCACCTTATAAAAAAAATCAAACTGATTTAATGGAAATAAAATTATTTCTTAAAAAGTCAAACAAAAACGATTTGAAAGGTAAAACAACGACTGATTATTTTGATTTTGCAATATTAATAAGTAATTCACAAGCAAATAAACCAATAGAAGAATTAGATAAATAAATAACCGATCGCACAACAGCAGTTTGGCAAAATGGCGGGTTCAGTGCTAAATTCAAGTTCAGTTCTTCGGTTGAACTTTTGTGCAAAACTGAACATTTGTGCCTCGATTTCCGCCACTTCGCCAAGCTGCAAAACGTTAGCTGACATTCCCCTACTCGAAAACGGAGTTGTTTTTAGCCGCTAACGAAGAAATTTTCACTATTTTGAATAATCAAATGGTCAAAAATTAAAACCTATAACTATTTGATTATCAATGAATTAATTTAACGTTAGTCAGAATGCTACCAAAAATACGTCAAAACCTATGAAATTTATTTTACCATTTTTTTTCTGTTTAGTTTTTTCTTTTAGTTTTTCACAAAAATTTCTAATTGAGAAAATTCCTTTTGAATTAACGGACTATAATAATATCAAAGTAAAAACTGTCCTTAACAAAAAAGACACTATTTTTTTGACATTTGACACAGGTTCAATAGACTTCTATTTGACAAAGGAAGCGATAAAAAAGTATCTAAACCCAAAAGGCTTAAAATTGACAATGAATGACATTAGTGATAATTCATTTTCGATAGAGAAACTACAATGGAGCAACCAACAAGTCTACCCTATTGAAACAACAGGACAAGGAACGGATGGTATGTTTGGATGGAATATGTTTCAAAATAAAATTATTGAAATTGATTATGAGAAAAAATTATTGCAAGTCTATTCAAAACTTCCAAAAATATCAAGAAAATATCAAAAATTTGAAATGAATGTTATGGATGAACATTTTTCAATTAATTTGGATTTGGAAGAGAAAGGTCAGAAATACAACAGCCAATTTCTTTTTGATACAGGCTTTCAAAAAGCATTAATGTTAGATAATGATTTGTTGACAAAGGCAAAATTTCCAGTAAATGAATTAGAAGTTATCAAAACAACTATTTTGCATAATTCAAATAATGATGAAATACCTTTGAAAACTGTAAAAATCAAAAACCTAAAATTGGGAAAAATTTTGCTGAAAAATGTTCCTGCTGAATTGAATACCTATAATAAACCCGCAGGTTACGAAACTAATTTTCTAGGAAGTGATGTCCTTAAAAGATTTAATATCATTTTAGATTTTCAGAAAAAAATTGTGTATTTAAAACCAAATAAATACTTTAAAGAAAAATATTTTGACGATAAAAAGAAATCATAAAAAGCACTGCAAGTAATAACTAAGCTTTCGTCTTGTCCGCAGGACAGAAGATGAAAGCCCGTTGAACGGAAGCTCCGGT
>NZ_JASZ02000064.1 GCF_000735695.2 Kaistella haifensis DSM 19056
ATTATTGAACGGACATTTTCCTGGTTTGATAACGACAGGAGATTATGCAGGAATTACGAATTACTAATGGAAAATTCTGAAAATATGGTAAAATTATCCGCCATAAAAAATTTATTGAATAAAATTTAAACAGGCTCTTATTATATTGTAAAATTATAATTAGATTTTCTTTTGCGAGATTATGAATAATTTTTAATTTTGTTTATTCTAAATAAAAATAATTACACACTACTACCAAATGAAAAAAACACTATTATGCTTAGGGAGTGTATTCCTTGTATCGGGAATTGCAAAAGCCCAGAAAAATGTTATTAAGGTAAATGATTCTGTTAAACAAGGAAGGCTTGATGAAGTCATTATAACAGTAACCAGGACACCAGAGATAATAAAGAAAACAGCCTCAACAGTACACATTGTCAACCGTAAAGAAATTGAAGAGCAAGCTGCAATTTCTCCGGATCTTAGTAACATCCTTGCTTATCAGGTTCCCGGATTGGCTTTTGGAAATAATCTGGTCGGAAACAGAGGGCAAACATTAAGAGGAAGAAATGTATTGATAATGATAGACGGAATTCCACAATCCAGCCCGCTTCGGAATAACGACAGAGAGATTAGAAGTATAGATCCTTCTGTACTTGAAAGAATTGAAGTTGTTAAAGGAGCAACATCTATTTATGGAAATGGTGCAGAAGGAGGGATTATTAATTATATAACTCAAAAAGATAATTCGAAAAAGTCAATATCCGGAAAAACTGTCTTGGGGTTTACGGGGCATGAATTATTCAATAACAAGATGTTTAAATCTGAGGGAGGAGCCGGATATAGAATATCACAGAGCTTTTATGGAAAGCTGGGCAAATTTGATTATCTGGTAAACGGAACCTTCACAGAGAATGGCGTTAAGATAGATGGAGAAGGTTTAGTCCAAAACCCCAGATATGGACTTGGTGAAACAAAGGTAAATAATGCCTTTGCAAAATTGGGTTATTCCTTCAATGACAAAAGCAGAATAGAATTGATGTACAATTACTATTCTAGTTTGCAGGATTCCAAATATATCCTGGATAAAGGAAAGTATGGTGAAAGGCCGTCAACTGGTAAAATAGGAGAAAGTCTTGGTGTAAAAGAAGGAACTAAATATAATCACAACGCTTATTTGAAATATAGCAATACTTCTATATTCCGTAATACATCGTTCAATGCATCCGTTTATTTTCAAGACTTTTATACAATTTACGACTACAGAGAAGCTCCCCGTTGGAAAACAGGTGGCCAATCTGCAATTCTGGAAAAGAAATATGGCTTTCGTACCGACTTTAATACAGAATTCAGAAAAGAAGGTATATTAAAAGCTTCACTTACTTATGGTATAGATTTACTGAATGAACATACTACGCAGCCATTAGTAGATGGCAGAGTATGGGTTCCTGAATTGAATATGATGGCATTTGCACCATTTATACAAAGTAAACTATATCTTACGGAAGATTTAACAGTAAAAATGGGAAGCCGTTGGGATTTAATGAATATAAAAGTTCCGGATTATACAACGCTTCCTTCCGGAAAAGACAGTGCTTTTAATGTACAGGGAGGAAGTCTGAAGTATAAAAACTTCTCATACAATGCCGGACTTAGTTATACCGCCTTTAGCTATTTCCAGCCATTTACATCCTATTCCAGAGGATTCAACATTTATGATCTTGGACGTGTACTGAGAGATGCTAAAAGTAATGTGCTAAACGAAATTAACACAGAACCCGTTGTAGTAGACAGCTACGAAATAGGTTTTAATAGTAAAATAGGTAAAGTTATAGACTTTTCTGCAAGTTATTTTTATAATTACTCTAAGCTTGGTGCAGATTTAGTTTCTGTGAATGGTTTTTGGACACCATTGCGAGCACCACAATATATTAGTGGAGTAGATCTTGTAATGAATGTTTATCCGGCAAGAGGATTGAATATAGGCGTGAATTATACTTATCAGGAAGGGAAGGTAGATGTAAATAATGACAATACCTATCAAAAATATCTGAGCGGGTTGAGAATTGCTCCGCCAAGACTAAATTCTTATGTTAAATGGATGTCAGATGATAAAAAACTGAATTTAGGTCTATATCATATGTACTCATTCAAAAGGGATCGGTTTTCTCCGGATAAATCTGGGAAATATGAAGAAGGAGAAGGGCCTGTAGAATCTTTCAATCTATTCAACTTTCAGGGAAGTTATAAATTTAATCAGTTTATAATGTTAGGGCTGGGAGTAGAGAACCTGTTTAATAAAA
Source organism: Kaistella haifensis DSM 19056 (assembly GCF_000735695.2). Lineage (GTDB taxonomy): Bacteria > Bacteroidota > Bacteroidia > Flavobacteriales > Weeksellaceae > Kaistella > Kaistella haifensis. The sequence continues at coordinate 2,283 of NZ_JASZ02000064.1, forward strand.
CCTATTTTACTCCTACATCTATGTACACTGCAAGAGATGCTGAATATGTAAGAGGTAATGGAAGATATTATACATTGACATTAAGTTTTAAATACTAGTAGTGCATTATTAAGAGCCTGTTTAAAAATTAAATTAGAAAAATTCGTACGGCGTTTATTTTATAAAATAATCTTATAAAAAACTGATTGTCAGTTGTTTATGTTGTTTATTTTCCGTAACTTGTTGGTTACTAATCAATTAAATTACAGTGAAAAATTACTCGACAAACATTTCTGACAATCAGTGGCAATTTATAAAAAAGACTTTGAACCTCAATGACAGAAAGCGAAAATATGGTTTAAGAACCATTTGGAACGCCATAATGTATTTGGTGAAAACCGGTTGCCAATGGAGGATGTTACCCAATGATTTTCCGAAATGGGAATTGGTCTA
>NZ_JASZ02000065.1 GCF_000735695.2 Kaistella haifensis DSM 19056
ATTCGGCGAAATGGATTGGGAAAGTTATGGCTGAGCCAAAGCAATCACGAAATAAAAAAGGATAAATCTATAGAATTCTAAAATGGAAATTTAAAGCTTTTGAAATTCTGAAAACCCCGTTAAAAACCTCCATATCAGGAGGTTTTTCAGTTTGAGGTTGTGTCGTGTCACGAAGATAATAATTTTGAAAGCAATTCACAACCATAGCGGAGCAATTTATTTTTTGGAACTCGTTGTGTCGTGTCACGAAGATAATAATTTTGAAAGCAATTCACAACCCAATGTTGTAGAACCTTTCCGCAACATTAGTTGTGTCGTGTCACGAAGATAATAATTTTGAAAGCAATTCACAACTATTTTTTCATTATGTAGTATTGCAGGAATGTTGTGTCGTGTCACGAAGATAATAATTTTGAAAGCAATTCACAACGAAAAACGTATGTCGGGAAACGTGGTAAGAGTTGTGTCGTGTCACGAAGATAATAATTTTGAAAGCAATTCACAACTTGCTTGGCTTCCTTTAGCTATTGAGTGATGTTGTGTCGTGTCACGAAGATAATAATTTTGAAAGCAATTCACAACTGACGGGAAACAAAAAAGTCGTGTCACGAAGATAATAATTTTGAAAGCAATTCACAACGATCGAGGATGAAGCCCTGGCCGTTGCCGGGTTGTGTCGTGTCACGAAGATAATAATTTTGAAAGCAATTCACAACCATAGCGGAGCAATTTATTTTTTGGAACTCGTTGTGTCGTGTCACGAAGATAATAATTTTGAAAGCAATTCACAACCCAATGTTGTAGAACCTTTCCGCAACATTAGTTGTGTCGTGTCACGAAGATAATAATTTTGAAAGCAATTCACAACTATTTTTTCATTATGTAGTATTGCAGGAATGTTGTGTCGTGTCACGAAGATAATAATTTTGAAAGCAATTCACAACGAAAAACGTATGTCGGGAAACGTGGTAAGAGTTGTGTCGTGTCACGAAGATAATAATTTTGAAAGCAATTCACAACTTGCTTGGCTTCCTTTAGCTATTGAGTGATGTTGTGTCGTGTCACGAAGATAATAATTTTGAAAGCAATTCACAACAATGCGAGAACAAGGAACCGTCGCACTTTTGTTGTGTCGTGTCACGAAGATAATAATTTTGAAAGCAATTCACAACTTACCGCAAATCATGTGTTTTCGCCCTGCTGTTGTGTCGTGTCACGAAGATAATAATTTTGAAAGCAATTCACAACCTCTCCGGATGGTTGTGTTTGACGACACCAGTTGTGTCGTGTCACGAAGATAATAATTTTGAAAGCAATTCACAACGATTAAGGTGGAAGCAATTGCCATTTGTTTGTTGTGTCGTGTCACGAAGATAATAATTTTGAAAGCAATTCACAACGTTCAGGAAAGGATATTCATCACGGATTTTGTTGTGTCGTGTCACGAAGATAATAATTTTTGAAATCCGCAGGATTCGGCGAAATGGATTGGGAAAGTTATGGCTGAGCCAAAGCAATCACGAAATAAAAAAGGATAAATCTATAGAATTCTAAAATGGAAATTTAAAGCTTTTGAAATTCTGAAAACCCCGTTAAAAACCTCCATATCAGGAGGTTTTTCAGTTTGAGGTTGTGTCGTGTCACGAAGATAATAATTTTGAAAGCAATTCACAACGGGCGCATTTACGATCATTACTTTGTAGCCGTTGTGTCGTGTCACGAAGATAATAATTTTGAAAGCAATTCACAACTGAAAGAACGCTAACAATTGACCAATACAAGTTGTGTCGTTATAATCGCCAAAACAAATTGTCAAAAAAAATAAAACAGATTGTCCAATTTTTTCACAAAAACAAAGCAAAAAGTCTTTCATTCGAGAGGCTTTTAAAATAGATTTAAACCTCCTTTAAAGAATATTTAAAGGAGGTTTTTACATCAAACATTCAACTCAAAATGTGATTTTTCGCCATTTAATAACTTTCGTGTAGGTTCGATATTATTTGCATAAATAGTCGTTCCTTAACAATATAAATATTTTCTTTTTATTGTGAAAAAATATGCAGCAAAGAGGAAATTCTGCAAAGAAAAATATAGCCAACGAAGATTGGCTTTAAGAATCTCCATCATTTTCTTCATATTCCAGGCAGTTGCTGCTAGGAAGGCATTGATTTGAGGCCCCGTTTCTCCCATAAAGTAATTTTTAGCCAGCCTGAAATCAGTTTTTAAATGTCCGATGATAGGCTCTATGGCAGCTCTGGTTCTGAATTTTTTGCGCTTTGTTTGTTTCTGGTAGAGGGTGTCTTTTTTTCTCGGTGGACCTGGAATTGAGATTTTCACTCCTTTTATTTCCGATTTCCCTTTTCCGCCACGGTCGTAAACCAGTTCTTTGGGAAGGGGTTGGCCACCTGTTTCCATTTGTTCCAAAAGTGGTTCAATGGTATGACCATCATAAGGGGTTTGTAAAAATGCTTTAATTGCGAGAATGATTTTTTTTCCTTTATTAGCGGTGGTGATCAAGCCCACTTTATTCCCGAATTC
>NZ_JASZ02000066.1 GCF_000735695.2 Kaistella haifensis DSM 19056
AAATCTCCATTCCAGGTCCACCGAGAAAAAAAGACACCCTCTACCAGAAACAAACAAAGCGCAAAAAATTCAGAACCAGAGCTGCCATAGAGCCTATCATCGGACATTTAAAAACTGATTTCAGGCTGGCTAAAAATTACTTTATGGGAGAAACGGGGCCTCAAATCAATGCCTTCCTAGCAGCAACTGCCTGGAATATGAAGAAAATGATGGAGATTCTTAAAGCCAATCTTCGTTGGCTATATTTTTCTTTGCAGAATTTCCTCTTTGCTGCATATTTTTTCACAATAAAAAGAAAATATTTATATTGTTAAGGAACGACTATTTAACAGGAAAATGAACAATATAAAAATTGCATTGATTTAATAATGCACTACGAGTTAATATATAAAAAATACGCAGTGGTGGTATGGATTTTTCAGACAAAAGATTTCAGTTTTCCTCCGGAACTCACAACGGCTCCAACGTTATTTGGGTGCAGTTTGAAAAAGACCGGCAGCTCATTTCCTTTCTGCGCGAACACACAAAAGCACGGTGGTCCGCCTCACAAAAAAAATGGTATGTTACCGATAACAGGCACTACCACAAACTTTTTGGGCTGCCCGAGAAAATAACCGGCAAGGCAGTACTCTCCAAAATTCACCTTGTCAATTTGCCGGAGTTCCAGCGTTTCCAGGAACATCTCCTGCTGAAGCGGTACAGTCAAAATACCTTACGCACTTACAGCATAGAATTTGCACAGTTGCTCTACATCCTAAAAAGTTATCCCGTGCAGGAGCTTTCTCCCGAACGTTTGCGGTCTTATTTCCTCTACTGCCACGAAAAACTGAAACTCTCGGAAAGCGAAATCCACAGCCGCATGAATGCAGTAAAGTTTTATTTTGAGCAAGTGCTCCACCGCCAAAAAATGTTTTTCGACATTCCGCGCCCAAAGAAAAAGCTGCTGATTCCCAAAATGCTCAGCAAAGCTGAAATCAAGAAAATAATAGCTGCCACACTAAATCTCAAACATTCACTTGTTCTGAAAGTGTGTTACGGCATGGGGCTTCGTGTGAGTGAAGTGGTAGCGTTAAAACTTTCCGATATCGACAGTGCGGAAATGCTGGTGCGCATCGAACAGGGGAAAGGTAAAAAAGACCGCATCGCCGTACTTCCCCAAAGCTTACTGCCAGAATTGCGGGAATATTACCTGAGCTACCGCCCAAAGGTTTACCTTTTCGAGGGTAAAGAAGGCGAGGCATATTCTGTACGGTCTGCGCAGGCGGTATTTAGGAAGGCGATGGAAAAGGCAGGCATTCGCAAGAAAGTCGGTATTCACGGATTGCGCCACAGTTTTGCCACTCACTTAATGGAAACAGGAACCGATATCCGCTTTATTCAGGAGCTCCTTGGGCATAATTCCATTAAAACCACCCAAATCTACACGCATGTGACAGACCTTTCAAAGTCCAGGATAAAAAGTCCGCTGGATTCTTTATAATTTTTTTCTAAAACGGCTGTTCTTTCCTGTTTAAAAGTGTTTCTCCATTTTGATATTTGCTCTTTCGTAAACTCCACTTTCAAGTTCAACTTCTTCAAACCCATATTTTCTAAATAAATGAATAGCCGATTGCAACGTTGTGTTTGAGTATAAAATAAGTATCGTTATTTGTTTTTGTTTGGCAATATTTAAGCAATGTTCAATCAATATTGTCCCAATACCGTGTCCCTGTGCTTTGTCGCTGACAGCCAATTTACCTAATTCGTAAACCGTTTCACTTTTCTTTAACAGTGAGGCTGTACCAACAATTTCACCATTGAGTTTAGCATAATAAATATGGCCGCCTTTGTCTATGATATGCTTTTGGGGATCTGAAAGTGATGCAACATCACCTTCTTCTATACGAAAATATTTTTCAAGCCACTCGTAATTCAGTGTCTTAATTGGTACAGATAACTCTTCTGAAAATTCTATGATATCAACCACGTTTTTTTTACTCATTTGCCGGACAATTACATTTATAGATTTTTTTTAAATCGACTGTTCTTCCCTGCTTACATCACTTCTTCCACAGTATAGATCCAATTTAAAACCAAAAATAAATTGGAGAAATAACAGATTTATTATAGATTTTTCTATTTTTTTAAAGAAATTAATAACTTAAAGATTCGCTGAACTAAAGCTTCGGCAGCTTTAACAACCGCATAAATCTGTCACTTTGTAAAGTTAACTAAAAAAGCCTAAACCGACCCAAAAAAGAGGTTCTTCCAGAAATCCTCTGTAAATCTCTAAAATCCTTCGCCGATAAACCCATAATGCTGAAAAAAAACTCCCGAAGCTTCCGTTAAATAGGGTATCACTGTTCGTTCTTCACACGCAACAAGAACTTAGATGTTGAACTAAACCTCCGGTAGCTTTTCCCATTTGCCGTTTTAGTAACTTTGTTTTTATTAACCTTTTAAAAACTCATGAAATGGCTACAAAAAAAAATCTACGGAGGATTTAAGGACCAACTATATAGCTCCAACAGATAATTGTATTCATGATGGCTCCACAG
>NZ_JASZ02000067.1 GCF_000735695.2 Kaistella haifensis DSM 19056
ACCAAAAAAATTATCAAAAACAAAAATATATTTTCAGAAAATCCAGAAAAAGAATTGAGACTTTATTCTCTCAACTTTGCGACCAATTTAAAATCAGAAACAATTACGCAAAATCTTTTAACGGTTTTAAAACAAGGGTATTGAGCAAAATAACAGCATTAACTTTCATTCAGTTTGTAAATGTTTTTGTTTTCAATAGAAAAATGAATAGACTTAAAATTGAATTAATTTAATAATGCACTACGAGTTAATTATTGTTCTGCCGGAGTTCTAATTTCAAAAACAGTAAAATAAGCCGTGGCGGGATATTTGATATTTTCACCTCAAGCCGCTTGAGTATTACAGCTTCGCCTAAACGTACTGAATATTACAGCAATTCAAAAAATACTTTTAGCAATAATAAATTTACGTTCTCTATGGATCAATATCTGATTATTTTAGTAATACTCGGCTCTGCCATTTTCAGTGTGGCATGGATGCCCAAAATTTCAAAAAAAACTGGCATCTCGTACTCTATTTTTTATGTAGCAACAGGGTTTGCCCTTTATCTACTGGCTCCCGATCTTCTGCCAAACCCAATGCCTCAAAAAAATGAAAATCTGACGCTTCATTTAACCGAGTTGATTGTTATTATTTCGCTTATGGGTACTGGGATCAAGATCGACCGAAAATTTTCTTTTAAAACCTGGTCTTCCCCGTTGAAACTTGTAAGTTTTACCATGTTATTGTGTATTGGTGCAGCAGCGGTAATGGGCTATTATTTTTTAGGTTTCAGTCTTACTTCAGCAGTACTTCTTGGTGCTGTTCTTGCTCCGACGGATCCTGTCCTCGCATCGGATGTACAGGTGGGACCTCCAAATGAGGGAATGAAATCAGAGACCAAATTTGCGCTCACGTCAGAGGCTGGACTCAATGACGGAGTCGCTTTCCCATTTACCTGGTTTGCCATTACTATTGGTCTTATGTTCACAGGCAAAGAAAGCAGCTTTTTAGATTGGTTTGCTCTTGATGTTATCTACCGAATAGTTGCCGGTATTGTGATCGGATTTCTATCAGGCAAAGGTTTTGGCATTTTGTTATTCAGAGTGTCCAAAAAATATGAGATCCTAAGAACCAGAGATGGTCTGGTGGCAGTTGCTGCTACTTTACTAGTGTATGGTATAACAGAAATTGTTCATGGTTATGGATTTATTGCAGTTTTTATCTGTGCAATCACACTAAGGCATTTTGAGAAAGATCACCAGTATCACGATACACTTCATTCTTTCACCGATCAGATAGAAAGGCTGCTAGTCTGCCTGCTACTGATTATTTTCGGAGGAGCATTAGCAATGGGTATTCTAGAACCCATAACTTTGAAAATGGTTGTGTTTTCGGTAACTTTCCTGCTAATAGTAAGACCTGTCTTTGGATGGCTGGTATTGAGTTCCTCAAAAATGAAAAACAAAGAAAGGCTGGCGATCGGATTTTTTGGCATCCGTGGGATGGGTTCGATATTCTATCTTGCATTTGCTTTCAGCAAATATAATTTTGAACATCAGGATGAATTGTGGGCTGCTGTTTCTTTAACGATCCTCTTTTCAATTTTGATTCATGGCCTTACGGCGACGCGTGTCATGGAATATCTTAAAAGAGAAGCATAGGATCAGTAATACAGGGTTCTACAGAAAAAAACCTCACATTTTAAGAAAATATATTGTTCCTGACCGCAGTAACGTATCCTTAGCGTATTGATGGCCTTGAATTCAATTATAATGATTTTGAATCTACATAATAAATTCTCTGTAATACTAAATGATATATTAGCGCACCTGAAAAGTAGCAGATAATATCTATAAAATCAGCTGTATATCTTGCTGATAGTAACGGACATATAATTTCAAATACAATGGTCAGATTAAGTGCAGCTCCCAGCAAAAACTTCAGATCCGGTCTCCAATCCGGATAATAGGTGAGCTTCATGATTTTCATTATCGTATAACTGAACATAGGGACACTGTATAGATCAGTCAAATGATCATTGATTAGAGGTATGAGTATTCCATTCCTTCTCAAAAATGCGATAATTCCCCAAATGATAAGCCCTCCAATAAACCAATATGAAATATTTAATTCTTTAAACATGCATTGCGCCTAAGATGATGCTCAACCCGTAGTGCATTATAAAAAAGGTTACTCATAATACGAAAATTTCGTATATTGTATTGACTACCAATCTAATACGTTATGAATAACCTAGATGCAATTTACGATTTTATTTTAAAGGAATTAAGAAAATTAACCATCAAAGAAAATTTTTATTTCAAACCAATTAAACCAAAATTATCTGATTTAGAACTCATTGCAATAAATATTTCTGCAGAATATTTATCGATAGATTCAGAATATCAGTTGTTTAGATACCTCTCTAA
>NZ_JASZ02000068.1 GCF_000735695.2 Kaistella haifensis DSM 19056
GGTTAATAAAAACAAAGTTACTAAAACGGCGAATGGTAAAAGCTACCGGAGGTTTAGTTCAACAAGGGTTTGGCAATAGCGGGCGGAACGTAAAAAATTCACGTTTTGTGCTTCGGTAGAAATTTATATTTTAGTTGAAAGTTTCGGCTTCGATTTGCCCGCCATCGCCAAGCCCCGAAACGTTATATGCCATATTACACAAACACCGTCATAAAAAGATGATAAACAAAATTTTAACATTTCTTTTTTTAATAAATTTCTCAATAGTTCTAGCACAAAAAACCGTAAATGCGAAAATAATAATTGATGAAAATAATAATTTAAAAATTTCCGAAACATTTGCTTCAAAAAAAAATATTATAATCTTTCCAAATTACATTACTTTAGATAGTTCTGCAAAATTTTTAAGCAATGAAACTTCAAATCTGAAAAGTTATGATGTGAGCGATAAAGTTGATTATGTAATAAATATTGACAAATCAAATGCAAATAATGATTTTTTTATTACAACTATAAGATATTTAGGATTAGAGAAATCTGACTTCACAAAGGAAAAAAAATTTAATCTTAATATTTCTTCCAAAGACTATAATATCATTTTTCCTACCGAAAACGATTTGCAACGAAAATATATTGCTACACCAATAATTGTTGCGGGCAAATTTAAAAATTTTGAAGTTAATGGTTTTCAAGTTTACTATCTTGAAAAAGAAAACGGACTTTTGGAAGAAATCAAAAAAGCAACGGAAGGAATGTCTAAATCATTTGAGTTTTTTTCTAATTATTTTGGGAAAAAGGAAAAACCAAAAATTATATTTGCGCCAATAAATGGACCAAGTATAACTAATGAAAACATTATAATTTACAATAGTGCCATATTCAAAAATGACGCACCTAGAACAACTGTTTCGCACGAAATTGCCCATATTTGGTTTGGAGGGGATGGAATTATATTCAAAGAAAATTCTTTAACAGAGGCATTAGCAGAATTCCTTGCTTTTGAATATTTAAAAGCAACATATCATTCTGAGAATTTCAACAAATACTTTGAAGATTTAATTGGCTATAAGCAATTTATAACCGAAGGAAAAAAATCCTTTGTAGGATTTGCCAATCAAAATTTAGAAAAAAATGAAAAAAAATTATTTTCTTATAACTTATTACCACTTTATCTTTATTCAAAACAAAAAAACGATGCAAACTTTATCAATATAATTGGTGAATTTTATAAATATAAGAAATATGACAGAACTACAAGTTTAGATGAATTAAACTTCTTCCTACAATCAAAAGGTTATGAAACATTATTCACAGATAAAATTCCAGATTTTTACTTTAGCGAGTGTGGTAAATCAAAATTATGTATTAATTCAAACTCTGAAAAAATATACAATTTAGAAATTGAGAGCACAACTATGGACAACTTGAATACCAAAAAAAATATCAAAATTTCTAATAAAAGTCCTGAAATTATAGATATTAATAATATTAAGAAAATTACATTAGACCCTGAATACAAAATTCAACAGGTTTCAAGATTAAACGATATTTGGAATGCGGAAGACAATAATATTTTTAAAAGAAACAGATATTTCTCAACTGCCAAACTTAATCCCAAAATGTTAGAAATCTCAAACGAAATTGGTAACTACTTGAATAACTTAGATAATAACGAAATAACAAAAAATCTTGTTATTGATGAAAAAGACAAAGTTAAGTTTAAAGAGTTAAAAACAAAATATTTAATTTCAAAATCTATAATTTTATCAGGTGCTTCTAGTTCTTTCAGTGAAAAAAACAATTCTTTATATCTTAATTTTTCTTTTAATGACAAAGCAAATAATGATATTAATATTTTAAAAATGACCTTAAAATTAGATAACCAAAATCAAAAGTTAGAATCTCTAGAAACCGAAGAATAAAAATACGGCATATAATAACTAAGCTTTCGTCTTGTCCGCAGGATACAAGATGAAAGCCCGTTGAACGGAAGCTCCGGTAGCTTTTCAGCAGTATGATGGTCCTCTTATGGGGATGTCGTTTTTAGGATTTAGAGGTGCAAAGCAGTTTTTTCGGAAGGACTGCTTTTTTTTTGTAGCCATTTCATGAGTTTTTAAAAGGTTAATAAAAACAAAGTTAATGAAACGGCGAATCGGAAAAGCTACCGGAGGTTTAGTTCGACACGGTATTTCTATTAGCGGGATTGAAGTTTACATCATAAAGATTTTAGCGAGTTGTTCTTTTTGTTATATTTACAAAAACTAATTATAATAATCCCCGCCAACAGAAATACCCAACCGTTAGCGTAAAGTGATAAAAAGCACCATTTATAAAATGAATAACTAAATTCTTATATTTGCTAAAGTTTCAAATTAACTATAAATGAAAGTTACGATAAAAAATTTAGGCAAAATTGAAAGTTGTGAATTACAGCTTAATGATTTAACTATCTTAGTTGGAGACAACAATTCAGGTAAGACATATGTAACTTACAGTACTTATGGTGCCCTAAAATATTGGCGCGATTTCATAAATTATAATAGTTTTAAAGACTTATCTCAAGAAATTATACTAAACGGTCAAATAAATCTTGATAAAAAACTGATTATTGAATTATCGGGAATTGCATTAAAAAAAGAAAGCGATAAATTTAAACGTCGCATTAAAGAACTTTTTAATGATAAAGAGAAGATTTTTGATGAAGCTAGTTTGAGAATCAAAGTTGACCAACCTCTTAATTTTAAGGATAAAGAAAATAAAATCCGAGTTGGTGATAACACTGTATTTGAAGGAATTATAAAAGATAACACTTTAACTATTGTTTATAAAACACTTAATAAAAGTGATTTAGACAAAAACCTAGTTAGAGATATAATTGGTGACCTATTTTGTTTTATGGTTTTTGACGATGTTATTCCAGACCCAACAATTATAACTGCTGAACGGTTAGGTATTTCATTATTCTATAAAGAGTTAGACGAAAGAAGAAATTCTATGATTGAAAGTCTTCAAAACCTAGAAAACAAGGATGATAATATTCATCCATTCGAATTAATTATGAATATGAGCGCATATTATGCGACTCCAATACGTGATCATATTGCATTTACAAGAAACATAGACAACATAAAAAAGAATTCTTCTAATATTGATATTTCATATCCTTTAGAGATAATTAAAGAGATTTTAGGGGCTGAATTTAAAAAAGAAAATAAACAAGATATAAGATTTTATACTAAAAATAAAAGAAATAATAGATTTGACATACCATTATATTTAGCTTCTTCATCTGCAAGATGCATTGTCGATATATTTTTTTATTTAAAGCATATTGCCAAAATTGGTGATTTACTAATAATCGATGAACCAGAGAGTCATTTTACTTTAAAAAACCAAAGATTGATGGCAAAACTGATAGCATCAATCGTAAATTTAGGCATTAAAGTATTTATTACAACTCATAGTGATTTTTTAATAAAGGAGTTAAATAATCTTATACTTTTGAAAAATGACTTTCAAGAAAAGTCAGATTGGTTAGTAAAAAATAAAAAGAGATATACTGAAAAAGATAATTTAGATTTTAATTCAATATCCGTTTATCAAGGTATAAACGGAACATTAAACTCTTTAAAAATTTCAAATATAGGTATTGAGATTCCATTTTTTGATGAGGAAATCAATAATCTTTTTACGGTTTCATCGGACCTAGACTATTTTATATCGTAATGGAAAGTATTTTTTGTGATTTACAAGTTATCAAATCATACGATGAGATAAAAAAAGAAGTTAAATTGGTCGAAGAAACAACTGGTCAATCAATTATTATTGGAGGATTACCCGAAGATAGCCTTATATTAAAACTAGATATCGACCATGCTGGCTACAAAAAGAAATCTTCGTATTTGAGAAGTGGTGTCGAATTTATTCATAAAGGATGTGATTATTGCGTCATAATTCCTTCAATTAACAAAATTGTACTATTTGAACTTAAATCAAATCATCCTAAAGGATATGCAGATCAATTTGTTGCATCTGAAATATTTTTAAATTATTGCAATTCTTTGTGGAAAAAGTTTAATAATTGTCTACAAGAGTTTGATTTCGTTCGTGTTTTACTTTCTCCAAAATTTAACGGACAATTGACAAGTACGAAAGATGTAATTAAATTTACCAAACCTGATAGAACGAAAGAAGATATTCTCATTTTATCACCAGGTTTCCCACCAAGAATCCGGATAGAAAAATTTCTAAATTGATAAAAATATCACCTTCCGCTAATAACTAAGCTTTCGTCTTGTCCGCAGGACAAGAAATGAAAGCCCGTTGAACGGAAGCTCCGGTGGCTTTTCAGCAGTATGATGGTCCTCTTATGGGGATGTCGTTTTTAGAATTTAGAGGTACAAAGCAGTTTTTTCGGAAGGACTGCTTTTTTTGTGGCGTTTGGTAGCCTTT
>NZ_JASZ02000069.1 GCF_000735695.2 Kaistella haifensis DSM 19056
CTAACAGTATCTTGAAAAAGACCACAGGATCGATGCTGTCCTGCCCGCAACGGCCGTAATAATGAGAGGTTGACTTGTAGAGGAAGCTAAAGGGTACTTCCTGACTGATTTTACGGTAGAAATCATCCTGGGGAACGAGCCCCTCCAGGCTGAGTTCGTAGAAGATTTTCGGTTCAAATGTTTTTCTGCCTTGCATACGCTAATTTACGGAGAATAAACGATATATACAATTGATTTTCAATATTTTAAACCCGTTTATAACCACATTTTCTATTTCTGAAATCTTTTTACCGTATCTTTGAAAAGAGGTTGTGCAACAGGCACATCGGTTTTGCAAAAGCGGGGGTGAATTTCTCTTGCGTTGAAAGTTTCGTCATTATTAGTCGCAAAAAACCATTTCGTTTTTTATTTTTTTGTAATTTTGAAAAAACGAAAATGGTTTTTGCGCGGGAAAGAATTTATAGAAAGTTTTGAACTTCTTAGCCCCGCCTTCGCAAAGCCGTTTCCCGTTGTACGAGATTTTATCCAAAAATTCCGCATAAAAGTTGTCGTTTAAAGAATTTTTTTTATTTTTGTATCCAAATGAATACAAACAAAAATGTACTTTATTGAAAAAACAAACGAATTTGATAAGTGGTTTAAGAAATTGAAGGATTTGAGAGCAAAGGCAAAGATTTTGTTCAGAATTCAGAAGTTGCAAGATGAAGAACACTTTGGAGAATGGAAACCTATTGGAGACGGAATAAATGAGTTGAAAATAAATTATGCTAAAGGTTATAGAATTTATTTCAAGGAGACAGACGGAAAAATAATAATCCTTTTAATTGGCGGAGATAAATCCACCCAAGAACAAGACATTAAAAAAGCAAAATATATTTGGAAAAAAATCGAAAAATAAGAAAATGGAAGTTTCAAAATTTGATATAGCAGATTATTTGGACAGCAATGAAATGATTGCTGAATACCTAAACATTGTTTTGGAAGAAGGCGATGATTCACAAATAATTGTCGCAATCGGTAATATTGCAAAAGCGATTGGAATGACAAAAATTGCGGAAGAAACGGGAATGAGCAGACCAAGTTTATACAAAGCGTTATCTGACGGTGCAAAACCTCAATTTTCAACAATTATGAAAGTTTTGAGAGCAGTCGGCGGACAAATTAGAGTAAATCCTGTAACCGCTTAAAAAAACCTCGTACAATAACTAAGCTTTCGTTTTGTCTGCAAGACAAGAAATGAAAGCCCGTTGAACGCAAGCTCCGGTGGCTTTTCAGCAGTATAATGGTCCTCTTATGGGGATGTCGTTTTTAGAATTTAGAGGTGCAAAGCAGTTTTTTCAGAAGAACTGCTTTTTTTGTGGCGTTGGGTAGCCTTTATTGGTGGATTTCAGCGGTTTTTCCTCGCTTCAGAACATAGGTTCCCTTACCCGCAAAGTTTATTTTGCAGACAGCGTTTGGGTAACGAAAAGAAAGTCCTGCGGCGGCCCCCGCTGCCCGAAAATAGCAATGGTCACCAGGTTTCCTTCCTTGCAACAGCGGCATTTTTTAAGCAAAGTCTGGGGAAGGAAAACGATTCTTTCGACTTTCAACTCTGCCTGTAAATTCTGCAGTTTCCCGCGTTTCCAGCTGCTACTCAGGATTCCATAATGCCTGATCCGCACAAACCTTTTTGGCAGAATATGCAGGGAGAACCTTCGCGCAAACTCTTCGTTGCTGAGGGTCATCTCCTTTTTTTCGCCACCTTTCCGGTAATCTTTGTAGCCAAAACGAACTTCTTTATCGGTAACTTCTTTGATGCGGTGATTGCTGATGGCGACTTTGTGGGTGTATCTGCCTAAATATTCAATCACCTGTTTCGGGCCGCCAAAAGGTCTTTTGGCATAGACGACCCAGTTCTTGGTAAAGAGTTTATCCATTAAATTGGAATCTTTTACTCCCGAAGTTCTCAATAAAGCCACAAACTTTGCCCGAAATACTTTGCTCATCGCTTTTACAGAGAAGAGATATTTATCGGTTCGTACTTTCTTTTTCCACTTTCCGTGATGATCAATTCCGCCGCCAGGAACAATGCAGTGCAGGTGCGGATGCAAGCTCAGGTTCTGTCCCCACGTGTGAACTATCGCAATCATTCCGAGCTGCATTCCTTCCGTTTTGCCAAACTGGTTTAATGTTGCCCAAGCTGCTTCAAACAATGTTTTGTAAATGAGTGTGGGATTGGCAATTGCCAAACCGTTCAGCTCTTCGGGAAGCGTAAAAACGAGATGATAATAGCTGCACGGCAGCAAGTCCGCTTCACGTTTCCGGATCCATTCT
>NZ_JASZ02000070.1 GCF_000735695.2 Kaistella haifensis DSM 19056
GAACAGTTTCATAAAGAGTTCCTCCCCGAAAAGCGCCCGCGTCCTGGATATGGTGGAATGCCACGGAAGCTCCTCATCCAGGTCGTAGCCCAGGAAAAGGCGGATGGAGAGGCTGTCTGAACAGAACCGCAGCAAGGCGCGGTCGCTGTTTAAATTGTTCAGGTAGCCCACTAACAGTATCTTGAAAAAGACCACAGGATCGATGCTGTCCTGCCCGCAACGGCCGTAATAATGAGAGGTTGACTTGTAGAGGAAGCTAAAGGGTACTTCCTGACTGATTTTACGGTAGAAATCATCCTGGGGAACGAGCCCCTCCAGGCTGAGTTCGTAGAAGATTTTCGGTTCAAATGTTTTTCTGCCTTGCATACGCTAATTTACGGAGAATAAACGATATATACAATTGATTTTCAATATTTTAAACCCGTTTATAACCACATTTTCTATTTCTGAAATCTTTTTACCGTATCTTTGAAAAGAGGTTGTGCAACAGGCACAAGGGTTTGGCAATAGCGGGCGGAACGTCAAAAGTTCACGTTTTGTGCTTCGATTAAAATTTGTATTTTAGTTGAAAGTTTCCGCTTCGATTTGCCCGCCATCGCCAAGCCCCGAAACGTTATATGCAACCATTAAAAAAAACCGTTTAAAATCAAAAAATTATGAAGATAAAACTAACAATCTTTTCACTTTTAATTTCTCTTTTTTCATTTTCTCAAACATTTGAGTTTGGAGCAGGTTTAGGAACAGGTTCAACTTATATTGTTGAAAATTCTGATAAATCTGTAGAAATAAAATACAAAATTCCGACATCAATTTATACAGATTTGAAATATACTCCAAGTAATTCAAATTTTGGAATTTTATTAAGATATCAATATACTAATACCTCATTGAATGGACAAAAATGGTTTCAATTTAATCAAGTTTTTAATGCAAATGTTAATGACAATACTTTATTCTTGCTCTTGGAATATCTTAAAAAAAATGACAATAAATTAAACTTCGGTGGAAATATTGGAATTGGTTATACAAAGCAAATAATAGATTTTAACTCTGAAAATGAAATTGCTGAAAATTCTTTTCCTTCAATAAATCTCTCGGGAATTATTAACTACAATTTGAATAACAAACTATCTCTTAAACTTCAACCAAGTTTTCAGTTTTTTGACCCGATAAATGCTATAAAAATAGAGCAATACAAATTTGCAAAAGAAGATATACATTTTTTAGTGCTTTTTGGAATTTCATACAAATTGTAAAAAAATAATAAAAAATGGCTGCAGATAATAACTAAGCTTTCGTTTTGTCTGCAAGACAAGAAATGAATTACCAATCACCGATTCCATTAAAAAAAATAAAATAGGAGGTAAAGCCCGTTGAACTGAAGCTCCGGTAGCTTTTCAGCAGTATGATGGTCCTCTTATGGGGATGTCGTTTTTAGAATTTAGAGGTACCAAGCAGTTTTTTCGGAAGGACTGCTTTTTTTGTGGCGTTTGGTAGCCTTTGGAAGCGGGTTCTGCGGGGTTTTACTGGCTGTAGAGCACAACTTCCCTTACCCACAAAGGTTATTTCGCAGACAAAGGTTGGGTGACGAAAAGAAAGTCCTGCGGTGGACCGCGCTGCCCGAAAACAGCAATGGTAACCAGGTTTCCCTGCTTGCAGCATCGGCATTTATTGAGCAGCGTTTTGGGTTTTACCTCCGGGATCTTGATCTTTAAATCTGATTGCAGAGCCTGGAGTTTCCCGCGTTTCCAGCTGCTGCTCAGGATTCCATAATGCCTGATCCGCACAAACCTTCTGGGCAGAATATGAAGACTGAAGCGCCTGATAAACTCCACATGGGATAGGGTCATCTCCTTTTTTTCGCCACCTTTCCGGTAATCTTTGTAGCCAAAACGAACTTCTTTATCGGTAACTTCTTTGATGCGGTGATTGCTGATGGCGACTTTGTGGGTGTATCTGCCTAAATATTCAATCACCTGTTTCGGGCCGCCAAAAGGTCTTTTGGCATAGACGACCCAGTTCTTGGTAAAGAGTTTATCCATTAAATTGGAATCTTTTACTCCCGAAGTTCTCAATAAAGCCACAAACTTTGCCCGGAATACTTTGCTCATCGCTTTTACAGAGAAGAGATATTTATCGGTTCGTACTTTCTTTTTCCACTTTCCGTGATGATCAATTCCGCCGCCAGGAACA
>NZ_JASZ02000071.1 GCF_000735695.2 Kaistella haifensis DSM 19056
GGACATTTAAAAACCGATTTTAGGCTGGCAAAAAATTACTTCATCGGAGAAACGGGACCACAAATCAATGCATTACTAGCTGCAACCGCTTGGAACATGAAGAAAATGATGGAACTACTGAAACAGAAAATTATTTTCTTATTTTGTAAGATACAAATTATGCTGTTTTCTAATCCTGTTTTTAAAAATAAATTAAATAGTGGGTTTTGTTAAGGAACGACTATCTAAATCTAAAATAATATTGTACTACATAAGCATAGGAAGAAATAGTGCCAGCTGTATAATGAACCTGCATCATAAATTTTTTTGTAGAATTGCAACATTTACAACTCTGCTGGTCTCAAAATCAACATTTCGCTATAAAATGACATATTCTAAAAGTGTTAAACTTTATACAATTATAGAAAAGAATCAATAAATTCTTCTTCAGAAATGTAAAGATTTTATTCTTTAATGCCTTCGACTTTCCGACTATGCGCAAACTAATATTAACACATTAGAATTTTGTATATTTAGAGAAAACTATTAAATATTCCATGATTACTTCAATTCAACTTCTTAAAAAGAGAATAGATGAACTAACCTTTGAAGAAATGGCTTTCGTTCATCTTTCAACGAGCAATTCTCCAATATTTGTTAAAAATTATCAGCTCCGTTCAACACTGTCATTTATCTATCAAAATATTTGTCATGCTTTAGTAAACGAGGCAAGCAAACAACTGATGCCCTATCTCTCATTGTGCGCCATTTTAGATCAATTGGGAATTTGCTACGATAGAAAAGACAAAATTAAACCTCGATATGCTAATGGTATCAAAAGGGCTCTAGTAAATTTTTCTGAACTAGTAGAAGATGATAAATTAATTGATGTGCTTTACGCATTAAGAAATGGACTTTTACATAATTTAAGCTTAACATCTTTCGATAAATTCAAAAATAAGTTTTACAAATTCCGCTACAACATTGAAATTGAAGGCATATATCAAGATGCCGAAATTGAATGGAATAGTAACTATGCAACATTAGACACTGACCCTGAGAAATATACAACTCATATAAATGTTGAAAAATTACGAGCATTAGTATTTGGAAGCATTGATAAAGCAAATGATCTTAATCAAAACTCTTTACTAGAATTGAGACTTGAAGGACGTCTCCGTCAACTTTACTTTGATTACGTTCGTGCTGTTGAAATTGAATAATAATAAAATAGTGCCTATAACTGTTTCAGCAGATTTCCTCTAATTAAAAACTAATAACTATCCAAAATATTGACTTAAAAAAATAAAATGACATTAACACAAAATAATGCAGAAATGAAATATTATAAATCAGTGATTTTCACTAAAACAAAACTGGAAGGCTTTTTTAGATATACAGATGAATTTCAAATTTATCCTTTACAGCATGATGCTCTTAAAAATGTGAAAAGATATAAACATTATCCTGTCATTATAGAATTTAAGATTGAAGAAAGGGAATGGGTGATACCAAAAAAGGACTTCTCATTTGCAGGAGATTTATATGATAAAGATGCTCATGAGCTTTTGGCGACTGCGATGACAAAATTAGATAAAATTATTAATTTGATTAATTTATTTAGCACACATTTGTTTTTTAGATATGAAGATACTGATGGATTTTGGACTATTCCAGCTACTTCAGAAAAATCAGATGAACAAATAAGATTAATAGAACATTCTGATTTTTTATATAAACTCTTTTTTATCAAAAATTTCACCTATCAGTGCTTAATTGATGGTTTGACAGCAAACATTGAAAGTAATTTTAATCAAATAGAGTATGTTGATCACAATATTTACTATTCTCAGGATCCAAACTATGACTACAACACTTTAGCACCTATAAAATTTCCCGATTTTATATTCTATGGACTAAACGGATATTTTGCATTATCTGAAATCGAAAAAAAAGTTATTGATATTACTATTGAGCCTGTTTAAATTTTATTCAATAAATTTTTTATAGCGGATAATTTTACCATATTTTCAGAATTTTCCATTAGTAATTCGTAATTCCTGCATAATCTCCTGTCGTTATCAAACCAGGAAAATGTCCGTTCAATAATCCATCTTTTAGAAAAGGGCTTAAAATCTGTTTTCTTTTCATCATTTCTCATCACCACATTGATTAGATAAG
>NZ_JASZ02000072.1 GCF_000735695.2 Kaistella haifensis DSM 19056
ATTGCCTTTCGAAACACTGCCAATGCCATCGGTAATCTCAAAGAAGGCTGGCTCGCAGACTTTTTCAAAAGGTTGAACTACAAGAAAGGAAGAGCAACTGCTGTCTCTGCACTGGCCCGCAAACTTGCCGTCATCATCTGGAACATGCTTGTGAAAGGGCAAAGCTACCAACCACCTTCACTATATCTGTTCCTTGACGAGAAAAGAAAAATTGCTGCAGCCAAAAGAATTCAAAAACAAATCACTAAATTTGGATTGACTGACAGAGATATTGAAATCACAAAATACTGATTATCAATATTAAAATTTAACGTTAGTCAGAATAATATAATTGAAAGAAAAAATTTTAATATGGATAAAAGTTTAGAAGTAACATCCCTAATTCAGCCATTAAAAGACTTATACAATTCCGTTAGCGATGAATGGAAAAATTTTTTTGATATAGGTCTTGATGACTACCTTTACTCTCAAACCCACAAATATTTTTTCACAAATACATTCATACATAGAAGTGAAAAGGTCAAGTTCTATGATATTTATTATCCCATCAAAGCAAAACATAATAAATTGACTACTAATTTTTCTGATATCGAAGAGCTATTTTCTTCATATTCAAAAATAATTATTAATGGTTCTGCAGGAAGTGGGAAAACTACTCTGATCAAACATCTTTTTTTAAAGAGTCTATTTGAGAAAACCAGAATACCAATTCTAATTGAACTACGTCACCTAAATGATTACGATGGGAACATAGAAAAGCTTATAACAGACAAAATATTAAATAACAATGTAAAGCCAAATTCTAAAATTTTAAAACGCTCATTACAAACAGGAAAGTTCTTGTTTTTATTTGACGGATATGATGAAATATTTTCCCATAAAAAAGATGATATTAATCGCCAATTAGAATATTTTATTGATCAGTATAGTAATAATAATTTTGTTATTTCAACTAGACCAGGAAGTGGTATTGAGATATTTAATAGATTTTTTGATTTTAAAGTCGAAAAATTGACAAATGAGGACGTAATAAATTTTATAGATAAGATAGTAGAAAATGATGAACGGAAACAAAGAATTTCAGACATTGTTAATGATCCTACAAATGACAGTTACTTTGAATTCCTTCGTAACCCTCTACTTTTGTCAATGTTCATATTAGCATTCGAAAATCATCCCGAAATACCTCAAAAGAAAAGTGCATTTTATAGAAACGTGTTTGATACGCTTTATTCAAAACACGATGGAATTACAAAAAATAGTTTTCCAAGAGAAAAACAGTCAAACCTTCAAAGAGATGATTTTGAAGATATCCTTAGCGTATTTTCATACATAAGTTCAATTGACGGAGATTATAAATTTACTGAAGAATTCTTGACGGACACTTTAAATAAAGTAAAGGAATCTACAAATTATAAATTTGAAACTCAAAAGTTTATTTACGATTTAAGAACTACGATATCTATCTTAGTTTTGGACGGGTTTGAATATTTCTTTCCACATAGGTCAATGCAAGAATATTTTACTGCATTTTTTATAAGCAGATTCTGACTAACGTTAAATTTTAATATTGATAATCAGTATTTTGTGATTTCAATATCTCTGTCAGTCAATCCAAATTTAGTGATTTGTTTTTGAATTCTTTTGGCTGCAGCAATTTTTCTTTTCTCGTCAAGGAACAGATATAGTGAAGGTGGTTGGTAGCTTTGCCCTTTCACAAGCATGTTCCAGATGATGACGGCAAGTTTGCGGGCCAGTGCAGAGACAGCAGTTGCTCTTCCTTTCTTGTAGTTCAACCTTTTGAAAAAGTCTGCGAGCCAGCCTTCTTTGAGATTACCGATGGCATTGGCAGTGTTTCGAAAGGCAATTTTGAGCCTTGAACTTCCTTTCGGGATGTGGTTGGACAGCACCTTGCCTCCGCTTATCTTGTTGTTTGGCGCAAGCCTAAGCCAGGCCGTGAACTGTTTAGCAGTGGGGAATTTCCTAATACCGTCTAATCCGATTTCAGCAATAAGGGTCATAATCAATCCCTCACTTACCCCTTCAATAGCCATCAGATCTACACCTTCGAAGTATTGGTAAGCAATTAAATTCATATCCGTTTGGCTTACCGCATTTTTGTT
>NZ_JASZ02000073.1 GCF_000735695.2 Kaistella haifensis DSM 19056
TATTGAAGTTTTCTTCAGATTCCTAAAGCAGGAACTCAATCTGAGCCATTTGGTCTCGCTCAACAAAAACGGCATCGAAGTGATGGTATACATGACGATGATTGCCTCAATGCTTTTGCTGATTTACAAAAAAGCCAACGCTTTAGGCTACAAAACCGCAAAAAGGCGCATTGCCATGGAACTTCGCGATATGATTACCGAAATACTTATCATTTTTGCAGGCGGAGACCCCGGAAAGGTATTCAAAACTTAGTCATAAAAAATGGCCGGAATTTCTTCCGACCATGACTACAACTAGCGGATCTTCTTTTTTTATATTGTTAAATAATAACGGCGGACTAAACTATGGCGCAATTCTTTGAGTGCTGCAGCCTGCTGTTCAATTTTCTGCTCCAATTCATAGGTTGTTTTGATTTTCAGGATCATTTCTGGACTTCTGCAGGACTTTTCAAAGGCAGGTTGGATGAAGTTCCGCATCAGCGTTTTCAGGTCGCAAAGGCGAAGCATTTCAATGACCGATCCGCAAAGATGTGGATGAAAAAAGCCGTTTTTCCAGAGGGCGTAAAAGGTCCAGTAAGCGGTTTCCATTTCTTCGGGACTACTGCAATAGAGAATAAAGCAGTTTGGGCAAGGTTGGCGAAGGGGTTTTCCTGCGTTGCGTCCTCTGTTCAGAATGTAGATTGCCTGTTCAGGCGTTTCGCGGTGCACGGCGTACGTGCGTACTTTGTTTGTAAGCATAATTTTGGTTTAAAAAATTTTGCTCCGCTGAAAATTTTTCAAAAGAAAAAAAAGAAAAAAAGAAAGTGCTCTACCCGTGTGGAAGGAAAATGCGATGCAATATTTTTTTGCAAAAAGTATTGCCGTATCGTTTTTCACGGAAATAGTTTTTGCAAAAAACCGTTTACGGCTTGATATTGTCAGCGCATTTTCCTGACAACAGACCTTTACTTTCTTTTTTTTTATTTTTTCTTGTGCCCGAATTACCTCAAGAAATAATAGTATTGAAAATCAAATAGTTAGAATTAATTTAACATTTTATTAACTATTGTTAAAATTTTGTTAATTTTTGGTATAGATTTAGCATAAATTAAAATGTCAAAACTTGCTGAACAACGACATTAAAAGTAGTAAGCGATAACAATTAAAAACTATGAGTGATGGCAAAAACATCTGGATCCAATCCAAACTGGCCGAGTAAAACTGGCAATCCATCAGGCGGAAACAGAGGGAACAACCCTCCAAGAACCACAAGTAGCGGTAGCAAACCTTCGTGTTCACCGAAAAAATAAATTCGATAGAATTAATTTTGAAGTCCAACAATATAAGTTGGGCTTTTATTTTTTTACAATACTATGTGAATAAGAAGAAAATTTGTCGGAAATGGGCAGAAAGGGAAAAGACAGCGGTATGACGACAGGAATACTTGCACTGGCGGCATACTGCTGTGCGTGGTGATGGAAGTGTATAGACGGCAGAGAAAAACGGTTTTTTAGAATCCGAAAAGTGAATGCCGGCTATATAGTCGTTCCTTAACAAAACCCACTATTTAATTTATATTTAAAAACAGGATTAGAAAACAGCATAATTTGTATCTTATAAAATAAGAAAATAATTTTCTGTTTCAGTAGTTCCATCATTTTCTTCATGTTCCAAGCGGTTGCAGCTAGTAATGCATTGATTTGTGGTCCCGTTTCTCCCATGAAGTAATTTTTTGCCAGCCTAAAATCGGTTTTTAAATGTCCGATGATAGGTTCTATTGCCGCTCTGGTTCTAAA
This sequence comes from Kaistella haifensis DSM 19056, assembly GCF_000735695.2. GTDB lineage: Bacteria > Bacteroidota > Bacteroidia > Flavobacteriales > Weeksellaceae > Kaistella > Kaistella haifensis. Next base: position 1,776 of record NZ_JASZ02000073.1, read on the forward strand.
TTTTTTGCGCTTTGTCTGCTTTTGATAAGCAGTGTCTTTTTTTCTTGGAGTGCTTGGGATGGAGATTTTCACGCCCTTTATTTCTGATTTTCCTCTGCCACCTCTATCGTAAAGGAGTTCTTTTGGGAGCTTTTGACCACCGGTTTCCATCTGTTCCAAAAGTGGTTCTATGGTGTGACCATCGTATGGAGTTTGCAAAAATGCTTTAATCCCGAGAATGATTTTCTTTCCTTTATTGGCAGTGGTGATCAAACCTACTTTATTGCCAAATTCATACTGTTTATGGGCTTTTCCTTTGGCAATACATC
>NZ_JASZ02000074.1 GCF_000735695.2 Kaistella haifensis DSM 19056
TTCCGTTCAACGGGCTTTACCTCCTATTTTATTTTTTTTAATGGAATCGGTGATTGGTAATTCATTTCTTGTCTTGCAGACAAAACGAAAGCTTAGTTATTGTGCGACTGTGCCTTTATTCAGAATTTTTCATTTATTTTAAGAAATTTCACTCTGTAAAAATATATCAGCAATAAAATTATCCCAACAATAATTTTCAGCCAAGATTTTTTATTATAGTCAAATGAATAATCTGTCAAATCATAAGAAAAAATTCCCATAATTATAAGAATAATTGCTATAGTTGTTAAGTACTTATTTATTTTCATTCGTATTCATTCATTAATTTAAAAGTTTAGGAAGAGCAACTCAATGAATTCAATTACATTTTAAACCAAATTTAGATATTACTGTTTTGATATTAATTGCAATCATTATAAAAAAGATTGCGGAAATTAGTCCAGCAACATTTCCATTTAGAGTTCTTTCAATATAAATATTGAAAATAGACGCTAAAAGTCCAATTATTCCAAGGAACAAGAATAAAAATTTCAAGATATTAATTTTCATATTTTCTTTAATTTATCGTTTAATGCGTAATTCTTTGATGGCATATCGCACAACGGAAAAGGGCTTTGCGAGGTGAGGGCTATTGTAACCGAGATTTCGAGAGGTGACCGAAGGCTAGCAATAACTTTTTCCATTTTTTAAAATTACAAAAAAACTAAAAAATGGAAAAGTTTTTTGCGGGTATTTTCTAGAATTTCTCTGAGATTTCCTTCAACCCCGCATCTTGCAAAACCCATGTTGAACTAAACCTCCGGTAGCTTTTCCCATTCGCCGTTTTAGTAACTTTGTTTTTATTAACCTTTTAAAAACTCATCAAATGGCTAAAAAAAAAAATCTACTGAGGATTTAAGAACAAACAAATTCCTGAACCGTGCCTCGAGCGAAGTTAAAGGTTTTGCCGAACTTCTGCAACGCTTCGAAAGAAATATTTCCATCCTGGGCAGAAGCAGGCGTACCTTCGACAATTATTCCCGTCACGTTGCAGCCTTAGCGCTTCACTTCGGTAAAGTCCCTACCGAATTAGACCCGGAAGACATCAAAGATTACCTTTTTGAACTTCAAAATCGATCAAAAACCCCTTCTCAGTCGTACTTTAAACATACCGTTTACGGACTGCGGTTTTTGCTGAAAACCGAAGGCTTGCCTTACAGCTACCTCCATCTTCCCGCGATTCCAAAAGTGAAAAAACTTCCCACTATTTTAAGCCGTGAAGAAATCTGGCGAATGCTTCAAAGTGCTGAACTCCTGAAACACAAACTGCTCATCGGCCTGATCTACGGTTGCGGACTGCGCTGTATGGAAGTAAGGAATATCAAGCTTCACACCCAAGATGCTGTTCAATAAATGCCGGTGCTGCAAGGAGGGAAACCTGGTGACCATTGCCGTTTTCGGGCAGCGCGGTCCGCCGCAGGACTTTCTTTTCGTCACCCAATCTTTCTCTGCGAAATAACCTTTGCGGGTAAGGGAAGCTGTGCTCTACAGCCAATAAAACCCCGCAGAAACCACTTCCAAAGGCTACCAAACGTCACAAAAAAAGCAGTCCTTCCGAAAAAACTGCTTTGCACCTCTAAATTCTAAAAACGACATCCCCATAAGAGGACCATCATACCGCTGAAAAGCCACCGGAGCTTCCGTTCAACGGGCTTTCATCTCGTGTCCTGCGGACAAGACGAAAGCTTAGTTATTATCGGCAGTGGTTTTTTATTTAAATTCTATCGGATTATTCCTTTTTTTCATATTCGTTTTAACTCTATCTACACTTTCAGGTGCAACAGTAAATCCTGACATTGACATTTCATTAATAATATTTTCATTGATATTATTTACTGCTTTAAAATATTCTTCTTTACTAATTTTTTTATGTTGAGTAAAATAGCTATCTTTTAGTATTGTATTTTCAAATAAAATACCCTTCTTAATGCTAATTAAATCAAACGAGTAGTTGTTTTT
>NZ_JASZ02000075.1 GCF_000735695.2 Kaistella haifensis DSM 19056
AAAGCTACCGGAGGTTTAGTTCAACACAGTATTGCCAAAAAAGCTGGGTTGAAGGAATTCTTTGAGCGTTTAGTTAAAATAGTCTCAAAAAAATTTCCCCTTTTCCAAAGAAAGTTTGTAAGTTTGAAAAAGGGAAAAAATTTTGCTTCGGGAAGTACTTCTTAGGAACTTTTAGTTATAAAAAGCCCGCTTCTTCGGCAATACTTTTCCCGTTAGCCGTAATTCCCCTACTCGAAAACGGAGTTGTTTTTAGCCGCTAACGAAGAAATTTTCACTATTTTGAATAATCAAATGGTCAAAAATTAAAATCTATAACTAATTGATTATCACTGAAATAATTTAACGTTAGTCAGAATTCGAAAGCAAATGCAAATGGAAGAAACTCTTTTAACGACAGTTTTAAAAGCTGCTGCAGGAGAAACACTAAAAAAAATTACTACAAGTACGATAGAAAAAATCAAAACAGATAGGCTAATCTCTAAAAAATCAGAATTAGATAACGTAGTTAATAAATTTCCTACAAAATATAAAACGCATTTCAATGAAATTATAAAATGGTCTAATTCTATTCCTTTCATAGGTTTATCAAAACCAAAAAAAACCAAAATTTCAACGGTTGAATTAATAATTTCATCCGATATTTTTCAAAATATGGAGGGTAAGAAAAATAAGGTTTCTGAAAGAGAAATATTAAATTCAGCAGAAAACATTTTATTAGTGGGCGCACCAGGTGCTGGAAAAACGACGACAGTAAAACGTTTAATTTTAGAATACATTCAAAATTATGATTCTTACTCTAACTTAACATCATTAATTTTAGTAAGATTAAGAGACATTCCGACAACCACAACAATTTATAAGTTCATTTTAGATGTTTTAAATATTAAATATGAGGATAAGATTATAAAGTACGAACTGATACAGAAAAAAAAAGATAAAAAAAGGAATACGACCTATGATGAAATAATATTAAGAGAAAAAGTAGAAACTTTTGTAGGAGAATTAAGTGCTCAAGATTTTTTATCATCTTTATTGAATAATATAAACTGTCTTTTAATACTTGATGGCATTGATGAAATAAGCAAAGAAATACAAAATAATACAATCAGAGATATTGAAAAACTAGGTCTCAAACTAACTGATTCAAAAATATTAGCGACAGTTCGTAAATCCGAATTAAATAAACTCCTAGATAATTTTGAAATTTTAGAAATATCACCACTTAATGTAAAGCAAATTTAGGATATATCTAAAAAATGGTTACCAAAAAACAATAATTTCATATCTATTCTTGATAAGAAACCTTATAAAGATCTTGCTAACAGACCAATATTTTTAACTTTTTTATTAATACTATTTGAAAGATATCACGATTTACCAACTCAAGCACATGAAATATATGATGATGTTGTTCATTTAGTTATTAAGGAGTGGGACGAACATAGAGATATAATTAGACATTCAAAGTAAAGTGATTTTAGTACGAGAAAAAAAGTTAAATTTTTATCCGAAGTTTCATATTTATTAACTTATAAAGTAAAACAAAAAATATTTTCATCAAAAATTTTACAAGATATATACTTAGTCTCTCCTTAAACCACTTATAATTTACTGATTATTAGTATTTTGGGTTTAAAATAGCTTGTTTTTTATTGCAAGAATTTGTATATTAGAGCTTTAAAACCTTGCAAATATGTTAGGAAAAAATCCAGAAAAACTGCCAGAATTATTCCGCCCGATGTTGGTTGATTTTATTGATGATAAACACGAACTCGTTTTGCTTTCAGATAAAATAGATTGGAATTATTTCGAGAACGAATTTTCGCCGTTGTACTCTAAAGTGGGCAATCCGAGCCATCCGATTCGTTTTATGGTGGGCTGTTTGCTTCTGAAACATCTTTATAATTTG
>NZ_JASZ02000076.1 GCF_000735695.2 Kaistella haifensis DSM 19056
TTCCGTTCAACGGGCTTTCATTTCTTGTCTTGCAGACAAAACGAAAGCTTAGTTATTGGTGGCAGTTTTTTTTATTTCAGTGTTGTCTTTGCTCCATTTTGGTCGGTTATTTTGAAGTCATTGTTTTCAAACCAAAGAGCATACATTTTTCCTTTATCAGAATTTGCTTTGTGTTCTAAATCAATTGTAATAACTTTTTGATTATACAAGTACTGGATTTCTTCAAAAATCGTATGTCCGATAATCATTTTTGAAGCCTTAAATTTCGCTAACGTTTTTTCTATATCCTTTTGGTTCTCATCTTCTTTTGCTATACCACGATACCAAAGTGGACTTTCATTTCCTATAAAAATATCATCTCGTTTTTTACCTTTCTCAAAATTTGTATCGATTGATTTTCTTATGTTCTCGTTAATTTCTTTTAAAATGTATTTTTCAGGAAAACCTTTTCTAATACCTGCGTGAACAAATAAATAATCACCAATTTTTTCAACGCCATTTTTTGTTCTTAACCATCTGCCTAATTCTGTATTATTTGCGTACCATTTTTTATAGTCTAACTTTAGAGTGTCTGCATTTTCGTGGTATTTATCTCGAACATATCTTAATTCACTTTTTAGGTTCATCATTTCGTGATTTCCTAAAATAAAATGGACTTTTCCGCCTTGTTTTTCCGCTTCTTTTTCGAGTTTGTATATCAACCATAAGCATTCTGTAATATTCAAACCTCTGTCAAAGAAGTCTCCAACCAACACTAAATGATTATTTCCGAATTTCCAATTCAGTTTATTGTCAATGATTTTATTGCCTAATAATATAGATTTAAAACCTTTAAAATTCCCTTCAATGTCAGAAATGACAAGCATTTTATTGGGTAAGGCATATTCTGTTGGTTCAATTTCCAAACTATCTTTTAATTGAAATTTGAACGTATCTTTTGTTTCATCAACATAACAACTTAAAGTATCTTGCTTGCTAATTTCAACTTTGCTCGTTGTAAACAAAGTGTCTTTTGGAAATATTTGATAACCTAATATTTTGTTATTTTCGTAAATAATAATTGGTCCGTCTGAACTAACTGTTGAATTATCTTCGTCTGTGTTACCGTGTTTTATTGACCAACCTGGAAAAATATATAATCTTTGAATTGTTTCAGTATATAAAAGCAATGAACCAATTCCCAAATATAGAATTATGGCAAGAGTCATCAATAACAGTGTTTTTTTTAATTTCATCGTTTAATGTCAAATGTTGTTTGTCTTTGCAGTTGGTTTGTAAAATTGCCACCAACGGAAAAAGTATTGGCGAAGTGCGGACTAAAAAGCTGAAAATGTTCAACTTAAACCGAATGAAGCAAAAAATTTTTTCGTTTTACTAAATTACAAAACTTTCGTGAAACGAAAAGTTTTTTTTGCGACTAAATATTACAAAAAGTTCAACTTAGACTTTAACCCCGCATTTTGCCAATACAATGTGCCTGTTGCACAACCTCTTTTCAAAGATACGGTAAAAAGATTTCAGAAATAGAAAATGTGGTTATAAACGGGTTTAAAATATTGAAAATCAATTGTATATATCGTTTATTCTCCGTAAATTAGCGTATGCAAGGCAGAAAAACATTTGAACCGAAAATCTTCTACGAACTCAGCCTGGAGGGGCTCGTTCCCCAGGATGATTTCTACCGTAAAATCAGTCAGGAAGTACCCTTTAGCTTCCTCTACAAGTCAACCTCTCATTATTACGGCCGTTGCGGGCAGGACAGCATCGATCCTGTGGTCTTTTTCAAGATACTGTTAGTGGGCTACCTGAACAATTTAAACAGCGACCGCGCCTTGCTGCGGTTCTGTTCAGACAGCCTCTCCATCCGCCTTTTCCTGGGCTAC
>NZ_JASZ02000077.1 GCF_000735695.2 Kaistella haifensis DSM 19056
CTTCCAAAGGCTACCCAACGCCACAAAAAAAAGCAGTCCTTCTGAAAAACTGCTTTGCACCTCTAAATTCTAAAAACGACATCCCCATAAGAGGACCATCATACTGCTGAAAAGCCACCGGAGCTTCCGTTCAACGGGCTTTCATTTCTTGTCTTGCAGACAAAACGAAAGCTTAGTTATTGTACGATGTTTTAATCTTCTAATTCTATTGGATTATAACCTTTTTTGTCCCTTTCATCTATTCTATTTCTTTCAATTTTATTGGAGAAACTTGTACCTGTATTTTCTAATTCATATTTAATATTCTCTCTGAAATTCTTTCTTGCTTGAATTAATTCACTTTTCGTAACTTGTTTCGCTTTTTCGTAATGCATTTTATTAACTGATACGGTCATTCCTTTTAAATTTGAACTTGCTACTGATTTTACAAGTTCAAAATCATAATCTCCAGTTTTATCAGTTATTTTTATGATTAAACCTGGAAGACCATTAAATTTATAAGGTCCATACGGAAAAGGTAATGCTGTGGAATACCACGCAGTCCAATCTCTTCCCTTATATCTAACTTCTGCTTTTTTACATTCTATGCCGTTAATTTTTTTGTTTTCAGTACTTAATTTCCAATCTTTTATTATCGGGGAATTATAAAATAACACACTTCTTCCAATTCTTTCATAATAATTAGAACCATCACTTGTTTGGATGATTAAAAATTTTGATGTTGGCTTGTTCGGAAAATTTCTCATGTCAATATTAGTTTTATTGGTTTTAAATTGAGAGATGAAAATTGAATCAAATTTCAATTTATTTTCGCTTATAAAAAAAGCCTTATCTTGACTTATCTGAAAAGTGAAAAGTTCTTGAACAATATGATTTGGATTCAAAGTATTTGGTTTATATTGAAATAAATAGGTAAATTCTCCAAGTAATTTATTATCATTATCAATTTGTGAAAAAGATAAAGAAAAAAATAGAAAAAAAAATATTTTTAGTAATTGATTATTAATGAATTTCATATCACACTATTTTTTTATAAAAACCGCTCAAAAAAAATTATCATTAAAAATTTTATTGAGCGGTTAAAAATTAATATAATTAAAAGTACTTTAATATTAATTAGAAACTTTTAAGGTTGAAAAGGACTATCAATCATACAATAGTTATTCTGTATATTATCAGCCCATTCATACACACGCTCCATAGGAGTATCTTCAGGCCAACAACTGTATGCAGAAGTACAAGTTGCATGAAAAACAACACATACTTGTTCAATCATTAGCTTATTTTCCAAAGTGTTTGTTTGTTCAAGATTCGTAACCACTTCTTGAGCACTAGTAATTTCATTTTCACTAATTGGTAAATTGTTATTAGCACTCATGATTCCAGCTGTCAAAACACCAGCCATAATAATAATTTTTTTCATTGTCTTAATTTTTAAATTAATAAATCATTTAATTGTTAATATTCTAAAAAAACGCTTTCTGTGTTGTCACAGCGTTTCGTCTATTTTCATTTTTGCAAATCTCTTCCAATCCATTTCTCAACTACATTAATGTTTCAAAAACGATATTCTGATAACGTGCGTTCAATTAAAATATCGTACAACGGAAAAAGTATTGGCGAAGGACGGGCTACTTTGCTGGCAATTTCAAAGGAATACCTAACCTGAGCAAAATGCTTTTTCAGATTTCTAAATTACGGAAAAAAGAAATATGAAAAGCATTTTGCGGATATTGCTAACTGAATTCTCAAAGACAATATTCACCCCGTCTTTTGCCAATACACTGTTGAACTAAACCTCCGGTAGCTTTTCCCATTCGCCGTTTTAGTAACTTTGTTTTTATTAACCTTTTAAAAACTCATGAAATGGCTACAAAAAAAA
>NZ_JASZ02000078.1 GCF_000735695.2 Kaistella haifensis DSM 19056
ACAGGATCGATGCTGTCCTGCCCGCAACGGCCGTAATAATGAGAGGTTGACTTGTAGAGGAAGCTAAAGGGTACTTCCTGACTGATTTTACGGTAGAAATCATCCTGGGGAACGAGCCCCTCCAGGCTGAGTTCGTAGAAGATTTTCGGTTCAAATGTTTTTCTGCCTTGCATACGCTAATTTACGGAGAATAAACGATATATACAATTGATTTTCAATATTTTAAACCCGTTTATAACCACATTTTCTATTTCTGAAATCTTTTTACCGTATCTTTGAAAAGAGGTTGTGCAACAGGCACATCGGTTTTGCAAAAGCGGGGGTGAATGTTACACGCAGTAGGTTTTGTTTATTAATTAATTTTGTTTTAGTATTCCAGAATCGCAATTAAACCCCGCATTCTGCAATACTTTTCCGTTGGTGGCAATTATTGACAAAAAGAGCGTTTAAAAAATGAAGAAACATATTTTATTATTATTTTTATTATACTCTATCGTTGCATTTTCACAAAAAAAGGAAATGGTAGATAATTTTTGGAAAGGCAATTATGATAAAACAATAGAAATCGGAAAACAGATTTTACAGTCAGAACCTAACGATTTTGAAATAATTTTATTAATTGCAAGAGCTGAAGACGAAAAAGGAAACTTTAAAAATGCAATTCCTTATCTTGAGAGTGCTAAAAAATTAATGTCAGAAAATTGGCAGAAATCTTGGACATTTATTGAACTAGCAAAAAATAGTTTTGGAACTGGAAAACTTGATGATGCTAAATTATTTTATAATGAAGCACTAAAAATTAAAGGAACTAAAAATTCTGAAAAGGAGTTAAAAAAATTTGGAATGCTAACTGGTTTAGATGAGTATTACAAAAACTGGAAAATAAGAGAAACACAAAACATTATCTTTCATTTTGAGAATTCAATTAATGAAATTGAAATTGAAAGAATAACAAAGACAAGACAAATTGCTTTTGAACAAATTAATGCATTTTTTAATTCTAAATTGCCAAAAAAAATAGATTTTTTTGTTTGGAACATAAATGAAAGTTACAATCAAATACTAAATACAAATCTTGGATTTTCAAATCCCGTATTTTGTATTTCTCATAATCGCTTAAATCAAACACCAGGACACGAAATAGCTCATAATATTTCATTTTGGATAAATAATGACAACATTAGAACTAAATTTATTAATGAAGGTATTGGAGTTTGCTTCGACCAACAAAAAAATGAAAAGCTAAAAATAGCTCAAGAAACATATAAAACAAACCAAATTGACATTAAGGAAATTTGGAGAAATCAAACAAAATTGAATGATGATATTCTTTATCCAATTTCTGGTGCTTTTGTAAATTTTCTTATAGAATATGACAAAGAAAAATTCTTGAAGTTAACCGAAAATCAAACTTATGAAAATGCAATAAAAATATACAGAGAAAATATTGACAATTTAATTGACGATTTTATAAAAAAACTAAAAGAATAATATAACTGTACACAATAACTAAGCTTTCGTCTTGTCCGCAGGACAGAAGATGAAAGCCCGTTGAACGGAAGCTCCGGTGGCTTTTCAACAGCTTTATGGTCCTCTTATGGGGATGTCGTTTTTAGAATTTAGAGGTACAAAGCAATTTTTCAGAAGGACTGAAGCATTCGCCAGATTTCTTCACGGCTTAAAATAGTGGGAAGTTTTTTCACTTTTGGAATCGCGGGAAGATGGAGGTAGCTGTAAGGCAAGCCTTCGGTTTTCAGCAAAAACCGCAGTCCGTAAACGGTATGTTTAAAGTACGACTGAGAAGGGGTTTTTGATCGCTTTTGAAGTTCAAAAAGGTAATCTTTGATGTCTTCCGGGTCTAATTCGGTAGGGACTTTACCGAAATGAAGCGCTAAGGCTGCAACGTGACGGGAATAATTATCAAAGGTTCGCTTGCTCCTGCCTAGGATTGAAATATTTCTTTCGAAGCGTTGCAGGAGTTCGGCAAAACCGTTAACTTCGCTCGAGGCACGATTCAGGAATTTGTTGGTCCTTAAATCCTCCGGAGATTTTTTTTTGTAGCCATTTTATATGTTTTTTAAGGGTTAATAAAAACAAAGTTACTAAAACGGCGAATGGGAAAAGCTACCGGAGGTTTAGTTCAACATCGGTAACCGTTGCACAACTCCACATTTTCAGTAATTTCCAAAGTAAAACCATAAAAAACGGCCTCCTTTAAAGCGATTTAAGGGAGGTTTCTATTTTTGTCGGGCAAAGGAGCTGAGGTTTTCGGGTGGCTTAAATTGAAGTGATCAGCGAACTGTGGAACCGGTTTAGAAAAAGCCGGAGTATCCCTTCCGGAAGGTGCATAATCTGGGCATTGCTTTTTGGTTTCCGGGAGATAAACTTCAGGTACTTCTTCAGGTTGTAAGCCAAAGCGGCCATTAAAACATGCTTGTTGGCGTTTTTCATGCCCCGCGTGTTGACCCTCTTCATGCTGTGGTAGTTGATTAGCGTGCCCAGCACCGGCTCCACCGTGGAGCTGCGGCGTTTGGTGAGGAAGCGTGTGTAGTTTTTGTCCCTGTTCAGCTTCTCGTGCATCGCATCG
>NZ_JASZ02000079.1 GCF_000735695.2 Kaistella haifensis DSM 19056
CGTGCCTCGAGCGAAGTTAACGGTTTTGCCGAACTCCTGCACCGCTTCAAAAGAAATATTTCAATTCTAGGCAGGATCAAGCGAACCTTCGATAATTATTCCCCCGCTACTACACGAATTCTTCCATGTGGCCATTTTAAAAAATACTTCATATCATCTAAATGGCCATTTCACCGGCATAATCTCTATATTCATTCCCCGCTACCGTAATAAAATTAAACAAAGTCAATACTTTCGCGTGCCCATTTGTTTTAAATCTGGTAATCTAAGATAGAAATATTTTTTAAAATGACCACACGATACAATCTTCCGGTAGCGAGGGCTACAAAAAAAGCAGTCCTTCCGAAAAAACTGCTTTGTACCTCTAAATCCTAAAAACGACATCCCCATAAGAGGACCATCATACTGCTGAAATGCCACCGGAGCTTCCGTTCAACGGGCTTTCATCTTCTGTCCTGCGGACAAGACGAAAGCTTAGTTATTGTGTACAGTTTTCATGTGTTATTATTTATTTTTATGGGTCACATGGAATACGCCAGATTGGTTATAATATCATCTTCGGTTGGTGATTTGTTCCAATCATGGCTATTTCATCTCAAAATATCGATAACTGAGATTTTGTTGTAAACTCTTCAAGAAATTTCATCCCTTTATATGAATTTCCTTTTTCATTCAATTTCGGACTCCAAACTGCAATCGCATAATGATTTGGATGGATTGCAACAATCCCTCCTCCAACACCACTCTTTCCAGGAAGTCCAACTTTAAAGGCAAATTCTCCAGATTCGTCATATAAGCCACAAGTTTGCATTAGTGCATTTATTCTTTTGCATTGGCTTTTGGTAAGTATCGAATTGTTAGCAAATATGTTAGAGCCATTGTTTGCTAAAAATAAAAATAATTCTGAAAGCTCTTTGCAATTCATTTCAAGAGAGCAAAGATCAAAATAGAAGTCAAGAACATCTGAGGGTTCATTTTCAATATTTCCAAAGGATTTAATGAAATTACATAATGCCACATTTCGAAATCCTACGCTTTTTTCTGAAGCAGCTATTTTGCGTGAATAGTTTAATTCTGAATTATTGGAAATGCTTCTAATAAAAGATAAAAATTCTTCTTTTGGGTTTTTCAGATTGCTAAGTAGAATATCTGAAATAACAATTGCTCCAGCATTTATAAAGGGATTTCGAGGTATGCCTTTATCTGCTTCAAGTTGAACTAGAGAATTAAATGCTGTTCCTGAAGGTTCTACTCCAAGTCTTGTCCAAATTTTCTCGCCAAGAATACTATATGCTAAGCTTAGTGAAAGTACTTTTGCAATACTCTGAATCGAAAATTTTTCGTTAAAATTGCCAATACCAAAATTAGTGTGGTCAATTGTTGATATAAATACTCCAAAACTTTCCGAATCAACGTTAACCAACTCAGGAATATAAGATGCCAATCGTCCTTTGTCATCTGTATTTTTAACCTCTTCATAGGTTGCCCTAACTATTTCTTCTAAATTCACCTCTTTTTTAATTTAATTGTACACAACGTTTTGCAGCTTGGCGATGTGGCGGATTTTTAGCACAAAAGTTCAAAAGAATTACTGCTGTTGAACCTTGCACAAATGTTTCATAGAAGCACTTCAGCCGCCATATTGCCAAACCGATGTTGAACTAAACCTCCGGTAGCTTTTCCCATTCGCCGTTTTAGTAATTTTGTTTTTATTAACCCTTAAAAAACATATAAAATGGCTACAAAAAAAAATCTCCGGAGGATTTAAGGACCAACAAATTCCTGAAACGTGCCTCGAGCGAAGTTAACGGTTTTGCCGAACTCCTGCACCGCTTCAAAAGAAATATTTCAATTCTAGGCAGGATCAAGCGAACCTTCGATAATTATTCCCCCGCTACTACACGAATTCTTCCATGTGGCCATTTTAAAAAATACTTCATATCATCTAAATGGCCATTTCACCGGCATAATCTCTATATTCATTCCCCGCTACCGTAATAAAATTAAACAAAGTCAATACTTTCGCGTGCCCATTTGTTTTAAATCTGGTAATCTAAGATAGAAATATTTTTTAAAATGACCACACGATACAATCTTCCGGTAGCGAGGACTACAAAAAAAAGCAGTCCTTCCGAAAAAACTGCTTTGTGTATCTAAATTCTAAAAACGACATCCCCATAAAAGACCAAAATGCTGTTGAAAAGCCACTGGAGCTTCCGTTCAACGGGCTTTCATCTTCTGTCCTGCGGACAAGACGACCCGAACGAAGTGAACAGAGCGAAGCTAAAGCTTAGTTATTATGTGCAGTGCTTTTTAATTTATAGTATTTGAGGTCATTTCTTTTTCTTTCAAAAAATAATCGTAAATGATTTTAATAAGACCAAAAAACACTACTACTTCGACTAGCATTCCCACAACAAAGCCAATTTTGTAGGCAGTTGAATTTGCTACGTCGTTTAATTCCATAATCTGATTAAAATTTATTAATTCCCAAATAGTTTTTCCGCCTTTTATCAAAAGAACAAGACAAGCAACATATAAAAATACTTTTTTTAAATCCATTTTTTATTTTTTTTGAAGGTTATTTTATTTTAAGTTTAGTTTAATTTCTGGTTTCTCAAAGTTGAATATATTAACAGCAATAAGAAAAAAGGAAGATTTCTCATTTAATTTCAATCTTATTTTTCTATTCATTTTTCAGATATTTTTTTTCAAGATAATGAAAATTTTCTCTCTATGACGATATTTTGATAGCATTGCACATCGGTTGGGTATTTCTGTTGGCGGGGATTATTATAACTGCTTTTGCTAAATATAACAAAATGAACAACTAGCGAAAATCTCTATGATGTAAACTTCAACCCCGCTAATAGAAATACTTTGTTGAACTAAACCTCCGGTAGCTTTTCCCATTCGCCGTTTTAGTAACTTTGTTTTTATTAACCTTTTAAAAACTCATGAAATGGCTACAAAAAAAA
>NZ_JASZ02000080.1 GCF_000735695.2 Kaistella haifensis DSM 19056
TTACTTAATCTTTCTTATGTGGTACTTCCAATTGTGTTTTCCTAAATAATTTTACTGCCAAAAATGATAAAATTTTTTATTATCGGAAATATTTTTTAAAATTCCTTATAAACGTAACCTAGATTTTTTATCATTGTCGAAATTTCATATTGATTTGAAATGACATATTGTTCAATGGAAGGATATCGCTTGTTAACATATTCAGTAGTAATTTTTTTTCAAAACAATAAATTTGTCCGAAATTTCAATGCTGTCAACAAATACAGTCTCTTTGATTGCATAGATCAGTCCCATTTTCTTTGCAATTATTTCATTCTCAGGAAAAATTTGGAAATCAAAAATTTCATTACTAATGTCGTCAATGTTGTCTGAACTGGACATTGTCATCTTTGGTCAACTTTCTTGATCTTAATAAAATTAAAAACAATTTTATGTTCCATTAATGATCTAAATCCAGATTTAAAAGCTTGTGTTAAAAAATTAATTGATCAAAATTTTCAAATAAACAAACCGTCTTTAGATTTTGCAACGGATATTGAACTTTTGACCTCATTTAAGAAGGGTAAATATTATGTAATACCGGACTCTAAAATTGAATTAGGGAATTCCAAGTTTCCAAACGTTATCACTACTGACGATATTTGTTACAATTCTTATTATTATGAATTAAGCGGAAGAAGTATTTACAGTAATGATTCTTTATGCAAGAAGATTTTATCTGATTCTTCTGAGGTTTTAAAGGAAATTGAACTGGAAAATATATTTAGTGAAGAAAAGTTAGGATTTGTTAGTGGAGGTGTATTTAAAAAACTAACACCAAGAAGTTTTACTATAGGTAAAGTCTACAAGATTGTATATAAAAATAAAATGGGCAAGATTTCCGAGCGCGTTATTTATGTAAATAGAATTATAATCTTAAACTCTTCATTAGATCAACTAAATGAAAATGCAATGAGTTCAAAAATGGATGAACTTGATTCAACTCATCAGTATTTCATTGAGGCTAATTGTTTAATGCGTAATAATGAATTGAGGCACTTTAGGATAAGTTCAGAGAGTGTTTTTTCTATTAAGGAGTTAATTTATGGAATTGAAACAGATAATTCATAATAGTATGTAAACGTACCTTCCCACAGCAAGTAACATAATTGAAATTATACGCACCTGCCATCTGCAAATCCGTTGCCCTCCTCTCCACTTCGTTGCGTTTCTGGCAAAGCAGCACCATTGTCCCTATAATTTGAAATTATGTTAAATGCTTTCCTTTGGTAGCGGCAAACCCGCTACCAGCCACCGCTTTCCAGCCGCTCGGGTATTGCTAATTGAAAAGTTCCGCACCTAATCGAAAAACCCAAGTTGAAATATTCGTCACAAAACGCCCATGTGCCTGCAGTCCATATACTACTTTTTTCAGCGGACAGTTCAGTGGTAGTATATGCACTTCGGCACCGCGCACAGCAGTATTCCGGATGATAAAAAAAATGCTTATGCCGCCTGCTTTGCCGTTGCCCGCTTTCCCCATTCATCAAGCACTTTTTTCACCACCCTCCATACCGCTGTTTTTCCAGCTCCTTAGGGTAGGGCTTATCGAAAGAATTTTGCCAACGCTTTCCCACGTTCCTCCAGTATATAGTCTCTCCTTAAACCACTTATAATTTACTGATTATTAGTATTTTGGGTTTAAAATAGCTTGTTTTTTATTGCAAGAATTTGTATATTAGAGCTTTAAAACCTTGCAAATATGTTAGGAAAAAATCCAGAAAAACTGCCAGAATTATTCCGCCCGATGTTGGTTGATTTTATTGATGATAAACACGAACTCGTTTTGCTTTCAGATAAAATAGATTGGAATTATTTCGAGAACGAATTTTCGCCGTTGTACTCTAAAGTGGGCAATCCGAGCCATCCGATTCGTTTTATGGTGGGCTGTTTGCTTCTGAAACATCTTTATAAT
>NZ_JASZ02000081.1 GCF_000735695.2 Kaistella haifensis DSM 19056
TACAGCTACCTCCATCTTCCCGCGATTCCAAAAGTGAAAAAACTTCCCACTATTTTAAGCCGTGAAGAAATTTGGCGAATGCTTCAAAGTGCCGAACTCCTGAAACACAAACTGCTCATCGGCCTGATCTACGGTTGCGGACTGCGCTGTATGGAAGTAAGGAATATCAAACTTCACACCCAAAACGCTGCTCAATAAATGCCGGTGTTGCAAAGAAGGAAACCTGGTCACCATTGCCATTTTCGGGCAGCGCGGTCCGCCGCAGGACTTTCTTTTCGTCACCCAACCTTTGTCTGCGGAAATAACCTTTGCGGGTAAGGGAAGCTGTGCCCTACAGCCAGTAAAACCCCGCAGAAACCACTTCCAAAGTCTACCCAACGCCACAAAAAAAGCAGTCCTTCTGAAAAAACTGCTTTGTGTATCTAAATTCTAAAAACGACATCCCCATAAGAGGACCATCATACTGCTGAAAAGCCACCGGAGGTTCCGTTCAACAGGCTTTCATTTCTTGTCTTGCAGACAAAAACGAAAGCTTAGTTATTAGCAGAAGTTTTTCTTATTCCAATTGTTTTTTAATTCTTTCGGTGGTTTCTTTTGGTAAATTTATCAATGTCATGATATGTTCAGAGTTATTTTCCCAATAAATTTTAGGCATTTTTGCAGAATTATAAAGATTTTTTCCTCTAATTGCAGGAACAATTTTGTCATTCTTCCCTTGAATAATTATTTTAGGAACATTCTCTATATATTTTATGTCTTGGACAGCAACATACTCTTGGTTAAAATCTTGTGGAGAATTTTTTGCTTTTTCTTTAAGAAATGAAATTGGAGAATAATCCATTGCTAAAGTTTGGGCCGATTCAATGGAACTATCGAGAACTAATAAATTGATTTTAGATTGGTTTTCTTTAGCGATTTTTACGGCAAGTTGACCTCCCAAAGACATTCCATAAACAACTATTTTACGATTTCCATTATTTTCTGAGTCTAAAAAATCTTTAAATGCTACTTCCGTATCTGTTAAAACTCCGTGATAATTTGGAGTTCCATTTGATTTCCCAAAACCTCTCCAATCAAAAGCATAAACTTCAAACCCGCTTTCTACCAATGGTCTTATCATATCTTGATAAGTGCTTACATTTCCTCCACCGCCATGAATGAAAAATATTTTTGAATCCGTTTCGTGTGTTGGCTTGAATACATAAGTGTAAATATTAATTGAGTCATTAACTTTTAAAACTTTTTCAGAATGCTGTAAATGTTTGAAAGGTTGCATTTCTTTGCTTGGGAAATAAAAAAGTTTTGATTCGTCATTATTAACGATTCCTTCAAAAATTGGATTTGTTTTGTAAAAATAAACTCCTAAACCAATAATTCCTACTAATCCCAAAAATAAAATTAAGCCGATAATTTTCAAAATTTTCTTTGTTTTCATTCTGTTTTAATTTGTAGGTCAAATTTGCTTTATTATTTTTTATTGAAGAATTTGTTTTGGTTAAACTGTAAATTATGATTTCTGAATTGTTAAATTTTGTTCCCGAGTTGTTGAACTAAACCTCCGGTAGCTTTTCCCATTCGCCGTTTTAGTAACTTTGTTTTTATTAACCTTTTAAAAACTCATGAAATGGCTACAAAAAAAA
>NZ_JASZ02000082.1 GCF_000735695.2 Kaistella haifensis DSM 19056
CCGCCGCAGGATTTTCTTTTCGTTACCCAAACGCTGTCTGCAAAATAACCTTTGCGGGTAAGGGAACCTATGTTCTGAAGCGAGGAAAAACCGCTGAAATCCACCAATAAAGGCTACCCAACGCCACAAAAAAAGCAGTTCTTCTGAAAAAACTGCTTTGCACCTCTAAATTCTAAAAACGACATCCCCATAAGAGGACCATTATACTGCTGAAAAGCCACCGGAGCTTGCGTTCAACGGGCTTTCATTTCTTGTCTTGCAGACAAAACGAAAGCTTAGTTATTAGCTGTAGTTGTTTTATGCGCAATATTTTAGCGTTTTGCAGGTAACTTCAATGTTTTCACGCAATTTTCCATTAAGATTTTCAGCTTTATTTTTAAATTTATTCAAAGCAAAAATCATAGTTTAAAATAAGCTATCCGCTTATTCAGTTTTGTTTTTCTCCAATAAAATTTAAGATTTTTATCAAGTTTTGAGCTTTTTCAGATTCGAGATTGTCAAATCTTTTCAATCAATTTTTTTTTGATTTTTTGCGGTTTCTAAAAATCGTCATTTTTCCTTACAGAATTTTGAAAATTTTTAAAATTTTGTGAGCAAAGTTTGTCAAATATGCGTTCCAATTGTAATGAAAATTCTTTCTCCATCAATTGGAGAAACTCAATTTCTACGATTCTTTTTTATTAGAATTTTTTGCATTTTTTTCAGTTTTTCACGCGTAATTTTAACCAAATTTTCGTTTATTTTTTACAATAATTTTCAGCGTTAAATTTTGCATTTTTTAGTGATGATTTCGTTGCGTTTTTGTTAGAGTTTTAAGGTTTGTTTTCTTTAGGAAAATGAATTTTATTTCCTTTAAATAAAATTTTGAAAACTCTCAATTTTTCCTTTATTGACAATGGTTGTAACACAATTCTGACTAACGTTAAATTTTAATATTGATAATCAGTATTTTGTGATTTCAATATCTCTGTCAGTCAATCCAAATTTAGTGATTTGTTTTTGAATTCTTTTGGCTGCAGCAATTTTTCTTTTCTCGTCAAGGAACAGATATAGTGAAGGTGGTTGGTAGCTTTGCCCTTTCACAAGCATGTTCCAGATGATGACGGCAAGTTTGCGGGCCAGTGCAGAGACAGCAGTTGCTCTTCCTTTCTTGTAGTTCAACCTTTTGAAAAAGTCTGCGAGCCAGCCTTCTTTGAGATTACCGATGGCATTGGCAGTGTTTCGAAAGGCAATTTTGAGCCTTGAACTTCCTTTCGGGATGTGGTTGGACAGCACCTTGCCTCCGCTTATCTTGTTGTTTGGCGCAAGCCTAAGCCAGGCCGTGAACTGTTTAGCAGTGGGGAATTTCCTAATACCGTCTAATCCGATTTCAGCAATAAGGGTCATAATCAATCCCTCACTTACCCCTTCAATAGCCATCAGATCTACACCTTCGAAGTATTGGTAAGCAATTAAATTCATATCCGTTTGGCTTACCGCATTTTTGTTTTTTCGCTTGTGCTTTTTTTTTTCAATGGTATGCTGTTTCTTATGGTCGTCTTTATCGATGAGTTCTTTCA
>NZ_JASZ02000083.1 GCF_000735695.2 Kaistella haifensis DSM 19056
GGGAAAAGCTACCGGAGGTTTAGTTCAACATAGTATTGCCAAAAAAGCGGGGTTGAAGGAATTCTTAGAACGTTTCGGGAAAATATCCGCAAAAAATTTTCCCTTTTCCAAAGAAAAATTTGTAAGTTTGAGAAAGGGAAAAATTTTTGCTTCGGGAAGTGCTTCTTTTGAAATCTCGGTTATAAAAAGCCCGCTTCTTCGGCAATACTTTTCCCGTTAGCTGACATATTACACCGAAATCACGTATGATTCTAAATAGACCTAAATTTTTAGAAGATAATCTAAAATATTATAAAAAATTTCCCAAACAGAAAGATTTAGAAATTGATTTTAGAAATATTCCACCAATATTAAACCTTGATTTTCATTCCTTAAATGGAATTTTACCTATTACCAGTTCAAGATTAAAATACATTACTGATTCAGGTCAACCTCCAATTTTAACAGTAAATCCTTCTGAAATAGAATATGAATACTATAAAAGTATTGGAGTAAATGAATTTCAAGCTATTTCAATTGTTTTCAATTTTTTTGCCATAGAAGACAATGCAGATGGTTCATTAACAGGTTTACCTTATAATATTTCTTTGTTGCCAATGACAAGTAATGGTGAAATCGACACTTGGAGTATAGGATTACTCCAGCAAATGAATGTTGAACAATTAAGTCAAGAAGGAAATTTAGTTTTCACTGAGTTTAATCCATTTCAATCTTGGAAAAAAGGAATGGGAATGGATTATCAAATATTTTCAAGTATAGACTATAACGATTATACTGATACAATTGGATTTAATTGGGGAATGTTTTTTTTATCTCCTATTTTTGATAAAAAAGAAGCAAAAATTTTAGAAAACAATACATCATCAAGAGAAATTAACGCAAAATATAGGAAATACAAAACGAATTTATATTTCAAAAGTTTTTCAAATCCAGAACCTCGTAGAATATTTGGATGTGATTCACCAATAGAATTATTTCTTTTACAAGGAATGTTCTTAAAAAAAATGAAACCTATAATACAGACAAATATATTTAAATCAGGTGAAGTTATTGCTAATTATTTCGAAATGCAAGACAGTGGAATTTGGTTGGGGCAGGAACAACTTATTACTCAAGCTGATTTTTATTTCCCAGATAAAAAGTTAGCAATATTTTGTGATGGAAAACAATTTCATGATATAGAAAAAGATAAAAAAATTAATGAGGCACTAGACAAAATAGATATTAAGGTTCTAAGATTCACAGGAAAAGAAATTACGGAAAACCTTGAAAAAGTATTAGAAATAATTAAAAATGAATATGAAAAATAATACGTCAGCTAATAACTAAGCTTTCGTCTTGTCCGCAGGACACAAGATGAAAGCCCGTTGAACGGAACCTCCGGTGGCTTTTCAGCGGTATGATGGTCCTCTTATGGGGATGTCGTTTTTAGAATTTAGAGGTACAAAGCAGTTTTTTCGTAAGGACTGCTTTTTTTGTGGCGTTTGGTAGCCTTT
>NZ_JASZ02000084.1 GCF_000735695.2 Kaistella haifensis DSM 19056
GTTTTTGCTGAAAACCGAAGGCTTGCCTTACAGCTACCTCCATCTTCCCGCGATTCCAAAGGTGAAAAAACTTCCCACTATTTTAAGCCGTGAAGAAATCTGGCGAATGCTTCAAAGTGCCGAACTCCTGAAACACAAACTGCTCATCGGCCTGATCTACGGTTGCGGACTGCGCTGTATGGAAGTAAGGAATATCAAGCTTCACACCCAAAACGCTGCTCAATAAATGCCGGTGCTACAAGGAGGGAAACCTTGTGACCATTGCTATTTTCGGGCAGAGGGGGCCGCCGCAGGACTTTCTTTTCGTCACCCAACCTTTGTCTGCGGAATAAACTTTGCGGGTAAGGGAAGTTGTGCTCTACAGCCAATAAAACCCCGCAGAACCCACTTCCAAAGGCTACCCAACGCCACAAAAAAAGCAGTCCTTCCGAAAAAACTGCTTTGTACCTCTAAATCCTAAAAACGACATCCCCATAAGAGGACCAAAATGCTGCTGAAAAGCTACCGGAGCTTCCGTTCAACGGGCTTTCATTTCTTGTCTTGCAGACAAAACGAAAGCTTAGTTATTAGCCGCAGTAATTTTTACCGTTTTAAAATTTTATCAAGTCCCTTATCTGTTTTTTTTACTTCAGACTGAAGATTTATTATTGTTTTTCGTAGGCCATCTGCAATCTTATCAATGGTGTCTATGAAATTATTTTCAATAAGCAATTCTTTCAATTTTATTCTTCTGTTAGAAATTCTTATCAAATTTGAATTGGTTAATTCATCTTTAAGTAGTTCAATTATTTTGTGAGTGCAATTGTTGTTTTTCGGATGTGAGAGTAATAATTCGTAGTTATAAGAATGACAAAATGTCAATAAAGATGTTTGAAGGTTTCTAGCCCTTAAAATCATAACTTCTTTCTCATTTCCGCTTAGATGAACTGCTGGTTGAAAAATTTCTATAAAATTGTTAAGTTTAATCTTTTCATCTTTTACATTTAATTTAGTGTATATTTTTTTAAGTCTTGGTAAAAGAAATATTTCATTAAAAGCGATGTTATCAAGTTCCTTGCATAGGTTCCAAAATGTAAAACTATTATCATTTGATGAACTTTCTAACGCAGAAAATATATTTTTATATGCTAAAGCTTTTTTCGTTGTCGGCAATTCCCCTACTCGAAAACGAAGTTGTTTTTAGCCGCTAACGAGGAGGAGTCGGCGTG
This sequence comes from Kaistella haifensis DSM 19056, assembly GCF_000735695.2. Lineage (GTDB taxonomy): Bacteria > Bacteroidota > Bacteroidia > Flavobacteriales > Weeksellaceae > Kaistella > Kaistella haifensis. The sequence goes on from NZ_JASZ02000084.1 coordinate 1,209, forward strand.
AAAAATTCAATATTCCAAATCCATTATTTCTTACCTTAGTACCTGCTCCTTGAAAAGACCGGTTTAAGCAATGGTGTTTAAAAAACCCGTCTGCAATTCAGGTAAGATTGCACAAAAGTCTTTGGTAGTAATACTTCAGACGGTGTTAGTTTTTAATGGTGAGTCCGCCAAAAGCAGATATCCCGATCAGAATAATTTCAAATTTAGCAAAGTGCAATCCTTGGAGTTTTTATTGGTTTAATTTAAAAAATTAAGACATGGAAATTAA
>NZ_JASZ02000085.1 GCF_000735695.2 Kaistella haifensis DSM 19056
GCGAATGGGAAAAGCTACCGGAGGTTTAGTTCAACATAGGTTTTGCAAAATGCGGGGTTAAGTTCAAAATTTAACTTCTACTCTATTTTAGCCGCAACTGCTTTTCATATTGTTTTTTTCTTTAATTTAGACAATCTGAAAAAGCATTTGCTACGATTGTGAATTCTTGAACTTTTTGTTCTTCTAATTCCCGCACTTCGCAAAGCCTTTTTCCGTTAGGCGTAATTATCAATCCACACGTATACAAATGGGAGGTGTTAAACAAAGACAATTAGAACTTGAATCAAGAAACTTAAACAATATTCCTAATAAATCTATTTGTTCTAATCATTTTGAAGATAAGTATATAACTCGTTTTATTAGAAATAATTACAAAAATGGTTATTGCGATTATTGTGAAAAAGACCTAAAAGTAATTTCGATGGAAGAACTTTTGGATTTCATAATGGATTCTATTTCAGTTTTTTATGAAGATGCTGCAAATTTTATGAGTTATGATTCTAGTCAAGGTGGCTATCTTGGAGAAACATTCACACCAAATGAACTTATACAAGAATTAGTTGAGTTAGACGCAACTCCCTTTGAAGTAATTGAAGACATTATTGATTCAATTGAAGATATTGCTTGGGCTGATCCTAATATGTATTATGACAATATTGATGATGAATTAAAATACGAATGGAATTTTTTTAAAAATATTATCATAAATAAATCTCGATATCTATTTTATACTAATGGAACAAGTAATTCTAAAGCATATAATATTCTAAAAGAGGTAGGTAAACTAATCAATAATCTAAAATTAATTAGTATTTTTCCGAAAGGGACTAAGGTGCTAAGATGTAGACAACATAAAATAAAAAATGAGATAACTGAATTTCATCAAATTACTTCACCTCCAAACGAATATTCATTATACCCAAATAGATTTAGTCCATCAGGTATTTCAATGTTTTACTGTGCGTTCGATAAAGAAACAGCTATTAAAGAAACTGTAAGTCGTGAGGATAAATCAAAAAAATATGTTACAATTGGTGAGTTTGAAACAAAAGATGATTTTTATGTCATCGATTTTACTAAACTTCCCAAAATTGAAAGTATTTTCGGTATTAAAAATAAAAACAAATATTATCTAAAACTTTTTATTTACTCTTTAGTTAATGATCTTACTAAGAAAATATCTAAAGACGGAAGAGAACATATTGATTATGTACCAACTCAAGTTGTAACTGAGTACTTTAGATACCCTTTTAATAAAAATAGAAAGAACAAAATTTCCGGAATACTTTATCCTTCATCACAAAATAAAGGCGAAAAATCCTTAGTATTTTTTTGGGATAATAAAGAAAGTGAATTAGAGGTACAACTAAATTCAATTAAATGTGAAAGAATAAAATAACTACGCCTAATAACT
>NZ_JASZ02000086.1 GCF_000735695.2 Kaistella haifensis DSM 19056
TTTTTTTTGTAGCCATTTCATGAGTTTTTAAAAGGTTAATAAAAACAAAGTTACTAAAACGGCGAATGGGAAAAGCTACCGGAGGTTTAGTTCAACATCGTATTGGCAATAGGCGGGGTTTCGTTCTCCGCAGACAGTTTAGTGGTAGCCGAAAGTTTTGTGCTCCGCATAAAGTTCAGTGCTAAAAATCCCGCCCATCGCCAATACGCGGCACGTTATAGGCAATTTCACCAAAAGATCGTCAAATGAAAGAAAAGATTACAATTTTTATTTTTATTATTTTTTGTAATTTGTTAAATGCTCAAAATACAATTTTGTGGAAAATCACGAACCCTAAAAGTGAAAAAACTTCATATTTAGTAGGAACATTACACCAGTATGGTGAAAATTTTGTCAATAGATTTCCAAAAATTGAGAAAATTCTTTCAAATTCGGAAATAGCGTTATTTGAAAGTTTAACGATAGATTCTCTAGCAACTAACAAATTGATTAATTCACGTACAATTAATAATAATCTTGAAAAATATTTTAATAAAGAACAAGTTGAAAAACTCAAAATTTACACAGAAAATAGCGAGCTAAATCTTTATAAATTAACAGCAATTGAATTAAAATTTAAACTACAACAAAAATATACAAAGGTCGTATGTAAAACAGTAGAAATACATGAAAAGAATGACCATTTCGATGCGTATTTAATTAAGCTTTCTGACAAACATAAGATAACTAAAAAAGGATTTGAAACATTAGAGGAACAAATAAAATTGCTTAATAAGCAATACCAAGATACTAATTGGAAAAATCAAAAGAAATCTATTTTATTTTATCTAGAGCATATTACATCTCCAAAACCAAAAACTAACGATAAAGAAAATTTATGCGGATTTTCAGAAAAGTATAGGAATTTTGACTTGGACTATCAATTTACCAGGTCAGCGAATTTAAAAATATTAGTTACCGAAAGAAATAATAATTGGATGAATGAGTTACTTCCACAATTAGAACAAAAAAACGCCTTTATCGCAGTTGGATTTATGCACCTGATGTATAAAGAAGGAATAATAAATCAATTAAGAGAAAAAGGATTTATTGTTGAGCCCGAAAAATTGAATTAAAGAAACTGCCTATAATAACTAAGCTTTCGTTTTGTCTGCAAGACAAGAAATGAATTACCAATCACCGATTCCATTAAAAAAAATAAAATAGGAGGTAAAGCCCGTTGAACGGAAGCTCCGGTGGCTTTTCAGCGGTATGATGGTCCTCTTATGGGGATGTCGATTTTAGAATTTAGAGGTACCAAGCAGTTTTTTCGGAAGGACTGCTTTTTTTTGTGGCCTTTTGTGGTCTTTGTGGGTGTTTTCTGCTGTTTTTCTTCGCTGCAGAACATAGGTTCCCTTACCCGCAAAGGTTATT
>NZ_JASZ02000087.1 GCF_000735695.2 Kaistella haifensis DSM 19056
ACCTCCATCTTCCCGCGAATCCAAAAGTCAAAAAACTTCCCACTATTTTAAGCCGGCAAGAAATCTGGCGAATGCTTCAAAGTGCTGAACTCCTGAAACACAAACTGCTCATCGGCCTGATCTACGGTTGCGGACTACGCTGTATGGAAGTAAGAAATATCAAGCTTCACACCCAAAACGCTGCTCAATAAATGCCGGTGCTGCAAGGAGGGAAACCTGGTAACCATTGCCGTTTTCGGGCAGCGCGGTCCGCCGCAGGACTTTCTTTTCGTCACCCAACCTTTGTCTGCGAAATAACCTTTGCGGGTAAGGGAAGCTGTGCCCTACACCCAATAAAACCCCGCAGAACCCACTTCCAAAGGCTACCCAACGCCACAAAAAAAGCAGTCCTCCCGAAAAAACTGCTTTGCACCTCTAAATTCTAAAAACGACATCCCCATAAGAGGACCATCATACCGCTGAAAAGCCACCGGAGCTTCCGTTCAACGGGCTTTCATTTCTTGTCCTGCGGACAAGACGAAAGCTTAGTTATTATGCGACGTCCTTCTATAACGCAAGATTTTGATGATTAATTTCCACATTGAATCTTACTTTCGCTCCCAATGCTTCAAAAACTTTCATTATTGTTTCAAAACGAGCGTTTTTAACACTGTTTTCTATTTTAGAAATTTGAGATTTTTGAACACCAACAAGTTCTCCGAGTTGTTCTTGAGTTAAATTTTGTTCTTGTCTTGCTTGTTTTATAGCTTGACCTAGAAGTTCAATTCGTAATTCATTTTCAAAATCATCTCTTTTTTTTGTTCCAATTTTTCCAATATGTTTATCAATCATTTTGTCAATTGAAACAGTTTCAAATTTTTTATTTTTTGTTTCCATATTTATATTGAATGTATTGTTTCCTAATTTCTTCTGCTTTTTCTATTTCTTTTTTGGGCGTTTTTTGAGTTTTTTTCATTATTCCATGAGTTGCAAGAACCATAGATTTTTGATAATTATCCCAAAAAGCAAATAATCTGTAAGAATTTGAATTGTATAAAGTTCTAAATTCCCATATCGCATCACTCAATTTTTTAAAAACCTCTTTATCGTTTGTCATTTGAGATTTTTTAATATTGAAATAAACTTTCTTACGAACTTTTTCATCTAATTCATCCAAAAATTTTTGAGCTTCTGGCAATAATTCGACGTCAAAGTTATTTTTCATTCTCTAAATTTTTCTCAAAGATAATAATTTCCCAATTGGGAAACAAATTTTGTAAAGAAAATTGTCAAACAGGATGTCGCATAACGTTCCGAGTATAGGCGAAGGAGCGGATTTCAGTCCCTGAAATCCGATTCAAGCTGTAACCCCGCCTTTTGCCAATACGATGTGCCTGTTGCACAACCTCTTTTCAAAGATACGGTAAAAAGATTTCAGAAATAGAAAATGTGGTTATAAACGGGTTTAAAATATTGAAAATCAATTGTATATATCGTTTATTCTCCGTAAATTAGCGTATGCAAGGCAGAAAAACATTTGAACCGAAAATCTTCTACGAACTCAGCCTGGAGGGGCTCGTTCCCCAGGATGATTTCTACCGTAAAATCAGTCAGGAAGTACCCTTTAGCTTCCTCTACAAGTCAACCTCTCATTATTACGGCCGTTGCGGGCAGGACAGCATCGATCCTGTGGTCTTTTTCAAGATACTGTTAGTG
>NZ_JASZ02000088.1 GCF_000735695.2 Kaistella haifensis DSM 19056
CCGCCGCAGGATTTTCTTTTCGTTACCCAAACGCTGTCTGCAAAATAACCTTTGCGGGTAAGGGAACCTATGTTCTGAAGCGAGGAAAAACCGCTGAAATCCACCAATAAAGGCTACCAAACGCCACAAAAAAAGCAGTCCTTACGAAAAAACTGCTTTGTACCTCTAAATTCTAAAAACGACATCCCCATAAGAGGACCATCATACCGCTGAAAAGCCACCGGAGGTTCCGTTCAACGGGCTTTCATTTCTTGTCTTGCAGACAAAACGAAAGCTTAGTTATTGGCAGAAGTTTTTCTTTGAATTCAGTTAAAAAAATAAGGAGCAAATTTTACTCCTCATTTTCTGTTATTTACTTCTTTTCGTCAAGTTTAATTTCGTAAACTTTAGTGTCATACTTTTTCAATGAACCTGTTGCAGCATCAATACCCCAACCAAGAAGTCCAAAAAGGTTAAGAATTGAGACACTATTGAATTTGGAGTCAAGTCCAACAACCTTGTTTTCATAACCTTCTTTTCTCAATTCGACTGTTTTTTGAGAAAGTGAACGACTAACTTTGTATGTACAAGGTGTTGTACATTTTTCAACTCCAGCTTCGTACACTTTTGCTTCTTCAGGAGAAGAATTAAAAGTTATGGCATCAGAAGTTCCAGTGAAAATTGTTGCACACGAAGTCAACGAAAATGCTCCAGCAAGAAGCAAAGAAGAAAATTTTAAAATCTTCATAAAGTAATAGTTTAATTTATTACCTACTTTCAGAAAATTTCAGGTCGCTGTTTCGGCAATTCCGACCGTTGGTCAGAATCGAAGGAATTACTTTTTCCGCCGACTGTGTTTAAAATTCTGACTAACGTTAAATTTTAATATTGATAATCAGTATTTTGTGATTTCAATATCTCTGTCAGTCAATCCAAATTTAGTGATTTGTTTTTGAATTCTTTTGGCTGCAGCAATTTTTCTTTTCTCGTCAAGGAACAGATATAGTGAAGGTGGTTGGTAGCTTTGCCCTTTCACAAGCATGTTCCAGATGATGACGGCAAGTTTGCGGGCCAGTGCAGAGACAGCAGTTGCTCTTCCTTTCTTGTAGTTCAACCTTTTGAAAAAGTCTGCGAGCCAGCCTTCTTTGAGATTACCGATGGCATTGGCAGTGTTTCGAAAGGCAA
>NZ_JASZ02000089.1 GCF_000735695.2 Kaistella haifensis DSM 19056
TTTTTTTTGTAGCCATTTCATGAGTTTTTAAAAGGTTAATAAAAACAAAGTTACTAAAACGGCGAATGGAAAAGCTACCGGAGGTTTAGTTCAACAGTGTATTTGCAAAATGCGGGATTAAAGTCTTGAATTGAAAAGCATCAACAAAAAAGCCGCAAAAATGCTTTTCAATTTCGTTTTTTATTGTAAATTTACTTCATTGAAAAAGCATTTTGCTCCGTTCTGTCTTTCTTGAACTAAAGTTCTTCGAAAGCCCGCACTTCGCAAATACTTTTTCCGTTGGCAGATATTTAAAAAAACCGATATAAAAACAAAAAAAAATTATATAAAATGAAGAAAATTTACTTTACAGCGTTATTGACGCTAACATTTTTAACAGCTAGCGCTCAGAAGAATTTTGAGATTGGAGCACATGTGGGAATTCCAGTTGGAGATACTTCTGATGGATTATCTTTCGCTGCTGGACTAAATTTAGCTTACACAGCTACAGTTGCTAATAGCTTTAAATTAGGAATAGCTTCAGGTTATTCACATTATTTTAAAAAGGATATTGGGAAAGATTTATCGATCGTGCCAATTGCTGCAAAAGCTAAATACATGTTTCAAAATGTTCCTTTATTCATAGATTTAGATTTAGGTTACGGAATATCAGTAAATGAGAGCTATAAAGGTGGATTTTATGCTTATCCAAAAGTTGGTTATAAAATGGCTGGAGGTGAAATTTACTTAGGTTACCAAAATTTGAGTAGTAAGTACAATTTCGACTATTTTGATTTGACGACAAATACAATTAGAAAGAATAATGCTAGTATTTCTATCGGATCAATTAATTTAGGATATACTTATATTTTTAAGTAAAAACATCTGCCAATAACTAAGCTTTCGTTTTGTCTGCAAGACAAGAAATGAAAGCCCGTTGAACGGAAGCTCCGGTGGCTTTTCAGCAGTATGATGGTCCTCTTATGGGGATGTCGTTTTTAGAATTTAGAGGTGCAAAGCAGTTTTTCAGAAGGACTGCTTTTTTTTGTGGCGTTGGGTAGCCTTTGGAAGCGGGTTCTGCGGGGTTTTACTGGCGGTAGGGCACAGCTTCCCTTACCCGCAAAGGTTATTTTGCAGACAAAGGTTGGGT
>NZ_JASZ02000090.1 GCF_000735695.2 Kaistella haifensis DSM 19056
GGAACCAGAGCGGCAATAGAACCTATCATCGGACATTTAAAAACCGATTTTAGGCTGGCAAAAAATTACTTCATGGGAGAAACGGGACCACAAATCAATGCATTACTAGCTGCAACCGCTTGGAACATGAAGAAAATGATGGAACTACTGAAACAGAAAATTATTTTCTTATTTTATAAGATACAAATTATGCTGTTTTCTAATCCTGTTTTTAAATATAAATTAAATAGTGGGTTTTGTTAAGGAACGACTAAATACCATAGTTGTTAAGTAAAATAAAAATTGTTTCATAATCTTTTTTTACAAAGCAACTCAGATAATTTTGTTCAAAAAAATAAGTTATTTACTTCGTTTAGGTTTTTATGTAATCTATCAAATTTCTTATTTAGAGTAGCAATTTGTCAATACTATTTAACAGACAATCTTTGTAACTTTTTGCTATTGTGATTTTATGTTCGCCAACAATTAAATGATTATCTTCTATATATTCCACATTTTTCAAATTCACGATGTTTGAATTATGAACCCTCATAAATTCATCAGGCAATTTGTCAATAAGGTCTTTTAAGGTTTTGTAGTAAACATACTTTTTGTTGTTTTTGACAAAAATTTCAACATAATTTCCCAATCCTTTTACAAACAAAATGTCGTCAAAACTTAACTTGATTAATTTTCTATCAGCCTTTATAAAAGTGAAATTTTGTTGATTTGTCATTTTATGGTCGTTTCGTTAAAATTCTGACTAACGTTAAATTTTAATATTGATAATCAGTATTTTGTGATTTCAATATCTCTGTCAGTCAATCCAAATTTAGTGATTTGTTTTTGAATTCTTTTGGCTGCAGCAATTTTTCTTTTCTCGTCAAGGAACAGATATAGTGAAGGTGGTTGGTAGCTTTGCCCTTTCACAAGCATGTTCCAGATGATGACGGCAAGTTTGCGGGCCAGTGCAGAGACAGCAGTTGCTCTTCCTTTCTTGTAGTTCAACCTTTTGAAAAAGTCTGCGAGCCAGCCTTCTTTGAGATTACCGATGGCATTGGCAGTGTTTCGAAAGGCAAT
>NZ_JASZ02000091.1 GCF_000735695.2 Kaistella haifensis DSM 19056
TTATAAAGATGTTTCAGAAGCAAACAGCCCACCATAAAACGAATCGGATGGCTCGGATTGCCCACTTTAGAGTACAACGGCGAAAATTCGTTCTCGAAATAATTCCAATCTATTTTATCTGAAAGCAAAACGAGTTCGTGTTTATCATCAATAAAATCAACCAACATCGGGCGGAATAATTCTGGCAGTTTTTCTGGATTTTTTCCTAACATATTTGCAAGGTTTTAAAGCTCTAATATACAAATTCTTGCAATAAAAAACAAGCTATTTTAAACCCAAAATACTAATAATCAGTAAATTATAAGTGGTTTAAGGAGAGACTATTTATGACAACAGGGAATTTAAAAGCACAAAACAAATCATTTGAGAATGATGCAAAAACAATTGACGCATTAATGAATGCAAGTTATGAGGTTGTTTCAGGCGAAAAAGGAGCAAAAAGGCAATGGGAAAGAGACAATTATTTGCACCATCAAAAAGCAGTTTATTCTTATTTTGACAGAAAAAAGCAAGAACAAGTAACTATGACATTGCAGGAATTTCATAAAGAAACTGATGAAATGGTTTTTAGCACAGCTTTAATTGAAAGTGAAGTTAATAACTAAGCTTTCGTCTTGTCCGCAGGACACAAGGTTTGGAGTACTTATGAAACGAAATTAGAAAAAGACGAAAAAGTTGAAAGAAGAGGAATAAATAGTATTCAATTAGTTTTTGAAAATAATCGTTGGTATATTATTTCTTGGATATTTTGTGGAGAAACAGACAAAAATATAATTCCGAAGACATTTGACAAAAATTAAAAAAAACTGCCACTAATAACTAAGCTTTCGTCTTGTCCGCAGGACACGAGATGAAAGCCCGTTGAACGGAAGCTCCGGTGGCTTTTCAGCGGTATGATGGTCCTCTTATGGGGATGTCGTTTTTAGAATTTAGAGGTGCAAAGCAGTTTTTTCGGAAGGACTGAAGCTTTCGCCAGATTTCTTCACGGCTTAAAATAGTGGGAAGTTTTTT
>NZ_JASZ02000092.1 GCF_000735695.2 Kaistella haifensis DSM 19056
CCATATGCAAGAAGAGTTTTCTTTTCCTGCGATTATAAACACTTCTTTCTATCATTCCTTTTAGTTTTGAATTTGAAAGATATCTAAATAACTGATCTTCTGAATCTATCGATAAATATTCCGCAGAAATATTTATTGCAATGAGCTCTAAATCAGATAATTTTGGTTTAATTGGTTTGAAATAAAAATTTTCTTTGATGGTTAATTTTCTTAATTCCTTTAAAATAAAATCGTAAATTGCATCTAGGTTATTCATAACGTATTAGATTGATAGTCAATACAATATACGAAATTTTCGTATTATGAGTAACCTTTTTTATAATGCACTACGGGTTAATTAACATTAAAATCAAAAAAATGAAAACAATTACAGTTCCAAACAAAGAACAACTTTCTGCAGAATCTCAAACTATCCTTGAATCCGTTGAGAAAAAAATGGGCAAAATTCCGAATCTCTATGCCACAATCGGCTATTCTTCATCAGCACTAAAAGCAATGCTGGAAACAGAAGCTTCACTTTCTCACGATTCCTCTTTTTCGGCAAAAGAAAGAGAAGCAATCAATCTGATTGTTTCACAGGTCAACAATTGTGATTACTGTTTGGCAGCTCACACGATGTTAGCCAAAATGAAAGGTTTTTCGGATGAAGACACGATTGCGTTGAGAAAAGCAGAATATTCGGATGCCAAATTAAATTCAGTTTTAAAACTAGCGAAGTCTATTTCTAGTAATAAAGGAGCGGCCGACGATTCTGCATTGCAAAATTTCTTCGAAGCAGGTTATGACGAAAAAGCTTTGGTAGAACTAAACGCTTTGATTGCTTTGAGAAGTTTCACCAATTACGTCTTTGCCAATACGCAGATTCCGATTGATTTTCCTTTGGCTCAGGCTATCTAATTTAATGTAAAATATTACAAAATGACAACAGCAGAAAATTTGGCTCTAAATGCTCCAACGCAATATATAG
>NZ_JASZ02000093.1 GCF_000735695.2 Kaistella haifensis DSM 19056
AAAGGCTACCAAACGCCACAAAAAAAGCAGTCCTTCCGAAAAAACTGCTTTGTACCTCTAAATCCTAAAAACGACATCCCCATAAGAGGACCATCATACTGCTGAAAAGCCACCGGAGCTTCCGTTCAACGGGCTTTCATCTTGTGTCCTGCGGACAAGACGAAAGCTTAGTTATTAGCAGAAGTTATTGTTTGAGTTCCTTTATTTCAAATCCATCTTCGAAATTTTTCTTTTTTAAGAAGAATAAAGGTAAAAATGTAATGAAAATTAATAACAGATTTACTCCTTTAGTTACAGATAAAAATAAGATAATTAAAGATGCTATAATTGAAAAACCTAAAAATATTCCTAATGCTAAGTCATAAGTTAAATTTGGATAAATATTTAAAAATTTGACATTATTTTCAGCACTATTAAAATTGTATTTTTTAGAAATATTTTTGTTTGAAATTTCAATATTATTTATTTGACTATTTAATTCAATTTCAATCCTGTTATTTTTTGTATTTAGAGTATGTAATTGTTCTTTTTCATTAACAGTTATTTTGTAATTTTTATCTTTTAAAAAGATATTTTTACTCATTCGTATGATAACCTTATTTTTCATTCTACGGATTTTTATTTAATAATTCTGACTAACGTTAAATTTTAATATTGATAATCAGTATTTTGTGATTTCAATATCTCTGTCAGTCAATCCAAATTTAGTGATTTGTTTTTGAATTCTTTTGGCTGCAGCAATTTTTCTTTTCTCGTCAAGGAACAGATATAGTGAAGGTGGTTGGTAGCTTTGCCCTTTCACAAGCATGTTCCAGATGATGACGGCAAGTTTGCGGGCCAGTGCAGAGACAGCAGTTGCTCTTCCTTTCTTGTAGTTCAACCTTTTGAAAAAGTCTGCGAGCCAGCCTTCTTTGAGATTACCGATGGCATTGGCAGTGTTTCGAAAGGCAAT
>NZ_JASZ02000094.1 GCF_000735695.2 Kaistella haifensis DSM 19056
TTCTGGATCCATTCTTCCTTTTTGTGTCCCTGACATTGCGGGCAATGCCTGTTTCTGCAGGAGTTGTAACTGATGCTCATATTTCCGCATTCGTCGCACGCATCGATATGACCGCCCAAAGCTGAAGTCCGGCAGTACGATAAAGCCCGAAGTGTTTTTTCCTGATGAACCGTAAAATTCTGAGTTGATAAACTGACTGCGCGCAGAACGTCGGCTACACTTCTGCCCTTACTTCGGGCTTCCATTTTTGCGGCACAAAGCGAAAACGGTATCCAGAGGACTGTGCGGAGTTTGATCCGACAGTTGGCAGACATGAAGGTATTCCATCGTCGATTCAATTCTTTCATGACCCAGAAGTTTCTGTACCATGATGATCGGAACGCCGTCTTCCAGCAGATGCGTGGCGTAGCTGTGGCGTAGCGTGTGGGTGTGCACCTCTTTGGTGATGCCGGCTTTTTTTGAGATGGTCTTGATCACCCACTGAACGCCGCGCTGGCTGTAGCGGGAATCGAAATCTTTGCTGGCAGACCGTGAAGCCCCTGTGCTGAGCGCATCAATCTCTTCAATATTCCTGTTATGGTTTCCATTGAATAAATACTGAACCGGATTTTCAATACTGATGAAG
>NZ_JASZ02000095.1 GCF_000735695.2 Kaistella haifensis DSM 19056
AGTAATTACGTTTAAAGAAATCATAGATATTTGTGAAAAGGAAACTGGTAAAAAGGCTATTATTAACTCACATGGTGCAGTCGAAAATCAATCGCCATTTGATACATTTAGCGATCAATCACTGAGTAATGAGAAAGCTAAAAAAGAAGGGTTTCAATTTTTAGAAGTACATGATTGGATGAAAAAATTAATTCATCATTATTGTTCATTATAAAAAGTTCATAAAAAGTTCATAAAATGTTCAAAAAATAAAATTCCGAATTTCTGGAATTTCCAGGTTTTCGGAATTTTATTGAAGTGAAATTCCGAAATTTCGGAAAAATTTTGATAATAAATAATTGAAAATTATAAATTAACTTAATATTATTAGAATTATAAAATAAATATTCTGTGTAAACACACGGTCCTAAAAAAGTCAATTCAATCAGG
>NZ_JASZ02000096.1 GCF_000735695.2 Kaistella haifensis DSM 19056
AAACATCTAAGTACCTGGAGGAATAGAAAGCAATAGCGATTTCCTGAGTAGCGGCGAGCGAAACGGAAGATAGCCCAAACCAAGAGGCTTGCCTCTTGGGGTTGTAGGACACTCTATACGGAGTTACAAAGGAACGGGGTAAATGAAGCGACCTGGAAAGGTCCGTCAAAGAAGGTAAAAACCCTGTAGTTGAAACCTCGTTCCCTCTTGAGTGGATCCTGAGTACGGCGGAACACGTGAAATTCCGTCGGAATCTGGGAGGACCATCTCCCAAGGCTAAATACTACCTAGTGACCGATAGTGAACCAGTACCGTGAGGGAAAGGTGAAAAGCACCCCGGAAGGGGAGTGAAAGAGAACCTGAAACCGT